>NZ_JBFEKM010000071.1:0-19888 GCF_041552635.1 Sulfitobacter sp.
ATTCCTGCGGTTTGACTTTTGGGTCATGCTGGGCGCATCGCTGTTACTGATCCCGTTCGTTTATTTGGGTCGGGACATCACGCGGCTCTGGGGTGTTTTGCTTTGCGCGATCTACGCGCTCTACCTGACTATCGTTTTGATTTAAGAGAGACCTAGCCATGAAAAATGCATTGGTGACAGGGGCCGGCGCACGTCTGGGGCGTGCCATGGCGCTGTATCTGGGTGACCGCGGCTTTGATGTTGCGGTGCATTATAATACGTCGTCCGACGGCGCAGACGAGGTCGTTGCTCAGCTTGCCGCAAAAGGTCAGCGTGGCGTTGCAGTGCAAGCTGATCTGCTGAACGAAAACGAGACTCAAAGCCTTTTCCCCCGCGCGCTGGAGGCGCTGGGCGGGCCTATTACCTGCCTGATCAATAACGCGTCGATCTTTGAACATGACACCGTCACGACTGCGACCGAAGAAAGCTGGGACCGGCATATCGGCAGCAATCTGCGTGCACCGTTTGTGTTGACCCAAGCAATGGCATCGCAGGGTCTGGTTGCTGACATCGACGACAGGGGGGAACCTCGGGGGAGTGGCTTGATTGTCAACATGCTGGATCAGCGGGTGCGCAAACTGACCCCTGAGTTCATGACCTATACCATTGCCAAAATGGGGCTTTGGGCAATGACCCAAACCACAGCCCAAGCGTTGGCACCGTCGGTGCGAGTCAATGCAATCGGACCCGGCCCCACATTAAAAGGTGCCAAACAGACCGAAGATCATTTCGCCAATCAACGTGCGCGGGTGATCTTGGAGCGTGGTGCAAACCCCGAAGACATCAGTGCCGCCTTGGGCTATTTTCTGGATGCACCATCAGTTACAGGGCAGCTGCTATGCACGGACGGCGGGCAACATCTGGCGTGGAGAACGCCTGACGTTCAGGGGCTGGAATAAGTCCCCGGCCGAAAGTTTTGCACTTTGGTTGACGCCGTTAACAAAACTGTAACAAATAGCGCCTGTTTTCAGTCACTTGGAGACATATAATAAAAATATCATTTTAAAACAGCGTCTTATAAATTTGCCTAAAATTTGTGCGATTGCGGGAAGGCTGTTAAAAACAAGGAAAAATTGGATTTCACAGAAAGTTATCTGCACAGTTATCCACAGGAGTCGGGGGTATGTTTAACCTTGTCGCCGCGACAAACCTGTTGCAGCACTTAAGCCAAAGAAGCCGAATCAATGACTGACGCGACCGACACCCCGAAGACCGGCTATGAGGTCATCCAATCCTATCTCAAGACGATTGATGGCTCCCCAGGTGTGTACCGTATGCTCGATTCCGAGAGCAGGGTTTTGTATGTCGGCAAGGCACGTAATCTGCGCGCACGGGTCAGCAATTACGCGCGGCCATCGGGGCATTCGGGACGCATCGCGCGGATGATCTCGAACACTGCTTCGATGATGTTTCTGACCACCAAAACCGAAACCGAAGCGCTGCTGCTGGAACAGAACCTGATCAAGCAGCTCAAGCCCAAGTTCAACGTCTTGCTGCGCGACGACAAGAGTTTTCCAAATATTTTGGTCACTGCGGACGGGGACTATCCGCAGATCAAGAAACACCGGGGCGCGAAAAAGGAAAAGGGCGACTATTATGGTCCTTTCGCCAGCGCGGGTGCAGTGAACCGGACGCTGAACCAATTGCAGCGCGTATTCTTGCTGCGCGACTGTTCGAATGCGATGTTCGAAAGCCGCACGCGGCCTTGCCTGCAACATCAGATCAAACGGTGTTCGGCCCCCTGTGTGGGCAAGATATCCCCCGAAGAGTATCGCAAGACGGTGCAGGATGCGCAAAAGTTCCTGAATGGTAAATCAACGGATATTCAGGTGCGACTTGCAGCGGACATGGCGGTGGCATCCGAAGAGATGGAGTTCGAGCGCGCTGCTGCCCTGCGGGACCGGATCAAGGCGTTGACTCAGGTGCAGACGGCGCAAGGCATCAACCCGCAAGGGGTGTCCGAGGCCGATATCATCGCGCTGCATCTAGATCAGGGGCAGGCCTGCGTTCAGGTGTTTTTCATTCGGGCGAACCAAAACTGGGGCAACCGCGATTATTATCCGCGCGTGGGCCCCGATGTTGACGCCGCCGAGGTCCTTGAGGCGTTCATCGGGCAATTCTACGACACGCGCGAACCGCCGCGTCAGTTGATCCTGTCGAACGAGATCGAGAATCCAGACCTGATGGCGGATGCGTTGTCAGGCAAGCTGGGGCGCAAGGTTGAATTGCTGGTCCCGCAGCGGGGCGAAAAAGCAGAACTGGTCGATGGTGCCCTGCGCAATGCGCGCGAATCGCTGGCGCGTAAACTGGCCGAGACAGCGACCCAGACCAACTTGTTGAAAGGTCTGGCCGAAGCGTTCGATCTGCCCGCGCCCCCGCAGCGGATTGAAGTGTACGACAACTCGCATATTCAAGGGACCAATGCCGTTGGTGGCATGGTTGTCGCAGGGCCTGACGGCATGATGAAAAACCAATACCGCAAGTTCAACATCCGGGGCGACGATCTGACCCCCGGTGATGACTTTGGTATGATGAAAGAGGTGCTGACCCGTCGGTTCAAACGGCTGCTGAAGGAAGATCCGGATCGTAAGCTGGGCATGTGGCCTGATCTGCTGTTGATTGACGGGGGCGCAGGGCAGGTCAGCGCTGTTGTGTCGATTATGCGCGAATACGGGGTCGAGGATATTCCTATGATTGGCGTTGCGAAAGGTGTCGATCGTGACGCGGGCAAGGAAGAATTCCACCGGGTTGGCAAACGGCCGATGGCGCTGCGGCACAATGATCCGGTGTTGTATTTCGTCCAGCGCATGCGCGACGAGGCGCACCGCTTTGCCATTGGTACGCACCGCGCCAAACGGGCCAAGGCGGTTGGAGCCACGCCGCTGGATGAGGTCCCCGGTGTCGGTGCTGCGCGCAAGCGGGCACTGCTTGCGCATTTCGGGTCGGCCAAGGCGGTAGGTCGCGCGAACCTGAGCGATTTGCTGGCGGTCGAAGGTGTATCGCGCGCATTGGCAGAGCGGATATACGCATTTTTCCATGAACGTGGGTGACGGGGCCGCTGGCGTGGGCGTGATGTGCAGGGGCTGGACGCACTGCGGGAGAGTTTATTTCGCAAAATGAAGCCTGCATCTTGGTGCTTTAACCTAAGTGATTGGCGCGATAGAGTGCTGGAATGAAGTGGAATATTCCCAATATCCTGACGCTGATGCGTCTGATCGCGGCACCGGGTGTGGCTGTGATGTTTTTGTATTTTACCAGACCCTTTGCTGACGGTCTGGCGATGCTCTTGTTTGTTTCGGCGGCAATCACGGATTGGTTCGACGGATATCTTGCCCGCGCTTGGAAGCAAGAAACCAAGCTGGGTGCGATGTTGGACCCGATTGCGGACAAGGCGATGGTCGTGATCGCGCTGATGGTGATCATCGCTTTTTCCAGCTGGTCGCCTTGGTTGGTTTTGCCTGCCACAGTCATCTTGTTTCGCGAGGTTTTCGTATCGGGTCTGCGGGAGTTTCTGGGCGATGTCTCAGGGACGCTGAAGGTCACGCAATTGGCCAAATGGAAGACCACAGCGCAGATGGTCGCGATTGCAGTCCTGTTCAGCCAAGGTGTGTTCGAGCATTACTTTGGAATCTCGGACATCGGGGTGGACATGATCACGGGCGAGGTGACCGGTATCGGACTTGAGCATGAGTTGACCGGTGTTGATCTGGACCTTGAGATTTGGGCCGGTTTTGTCGGGCTTGTGTTGCTGTGGATCGCAGCCGCACTGACCGCCATCACCGGCATTGATTATCTGCGCAAAGCCTTGCCGCATTTGAAGGAGCCGAAGTAATGGACATTCTTTATTTTGCTTGGGTACGTGAACGTATCGGCGTGCCGCGTGAGCAGGTCGAAACGACTGCCGCGACGGTGGCTGATCTGGTGGCCGAATTACGCGCGCGCGAAGATCGCTATGATTTGGCATTCTCGGATCTAGACAGCCTTCGGGTTGCGGTCGATCAAGAGCTTGCTGATTTCGACACCCCGCTTGCCGGTGTGCGCGAAGTTGCGTTCTTTCCACCGATGACCGGAGGCTGAGATGCGCGTTTCTGTCCAAGAAGAACCGTTTGACCTTGGCGCTATCTCGGCGGAATTTGCCAGCGGGCACAAGGATATGGGCGCGATCGTGACCTTTACCGGCGTTGTGCGCGATCTGCCCGGCGACCCTTTGCAGGCCATGGAAATCGAACATTATCCCGGCATGACGGAAGCTGCGCTCAAGAGCATGGCGCAGACGGCGATTGAACGGTTCTCGCTTGGGGATGCGCTGGTGATCCATCGCTTTGGGCGGTTGGTCCCCGGCGAGATGATCATGATGGTCGCAACCGCCGCGCGGCACCGCAAGGACGCGTTTGAAGCGGCCGAATTCTTGATGGATTATCTTAAATCCCGCGCACCGTTCTGGAAGCGAGAGATTACTGCCAGTGGCGCGGAATGGGTCGCCTCAAAGGATGAGGACGAGGATGCGTTGACTCGCTGGTGATCAGCCCGCTTGCTGGCGTTCGATGTAGTTGCGCATTTCTTCCGCCTCGTGACGGGCATCACGCAAACCGTCCATCGCTGCACGCAGTTCTGCTTCTGTCTGGCTAAGCTGGTTGGTCAGCTCTGCCTCGCGTTGTTGAAGATAGGTGATCGCCTGATCGCGTGTTTCTTCGGCTTCATGAAGTTCTTGGCTCATCCGGTCCAGTTGCGCCACATCGTCGGCGGCAACACGTGTAAAGCGATGCAAAAGCCAGTTTGCGAACCAGCCCATGCAGAAGGCGACGAACAGGATGATCGCGGTTGCGATGACAAATTCGGTTCTGCTCATGTCAGTTGCCTTCTTGGGTCGTGTTGCCGGGTGCGTCTGTATCACCTGAATCGTCGGGGTTTTCCAGCGCTGTTTCGGCTGCGGCACCTTCTTGTTGGTCGGGACGGATCAGGCGGAATTCGATACGACGGTTGGCCTCGCGACCTTCTTCGCTTTCGTTTGACGCCACGGGGGCTTCTTCACCAAAGCCTTTTGCGACAAATGACGCCGTCAGAACGCGGCGCGCGCGCAGTTCGTTCAGGACTGATTGCGCCCGCGACTGGCTAAGGGCAAGGTTCATTTCCTCGCGCCCCTGACTATCGGTATATCCCTGAACCTCGAGCGCGATATCGCCGCAGGTTTTCAGGATTTCTGCGATTTGGTCCATCGTTGAAAGGGCCGAGGCATCAATTGTCGCACTGCCTGGTTCAAAGTTGATCTTGCCAGCTGCCACGACCTCGGCGATCTGGGCTTCGCATTCTTCGGGGGTGGGCAGACCGAGAACGGGATCGAGTTTCTCCTGATATACAACTGCGATATCATATTGTTGTCCTTCACCCAGCTTTCCGGCCAGCATCGTTGCGATCTGCGAGCCGGCATCCGGATTTCCGGTATTGCCGGTTACGCTGACGTTGTCCGGCTGGACGACCACGGTGCCGTTTGCCAGCTTGGATAAAGCATCAAGTCCCGAAAGAACGCGTGTCGGCCAATCGGCAGGCAGGTCATCAACGATTCGCGCTGCCGTATAAACTTTGTCCGACCCAAAGCTGGCTTTGGCATAGCTGTCAGCCAATTCGCGCAGCGCATCATCGCTAAGCCGTCCGCGCAATTGGACCTTGCCGTCCTTTGCCAAGGTGGCGACAAACTCAGGCGGGCCGGCATTTGGATCAACGGCTTCGGTCAGACGCGCATTCAGAACAAAAACGTCAGGCAGCGCGTTTTCCAGCTCTCCTACCAAGCGGTCAAAGACGCCTTGATCGGTGCCTGCTGCCGCAACCAAAGTGATGTCGGCATCCACGAAATTGACCGATCCCTTGCCTATTTCAGCAAGTGTTTTGATGGTTTTTTCAACGGCTTCCGACCAACGAGGGCTTGGCACGCCAAGGCCGACCGTGCAGCGGATCGTGCCGGTCGCCCCTGCCGTTTTCGCGGCGGCAGTAATCCGCGCGCTGGCTTTTTCGGTGTCAGCGCTGCAAGCATCGAACCCGGTCGCATCGTCGCCGATTTGAAAGCGCAGGGTAAACGGCGTCAGGACCGGTCGCGGTGTCGCGATGTCCAGCGTGACAGAGAGGCCGGGCGGTGCTGCGCGGCGCAATTGTTCCTCAAGGCGGGCTTTTTCAGCGGCGCTGTCGGAAATAGCAGTGATATCAATTCGCCCGGCAGAAACCGAAGCCTTGGCGCGCGGCAGTTTTTCCATGGCGAGAATCGCAAAGGCAAAAGCGTCTTCCCATCCTTCGGGGGCAGGATAGTTTGCAGATTCCAAAAGATCAGCGACGTTCTGGGACCCGACGATTGTGTTAAAGCGGTTGATCGCAGCGTCGCGGTCGGTTGTCGTGGGGATCAGCCCGATGATCGACACGCCAGAATCGTTGCGCAAGATTTCAGCCGAAAATCGGGGGGCGGCGATCGCTGCCTGAGAGACCACAGCCATTTCATCAATCACACGCGCAGCATCCACAACTGATCCCGCGGCGCTGAGCGCGTTAAAACGGATCACCTCGTTTGGTGCGGTACCCGACAGGGTCACTTGCAGGCCGTCAGCCTCGACCTCGGCCCAAACCATTCCCTTTTCATCCAGCACATCACGCACGCCGATTTCGGAATTATCTTCGATCAGGGTTACCGAAAAATTGGCAGCCACAAGCGAGAGTGCCGCCGCTGCCGAAAAGGTCAGCGCGATGATCAGGATGACGGATAAACGCATAGGCTCGTTTCTGGGACAGTTGACGTTATGGCCGTTGATACGCGCGGGGGGGCCGTGGTGCAATCACGCCAGCAGTGCTGCGGCGAAAAAGATCAGCGGGATCATGCCAGTGTCCCGGTTAACACGAAACAGTTGCAGAAGCTTTTCGTTATTGGTGATGTCCAGGCCGCGCAATTGCCACGCCATATGCCAGCCCATCGCCCAAGGGCCGCCAAGAGCGAGTACCATTGCCAGAAACGATGCCTTCTCGCGAAGGGCGAAAACCACGGCCAACCCCATCAGACCCACAGTCGCCATCAAGAAACGGCGCAACCATTGCGAGGTGTTTTCGCCAAACAGGCGGGCGGTGGATTTGATCCCGATCAGCGCGTCATCTTCGGTGTCCTGATGGGCATAGATGGTATCATAAAACAGCGTCCAAGCGATGCCCCCAAAATAAAGGACCACCGCAGGGGCCCCCAGCGACCCGGTATGTGCGGTCCATGCCAGCAGCGCACCCCAGTTGAACGCGATGCCAAGAAACACCTGTGGCCACCATGTGATCCGCTTGGCAAAGGGATAGATTGCAACCGGCAGCAACGCCAGAATGCCCAGTGAAATGGCGGCATAGTTAAAGGTCAACAGGATGCAGAACGCGATCAGGGCTTGGGCCACCATCCATGCAGCAGCGCCTTTGACGCTGACTTGGCCCGACGGGATCGGCCGTGACCGTGTCCGCGCAACCTGAGCGTCAAAATCGCGGTCTGTGATGTCATTCCAGGTGCAGCCTGCACCGCGCATCAAGAACGCGCCAAGCCCGCAACCGACGAAAATCCACAGATCAAACCAGCTGGGCTGCTGGTCAAATAGCATCGCCAGCGTCAACCCCCACCAACACGGCAGCAACAACAGCCATGTCCCGATTGGCCGGTCTGCACGGCTTAACCGCAGGTACGGCCTTGTGAAGGCCGGGGCATACCGGTCAACCCAATTGTCCGAAGCCGCATCAGCCACGCGGTTATTTTCGGGGGCATCTGGCGTAGGGGGGATGTCTTGCATATATCATGGCTCATGAACGCGAAAATCAGACTATATGTAGAGCATGGCTTGGGGGCGGGGCAATCGGTTCCGTTGGATAAATCGCAGGCGCACTACCTTTTCGGGGTGATGCGGCTGGGCGTGGGCGCGCAGGTGTTGCTGTTTAATGGCCACGACGGGGAATGGCGGGCCGAGGTTGTCGAAGCCGGCAAACGGGGCGGTGTTTTGCAATGCGCGGCACCGACCAAACCTTTGCAAGTGCCCCCCGATCTTTGGTTGATCTTTGCCCCGATCAAAAAAGCGCGCACTGATTTTATTGTCGAGAAAGCCGCTGAAATGGGCGCGCGTCGGATTGTGCCGGTGCAGACAGAATTCACCAACGCAGGCCGGGTGCAGCGTGACAGGTTACAGGCCCATGCGGTTGAGGCTGCAGAACAATGCGGCGCGACGTTTGTGGCAGAGGTGGCCGAGATGGTGAAGCTGGACCGGTTGATCGATCAGTGGGATCCGGCGCGGTCCTTGATGTTCTGTGATGAGGCTTTGGCGGGCACTGATGCTGGGCTGGGGCAGTCTGGAAGCGGCCCTTGGGGGATATTGATCGGCCCCGAAGGTGGATTTTCAGAGCGTGAACGCAACCGTTTGCGCGGGTTGGAGTATACCAAGGCGGTGACTTTGGGTCCGCGCATTTTACGGGCCGACACGGCGGCGGTGGCGGCGATGACAGTTTGGCAGCAGGCGTTCGGGGATTGGACCTGATGTCCGGTGACCGTCGATATGTCATGCAAATGGGGGTTTCACACCCCCAAACCCCCGTGGGATATTTGAAAGCCAGAGAAGTCAGGAGCTTGCAATGTCATTTCTAAGGCCCGAGGCGAAAGCGGAACTGTGGCGCTGGCGCGAGGTTCTGGGTGGGATAGCCATGGTTCTGACGGGGCTTTGGTTGATCGTGGGGCCAGGTCTCTTGCTGGCTTTGCCGGGATCGGCCTTGGTGGCGACGGGGGTGGCCTTTGTGTGGCTAGGCGTGCAGCGCGCGAGATTTCGCAAAAGCGGTATGGGTGTGGGGGCCGTTCAGGTGGATGAGGGGCAGATTGCGTATTTTGGCCCTTTGACCGGTGGCGTCGTGGCCTTGAGAGAGATGGAACGGTTGAGCCTTGAGCGGGGGGCGTACCCTGCCCATTGGAAGTTGGAGCAGCCCGGACAAAATGCCGTGATGATCCCTGTGGATGCCGCTGGGTCAGATGCGTTGTTTGATGCCTTTGCGTCGCTGCCAGGACTTAGAACAGAGCGGATGTTGGCCGAATTGGCCGATGACAAAACGCTGTCGGTCGTGATTTGGGAAAGACGTACGTTGCGGCCAAGTTCTGTCCTGTTGCATTGACACCTCGGGAAAATCGCACCATCCCTAAATTCAAACGAAATAATCCCGGAGCCTGCCTTTATGTCTATCCCTCAATCCGGCGGTGGCCCGATCGAACATCACGACCAGTTGGCGCAATATCTGGCCGACGGCTGCAAGCCTAAGGAAGACTGGCGCATCGGTACCGAGCACGAAAAGTTCGGTTATAATAAAGAAACATTGCTGCCCCTGCCGTACGACGGGGAGTGTTCTATCCTTGCGATGCTTGAAGGGTTGCGCGATGGCCATGGTTGGGATCCCGTTGAAGAGGGGGGCAAACTGATTGGCCTCGTCAAGGACGGTGCCAATGTATCGCTTGAACCGGGCGGTCAGCTTGAACTGTCAGGCGCGCCGGTCGAGACGATTCACGAGACGTGCGACGAGGTAAATGCGCATTTGCGTGAAGTGCGTGATGTAGCGGACCGGATTGGTGCCGGTTTCATTGGGCTTGGTGCTGCCCCTGAATGGTCGCACGAGCAGATGGATCTGATGCCTAAGGGCCGGTACAAGTTGATGAACGAATACATGACCAAGGTCGGCACCATGGGGCAGGTCATGATGCGCCGGACCTGCACCGTGCAAGTGAACCTTGATTTCGGGTCCGAGGCCGACATGGTGCAAAAGCTGCGAGTCGCACTGGCGTTGCAGCCTGTTGCAACCGCGCTTTTTGCGAATTCGCCATTTTTCGAGGGCAAGCCCAACGGCCACAAATCCTGGCGCAGCCGGGTCTGGCGTGATCTGGACCCTGCGCGCACCGGCATGCTGCCGTGGGCATTTGAGGATGGCATGGGGTTTGAACGCTGGGTTGAATATGCCCTCGATGTGCCAATGTATTTTGTCTACCGCGACGGCAAATATATTGACGCGTTGGGGCAGTCCTTTCGTGATTTTCTGAAGGGGCAGCTGCCCGCATTGCCGGGTGAAATTCCGACGCTAAGCGACTGGGCCGATCATTTGACAACCGCCTTCCCCGAAGCGCGGATCAAGAAATTCATCGAAATGCGCGGCGCGGATGGCGGCCCTTGGCGGCGGCTTTGTGCTTTGCCAGCGTTCTGGGTCGGGTTGATGTATGACCAGACAACATTGGATGGCGCGTGGGATTTGGTGAAAGGTTTTGATGCCGAAACCCGCGAAGGTCTGCGGGTTGCAGCGTCGGTCGATGGGCTGCAGGCGCAGGTGAACGGCGTGAAAATGCATGATCTGGCCCGCGAGGCTGTTGCGTTGTCAGAGCATGGTTTGAAAGCGCGTGCGCGCAGCGGTGCAGGCGGTCTTGTCCCTGACGAGACGCATTTCCTGAACGCCCTTAAAGAAAGTATCGAGACCGGGAAAACTCCCGCGGATGAGCTGCTTGAGGACTATAATGGGAAATGGGGCGGTGATCTAAGCCGGATCTACGCCGATTATTCCTATTAGAACGCACTAGGAATACCGTCAGAACCGTACATTGCGAATGCCCCCGAAGCGCACGGCACCGGGGGCATTCCGGTTTGAGGGGGCGCTGGTAAAAATTTTAAGGCGCAACTACCATTCCACAGACAAAGGTAATCACCTTTTCAGCAGACATTTCGCAGGGATACAGGCGTGGGCCGCTGGCCAGATCGTACAGGTTCATGCTGATGTAATCCGTCCCGCCCAATTCCTCGGCGACAAGTTTCCAGCTTTTGCCGGCGTTGAACTTCGATTTGGAAAAGACATAGCTCTTGCCGTCAAACGTGGCCCTATGGGTGCCGGTGGGCAGCGCGGAAAATGCGAGCAGAAAGTCGTCCAATCCTAGTTTACGCCTTTTTCGCGCCGATCTTTGGTTCTTCGCCTGCTTTGATGCGTTTGATATTTGCACGATGACGCCAGAAAATCAGCATGGTCAACAGGATGCCAAGGGTCAGGGCCGATCCGTAGCCCATGAACACCAGCAAAAACGTCGAAGCCGCTGCCGCCGCCAATGCCCCCATGGACGAAATGCGCGTCGCAAAGGATGCGATCAACCAAACGACACAGCAGGCTAGGCCAACTGGCCAGGCCAGCGCCAGCAAAATCCCCAGAAACGTTGCCACGCCTTTGCCGCCCTGAAAACGCAGCCAAACCGGATAGCAATGCCCTATCATCGCGGCGAGGGCGGCGATCTGCGCTGCGGCCTCTCCTGCGAAATGCCGCGCGAGCAGCACGGCCACGGCACCTTTTGCCCCGTCAAGGATCAAGGTTAGGGCCGCGGCTTTCTTGTTGCCGGTGCGCAATACATTGGTTGCACCGATGTTGCCCGACCCGATCGCGCGTAAATCACCAAGGTTCATGACGCGCGCCAGAACCATACCAAAGGCGATGGACCCAATGAGGTAGCCAAGAACGGCCCAAAGCGCGAGCGCGGGCAAAGAGGAATCAATCAGGGGCATAATCTAGGGGGCCTTATAAATGGAGTGTCCGGAAACAAAAGTTTCCAAGACCTTACCTTGCATGCGCATGCCGTCAAAGGGCGTGTTGCGGGATTTCGATTTTAATGTCTCGCGATTCATGACGAAGGGCGCGCCGTCATCAAACAGCACCAGATCAGCGGGGGCACCGACGGTCAGACGGCCGCCGGGAAGGCCAAGCCGTTTTGCAGGGTTGAACGACAGCGCACGCCACAGGGTGGCAATATCCATCATCTCGGCATGCACAAGACGCAAGGCGGCGGGCAGCAAGGTTTCAAGGCCGACAGCGCCTGATGCGGCTTCCTCAAAGGGCAGACGTTTGGATTCTTCGTCCTGTGGGGTGTGCATCGAACAAATGATGTCGATGAGCCCCGAGGCGACGGCCTCGATCACCGCGATGCGGTCTTCTTCGTCGCGCAGGGGTGGCTTGAGTTTGAAAAAAGTCCGGTAATCAGCCACATCAAGCGCATTCAGCGTCAGGTGGTGGATGCCGACGCCTGCCGTAATATCCAGCCCGTTTTTCTTGGCACGGGCCAACGCGGGCAGGGCGCGGGCGGTGGTGATTTGGTCGGCGTGATAGCGGGCACCTGTCATCTCGATCAGGGCGATGTCGCGGTCCAACCCCATGCGTTCGGCCATCGGCGATACGGCGGGCAGCCCGCGCAGCGATGCGAATTTGCCTGATGTGGCCGCAGCGCCGTGGCTGAGGATCGGTTCTTGGGGGTGGGCAATGACCAGCGCGCCAAGGCTTTTGGCATAGGTCAGCGCGCGGGAGAACACTTTGGTGTCGGTAATCACTTGGTCACAGTCCGTAAAGGCAATGGCACCTGCATCCATCAGAAAGCCGATTTCCGTCATCTCGCGGCCTGCGCGGCCTTTGGTCAGGGCGGCCATAGGCACGACATGCACCGGCGACACTTCGTTTGCGCGGCGGGTGACGAATTCAAGCACCTCGGGGCTGTCGATCGCGGGATCTGTATCTGGGCGGGTGATCATGGTGGTCACCCCACCTGCCGCTGCTGCCAACCCTGCGGACCGAAAGCTTTCTTTGTGCCGCTCGCCGGGTTCGCAGACCTTTACCCCCAGATCTACAATGCCGGGCGCAAGGTATTGACCACAGCAATCGACGATTGCGCTATCGCCCGGAATTGGCGCGCCGTCGGGCAGGATTCCGGTGATTTTATCCCCGTCGACCCGCAAAGTGCCATGGGTGACAGTCCCGGCTTCGGGATCAATAAGCTTGGCGTTGATAAAGTGCAGCATGCCGAGTTTTCTTTCAAAATAGGGGCTTACGCGCCGATCCAGACCATCATCGCCACGACGCCAAAGGCGACGAGCAGCGCGATCATTGCAACGCGACCGGACATTTTCGGATCGGGCTTGGGTTCTTTCATATCAGCCACCACAATATAAGGCCTACCATCACAAGCATTCCCAAAAGGACCATTGCCCCCCCGGCGCGCCCGCTTGGCGGGGTTTTGGGCGTCAGGGACGGCACGCCGGAATAGGGTTGGGCCGCTTCGGCCGTAAGAGGCGGCGCGGCCCTGTCTGGCTGTTCTTCGCCATAGGTCCCGATCAAGGTCAGATCCGATCCAATCGTCAGCGTGGTTTCGTGCCCATCAAAGGCCGAGGAAAACAGCAGCAAAACATAACCATCCAGCGCTTCAAGCCGAGTACGGTCGTGGGCGATCTGGGCTTGGGTAACCGCATAGCCGTCGGTCAGATAGCGCGACAGACCAACGCCGGCCAGGTCCGAGACAGGGAAAAGCTCTGCGGTACCAGCAGGGGCATGGACCCCCAGCAGATCATCAATAAGGGCGGTTTTTTCAATTTCGCGCAAGTTACGCGCCATCACGTCGATCGGGCGGTTGACGGCAAACAGCCTGATCTGGCCATGTTCGCCCTTGGGAATATGCAGTTCAGTCACCTAGGTCCCCCCCTCATGGCGGTTGTTAAGAATGGCGCAAAGCGCGTCGCTGTCATTGATGTATTCGAACCCCAAATGCGCCGCGAGGACGGGGTTATCGGCACGTTCTTGGCGGATAAAGAACACAGACTGCGGGCTGGTGTTTTTGATGTCGGGCTTGGTTTCCGCAGTGCGGGGGAATGCTTTGACACGGGTTTCCCCCTTTTGCAGACGAAAGAACAACGCGCGCCGGTTGGTCAGCGCATAGCGGGTGCGGGTCAGGTCGGTCCAGCGGTTCAACCCCTTGACCAGCGACAGCACCACAAGCGCGATAATAACGGCCAAAACCACAGATTGCGAGACGGGCAGGTCATTGTAAGTCAGCAGCAAGCCACCAGCGATCACGGTGCCAAAGGCCCCCACAAACGGCCCGAGCAGTTGGAAGTTGCGCAAGGACAGACGAGGTTCTGGGCGGCCCGTCCAAAGCAGGGTTTCGCCGGGCTCAAGCACCTGTGTCCAGAATGCATCGGTCATAGGGCGACCGCGCGTGCAGCCGCGATGCGGGCCTTTGTGCGGCGCAGGTCTGGAACCAGCGGCAGGACGATATTTTGCCGGTTGGGCAGGCGCAAGGTGATCGACCACAATGACAGCCTACCGATGGCGCTGATGTCCGTAAGCGCTAGTATCAACGGGTCAAAACTGTCCGGTTCATTGATATAAAGCGCGCGGTTGGTGAGCCGCCAGACAGTCTTGCGATTGCTGTACCAAATCTGGAAATCCTCAAAGATCCACATATAAAATAATGCCGAAATTGCAGACGCTATGACCCAAGTCACCGCATTAAAGTAAGGCAGGATTGGTGCGCAGACCAGCATGGTCAGCGCCAGCAGTGCCAAGCAACGCCACATGAACGCGCGTGGGGAGATTCTCCAGCGCAGCAGTTCTTGTTCGTCTTGCGCGTCTGGCGTCATGCAGCCCCCTTGCGGCTGTCAGCAAGGTTGCGCGCCAGCAGGTCCATCGCGGCCATGCGCACCGCGACGCCCATTTCGACCTGGTCCTGAATCACGCTACGATTGATGTCATCTGCCAGCGTCCCGTCGATTTCAACGCCGCGGTTCATCGGGCCGGGGTGCATCACGATGGCGTCCGGCTTGGCATGGGACAGTTTTTCGGCATCCAGACCAAATCTGTGATAATATTCGCGCTCGCTGGGGATAAATCCGCCATCCATGCGCTCTTTTTGCAAGCGGAGCATCATCACCACATCGACGTCTTTCAGTCCTTTTTCCATATCATCGAACACTTCGACGCCAAATTCACCGATCTGGGCGGGCATCAACGTGGGCGGGCCGATCAGCCGAATGCGGTTCTCCATCTTGCCAAGCAGCATGATGTTCGACCGCGCCACGCGGCTGTGGGCAATGTCACCGCAGATCGCAATGGACAGGCGGTGCAAACGGCCCTTGGCGCGGCGGATGGTCAGCGCATCCAGCAAGGCCTGCGTCGGGTGTTCGTGCCGCCCGTCGCCCGCGTTCAGCACCGCGCAATTCACCTTTTGCGCCAATAGATCCACAGCACCAGATTGCGGATGGCGCACCACGAGCAAATCGGGGTGCATCGCGTTCAGCGTCATGGCGGTGTCGATGAGGGTTTCGCCCTTTTTGATCGAGGACGCTTGCATCGCCATGTTCATCACATCCGCGCCAAGGCGCTTGCCCGCGATCTCAAAGCTCGCTTGTGTGCGGGTCGAGTTTTCAAAGAACATATTGATCTGGGTCAGGCCGCGCAAAGCATCGCTATGCTTATACGGCTGGCGGTTCAGGTCGGCATAGGTGTCTGCCAAATCCAAAAGCGTCGTGATGTCTGTTTGCGACAAGGGTTCAATACCCAAAAGATGTCGGTGTGCGAAACTCATACTGGCGGACCCCACGTTATTTGGGGCGTTATAGGCGGCGGCGGGCATGTGGGCAAGCATTCGGGCGGTGTGTCGGGTCGCTGGTGCGGAATGGATTTAAGACCATTTGGAAGTTGGGATTTTTATTGCTGGCCGCAGCGCGTAAGTTGGCACCATGGAATCAGTGGAATATCATCAGGCCTTGGCGCTTTTGCACTGGCAGATCGAACTTGGCGCGACCGAGGCGATTTGCGACGCGCCGGTCAACCGCTATGAGGTGCCCGCTGCCGTTGAAAATCCGAAACCGGCCACGGCGGGATCGTCGCGGGTTGTCCCAATGGCTGCGGGCGTTGATCCGGTGGCAGAAGCTGCGCGCTTTGCCGCGGCTGCCCAGACTTTGGACGAGTTGCGCGCTGCGATGCAAGCGTTCGAGCATTGCGAGCTAAAGCGTGGTGCGCGCAAAATGGTATTTTCCGATGGCACACCCGGCGCGCGGGTGATGATAGTGGGCGAGGCACCGGGGCGCGAAGAGGACCGCGAGGGCAGACCCTTTGTCGGGGCTGCGGGGCAGTTGTTGGACCGTATGTTGGCTGCTGTCGACATGGGGCGGACCCATGCCGATGCGCCCGTTTATATCACTAACATGTTGCCGTGGCGTCCCCCGCAAGACCGCGATCCAAAGCCCGACGAGATCGCGATGATGAGGCCGTTTCTGATCCGCCATATCGAGCTGGCAAAGCCGGAAGTACTGGTGATTGCCGGCAATGGGGCCGCGCAAGCGTTGTTGGGCAAGCGTGGCATTACGCGGCTGCGCGGGCAATGGGTGCAGGTGCAGGGTCTGCCCGCCTTGCCGATGTTTCACCCCGCCTATCTGCTGCGCAGTCCCGAATTCAAGCGCGAGGCTTGGGCCGATTTGCTTGAGATGAAAGCGCGGCTTGCCCGTGGTTGATCCGCTGACGCTTTTGGCTTTTGTGCCTGCCGCTTTGGCGCTGAACCTGACGCCTGGGGCAGATATGATGTTTTGTTTGGGGCAGGGAATGCGTTTCGGGCCCAAGGCGTCTGTGGCTGCAAGTGCGGGAATATCGTTGGGCGGTATGGTGCATGTGACACTGGCCGGACTTGGATTGGGGGCGGTGATCGCCGCCGTGCCGTGGGCCTTTGACGTGATCCGGTGGGTCGGTGTGGCCTATTTGCTGTGGCTTGCGGTTCAAACGCTACGCGGTGGGGCGGCGCGGCAGGATTTGGCGTTGCGCCCATCGGCGTTTCGCGGCGCGCTGATTGTAAGCCTCACAAACCCGAAGGTAATTTTGTTTGTGCTGGCCTTTGTGCCGCAGTTCGTCGTGCCCGACGCGGGCCCCGTTTTGGCGCAGTTCCTGATCTTTGGGGCTGTGCTGTCGGCCGGTGGCTTTGTGATAAATGCGACTGTCGGGATTTTTGCAAGCGGTTTGGGCCGCAAATTGGCAAAGGGCGGACAAGCCTTGCGGTGGATCAGCAGTGGAATTTTCGTGGCCCTCGCCGCGCGACTGGCAGTATTGGAGCGGACATGAGCAGAATTGACGAAACCATCGACTTTGTACCCGTGCGTATCGCGGTGTTGACCGTATCGGACACGCGCAAGCTGGCCGAAGATCGGTCTGGTGATGTGTTGGTTGGGCGTATCGCCGATGCTGGGCACATTCTTGAACAGCGCGCAATCGTGCGCGATGAACGGGACCAAATCGCAGAACAGCTGCGTGCTTGGTGCGGGGACCCCTCGATTGATGTTGTGATCTCAACAGGGGGGACCGGTCTGACCGGGCGTGACGTCACCGTAGAGGCGCACCGCGATGTTTATGAAAAGGAAATCGATGCGTTCGGCACGGTTTTCACCATCGTTTCGATGCAAAAGATCGGCACATCAGCGGTTCAAAGCCGGGCCACTGCGGGTGTGGCGCAGGGCACCTATCTGTTTGCGCTGCCCGGTTCACCGGGGGCGTGCAAAGATGCTTGGGATGAAATTTTGGTCAAGCAGTTGGATTATCGCCACAAACCGTGCAATTTCGTGGAAATCATGCCGCGTCTGGACGAACATAAACGTCGAAAATAGAAAAATCTGATAAATCTCGTGCCAGTGCGACGGAATGCACCTGTGCGGACGTATCATAACTGTGATTTGGTTATTCGAACGTCTGGGCTAACTTTCCGCAGACATGGCAGTTTTTTAGGATCGGATTAGGATGCGTTTTCTTCGGCAAAGCATGATCGGGCTGTTTCTGGCAGCGATGACGCTGGGGCTTTTGATCTTTGCGGTCGATCTGGTCGGCGGTGCGGTCCAAAAACGGATGGCTGATGAACCTGCTGCCCGTGCGCCGCGCGAGCGGGTTTTTTCTGTCAATGTGCTGACGGCTATCCCCGGAACCGAAGTGCCTATCCTTGAAAGCTTTGGCGCGGTCCAAAGCCGCCGCACGCTTGAATTGCGCGCGGCTGTCGGGGGTCGCGTGACAGAACTGGCACCGGGCTTCGAAGATGGCGGTGTTGTTGAGGCCGGACAGGTTCTGATCCGGCTTGATCGCGCGGACGCCCTGGCCGAAGTCGCGCGCGCCAAAAGCGCCGTTCAGGATGCAACCGCCGAAGGGCGCGACGCCGCCCGTGCACTGGACCTTGCCCGCGATGAACAGGCCGCAGCCGAAGAACAGGCGGCCCTGCGCGCCCGTGCCTTTCAGCGGCAGGCTGATCTGGCCGATCGCGGTGTCGGCACAGCGATCGCCACGGAAACCGCCGAACTGGCAGCGTCCAGCGCGCGGCAGGCAGTTCTTGCCCGTCGTCAGGTCGTGACCCAGACCGAGGCGCGGATTGATCAGGCGGCAAGCCTTTTGTCACGTACCAACATCGCGCTTGAGGATGCCGAACGGCGTTTGGCAGAAACGACAATCACCGCGCCGTTTGACGGAACATTAACAGAAACCGCCGTCGTCGAAGGCGGATTGGTATCTGCGAATGAACGGCTGGCAGAACTGATTGATCCTCGCGACCTTGAGGTGTCATTTCGTGTTTCGACGGCGCAATATGCGCGTCTGATCGACGAAAGCGGCGCATTGATCAAGGCGGATATTACGGCAAGGTTGGACGTTGCGGGCATTGATCTTGAGGCGAAAGGGGCCATCACTCGCGCCAGTGCGGCGGCGGGGGAAGGGGCCAGCGGGCGGCTGATTTTCGCATCCTTGACCCAAGCACGGGGCTTCAAGCCGGGGGATTTCGTCACCGTAAATGTCCGTGAACCCGCGTTGGACATGGTCATCCGTCTGCCAAGCTCTGCATTGGATGCTCAGGGCCGTGTGCTGGTATTGGACGATGACAACCGGCTTGAGGCTGCGCAGGTTGATGTGCTGCGTCGCGTCGGGGATGCCGTTCTGGTGCGCGGGCCAATTGCGGGGCGCGAGGTGGTCGAGGCGCGGTCGCCCTTGCTGGGCGCAGGCATCGCCGTCAATCCACTGCGCGCGGATGCAGCGCCGGAAGTGCCCGAAATGATTGAACTTACGCAAGAACGCCGCGCCAAGCTGGTGGCTTTCGTCGAAAGCAACACCCGCATGCCGCAAGAGGCCAAAGCCCGCGTTTTGGCGCAATTGTCAGAGCCACAAGTGCCTGCACAGATGATTGAACGTATCGAAAGCCGGATGGGTGGGTAAGCAGATGGCAGATGCTTCGTTGCGCAAATCCGGGGGTATCTTGTCCTATTTCGTGCGCCATAAAACGGCGGCGAATTTGCTACTGGTTTTGTTGCTTGTGTCCGGTGTGGCCGCCGCGCCCAACATGCGGGCGCAATTTTTTCCCGATGTCATACTGGATAGCGTAAGCGTCACGACCGTCTGGACAGGGGCTGGTGCCGAAGATGTGGACAGCGCGATTGTTCAGGTGCTGGAACCCGCGCTCTTGACGGTCGAAGGGGTTGAAAGTTCGACCGCCGCATCCCGCGAAGGCAGCGGGACGATCACGCTGGAGTTCGAGCCGAACTGGGACATGGCCCGCGCCGCGACGGATGTTCAGACCGCGGTTGATTCTGCGACGACCCTGCCCGAAGACGCCGAAGACCCCGTCGTGCGGCGCGGCGTTTGGCGTGACCGGGTGACGGATGTGGTGATCACCGGACCGATCAGCCCTGAACAATTGGGTCGTTTTGCCGACGAATTTGTCACCAGGCTGTTTGCCGTCGGCGTGACGCGCAGTACGATCCAAGGCGTCGCATCGCCCGAAACATTGATAGAGGTGCCGTCGACCAAGCTGATTGGCTATGATATTTCCATGGCCGAGATCGCCAGCGCCATCGCCGCCGAGGTTGATGCCGACCCTGCGGGCGATGTAACGGGGGCCAATGCCCGCGTGCGCACAGGGACGGCGAAACGCAGCGCCGAGGCGATCGCTGGTGTGGTTCTGCGCAGCAATCCGGATGGATCATCCCTGACGGTGGGTGATGTGGCGCGGGTGATTGAACGCGGGTCTGAC
>NZ_JBFEKM010000072.1:0-19824 GCF_041552635.1 Sulfitobacter sp.
TCGACGGCGTGGCGGACGGGGCTTCGTCGCGCGATGGCAAGATTACGGGCACGTATCTACATGGATTGTTCTCGAATGACACCTTTCGAAAGGCGTGGCTGGCACAGTTCGGACTGACCTCGGCACCGGTTTCCTATAGCATGACGGTTGATGATACATTGAACCAGCTTGCCGATCATATGGAACAGTATCTTGATGTCTCAAGCCTTTTGGACAGCGCAGGTCCTATCGCATAGCTGCCCCTTGCATCTAGCGCGCAGCAAGGGGATATGTGTTGCAAATTAACAGTAAGGACTGCCCCGTGGAACGAAATCTAACCTTGGTTGCCTTGTTTGCAGCTCTCATCGCTGCACTTGCGCTGATCCCGCAATTTTCGCTTGGTTTTGGTGTTCCGATTACGGCGCAAAGCCTTGGGATCATGTTGTGCGGAACTGTTCTGGGGGCCAAACGGGGCGCGCTGGCGGTGTTGTTGTTCTTGCTTTTGGTCGCTTTGGGGTTGCCGCTGCTGGCTGGTGGGCGCGGCGGTTTGGGGGCGTTTATGCTGCCGTCATCGGGTTTTTTGATCGGCTTTCCCGTCGCAGCCTTTGTCACGGGCCTGATTGTTGAAAAGTGGCGCAGCGCGTCACTGACGGTGGCCGCAGGGGTTGCATCGATTATTGGTGGGGTCTTTGTCCTCTATATCTTTGGCATCGCCGGGCTGGCAATTGCCCTGAAAAAACCGTTCATCGAGGCCGCAATGCTGGTGATGGTCTTTATCCCCGGTGACATTATCAAAGCGGTTCTTGCAGCGTTCATTACCAATGGTTTGGCCAAAGCGCGCCCTGCCAGCGTCCTGTCGCGCACCTGATCCCAAACAAAAAAGCGCCCGATTAATTCGGGCGCTTTTGATATTTCCAAACGGTGCGGGCGGCGGTCAGCTGCGCGCGTAAACGTCTTCGTACCGAATGATGTCGTCTTCCCCCAAATAGCTGCCGGTCTGCACTTCGATCAGGACCATCGGCACTTTGCCGGGGTTTTCCATGCGGTGTACTGCCCCAAGCGGGATATAGACCGACTGGTTTTCGCTGATCAACTTGACGTCTGCATCCACGGTCACCTTCGCGGTGCCTTCAACGACAATCCAATGTTCCGATCGATGGTGATGGCTTTGCAAGCTTAGCGCGGCCCCTGGATTAACCACGATACGTTTGACCTGAAATCGCCCGCCGATGACAAGGCTTTCGTACCAGCCCCAAGGACGGTAATCGCGCGGCAATTGTACCGCTTGGCTTGACCCTTGGGTTTTTAGCGCATCAACGGCTTCTTTCACGCGCTGGGCTTGGGATTTATCCGCCACCAGCACCGCGTCGCCCATGGCGATTGCGATGATATTCTCTAGACCGATGCCGACCAGTTGCAATCCTTCGGTTTCGGACCGCAGCAGCGTATCGGCGCAATCAATCGCCGTAGCATTGTCAGAGCAGACATTGCCCTGTGCATCGGGGCCAGATTCCATCCAGACCGCGTCCCAGCCGCCCAGATCGGACCAGCCTGCGCTAAACGGCATAACGGCTAGGTTCTCGGCCTTTTCCATGATCGCATAATCGATCGAAATATCGTCCGCTTTGCCCCATGCTGTGGGATCAAGGCGGGTAAAGCCGAGGTCCGCATCGGCATCCGCGAGCGCTGTGGTCACGACCTCAAGCATCTGCGGCGCGTGGGCGCGATAGGCGGCGATGATCGCTTCGGCGGTGAACAGGAAAATCCCTGCATTCCAAAGGAAATTCCCTGCTGCAAGCATTTCACCCGCACGGGCGGCGTCGGGTTTTTCGACAAAACGCGCAAGGCTTTGCGGGCTGGCGGCCGCAGTATCGGCCCCGGCGGCGAGCTCAAGATAGCCATAGCCCGTCTCGGGACGTGTTGGCATGATCCCGAATGTCACCAGATCGCCCGCTTGGGCGCGTGGGACTGCAGCTTGCACGGTGCGGGCAAAGGCCGCTGTGTCGGGAATGACGTGATCTGACGGGGCAACCAACATCAGTGCAGAGCTATCGGTCTTGGCAACCCACAAGGCAGCAGCGAGAACCGCAGGTGCCGTATTGCGCCCTTGGGGTTCAATCAGAATGCCCATCGCGGCCTGTTCGACCTGCGCCAGCTGTTCGGTCACGATAAAGCGGAACGGATCACCTGTCACAATTACAGGTGCCGCAAAACCGTCGCCGGACAGACGCCGCGCCGATGCTTGAAACAAGCTCTCGTCTCCCATCAATTTGGCGAATTGCTTGGGATAGGATTTGCGTGAAAGCGGCCAAAGCCGGGTGCCGGAGCCGCCACAAAGGAGAATTGGATGGATCATATCAGGCACCATTATATTGATAAAATAAGTCTTTCATTCAAGATAAGCGCAGCATTCAAGAACGGATGCTATCTTGATTCAGAAACCAGTTATAGGTTTCTTGCAAGCCGTCCTTCAGGTCAATCTGCGCGCGCCATCCCATATCTGCCAGACGCGATACATCCATCAGCTTGCGCATGGTGCCGTCGGGCTTGGTCGTATCAAAGCCAAGTTTCCCTTTGAAACCAGTGACATCCGCAACCATCTGCGCCAGTTCCCCGATGCTGACATCGGTGCCGGTGCCCACATTGATGTGGCTTAGCATCGGTTGGGTGTTGGCGGCATAGACGTCTTGGGGCAGGTCCAGCACGAACAGCGACGCTTCGGCCATGTCATTGACATGCAGGAATTCACGCATCGGTTTGCCTGTGCCCCAGATCACCACCTCGTCCAGATTGTCGCGGGCCGCCTCGTGGAAACGGCGGATCAAGGCAGGCAGGACGTGGCTGTTTTGCGGGTGGAAGTTATCGCCGGGCCCGTACAGATTGGTCGGCATCACACTGCGATAATCAACGCCGTGCTGGCGATTATAGCTTTCGCACAGTTTGATGCCTGCAATCTTGGCGATGGCGTAGGGTTCATTCGTCGGCTCTAGCGTGCCCGTTAGCAGGGCATCTTCGGCCATCGGTTGTTGTGCCGCGCGAGGATAGATGCACGAACTTCCAAGCTGGAGCAGTGATTTCACGCCCGCCGCAAAGGCCTGATGAATCACATTGCATTCGATCATCAGGTTTTCGTAAATAAAATCAGCCGGATAGGTGTTGTTGGCCATGATGCCGCCGACTTTTGCGGCCGCCAAAATCACCACATCGGGCTGCTCTGTCGCCATGAAATCGCGCACGGCGACCTGCGAGGTCAAATCAAGCTCGGCATGGGTGCGTGTGATCAGAGCCAGCGCTTCGCCTGCGTCTTTGCGGGCCTGCAACTGGCGCAAGATTGCGCCGCCCACCATGCCGCGATGTCCTGCGATATAAATCTTGCGCATGGTGTTATCCGTTCTCAAGCGAGATAGGCAGATCCAGACCGTGCTCTTTCAACAGCGCATGGCGGCGCGCGGTTTTCAGATCAGCAGCGACCATTTCAGCACACATTTCCTGTGTTGTGATTTGCGGCACCCAGCCAAGCTTTTCTTTGGCTTTGGCGGGGGAGCCAAGCAGCGTCTCGACTTCGGCGGGGCGGAAATATTGCGGATCAATCCGCATGACCACATCGCCGGGTTTGACGGCTGGGGCATTGTCGCCCTCGACGCTATCAATGATCGCGCGTTCGTCAACGCCGGTACCCTCAAACCGCAGAGTGATGCCCAGTTCGGCAGCGGACCATGTGATAAACTGACGGACGGAATACTGCACGCCGGTTGCGATCACGAAATCATCGGGCGCGTCTTGCTGCAACATCATCCACTGCATCCGGACATAGTCTTTGGCATGGCCCCAGTCCCGCAGCGCATCAATGTTGCCCATGTACAGGCACTCTTCCAGACCTTGGGCGATATTCGCCATGCCCCGTGTGATTTTACGGGTCACAAAGGTTTCGCCACGGCGCGGCGATTCATGGTTAAACAAGATTCCGTTGCAGGCATACATGCCGTAAGCTTCGCGGTAATTCACCGTGATCCAATAGGCGTACATCTTGGCCACGGCATAAGGGCTGCGCGGGTGGAACGGCGTGGTTTCGGTCTGGGGCGTTTCTTGTACCAAGCCATACAGCTCGGAGGTGGAGGCCTGATAGAACCGCGTTTTCTCGGCAAGGCCGACGAAACGAATGGCTTCGAGAAGACGCAACGTGCCATTGGCATCCACGTCGGCGGTATATTCGGGCGCTTCAAAGCTGACGGCGACATGGCTTTGCGCGCCAAGGTTATAAACCTCGTCGGGCTGCACTTCGCTCATGATCCGTGTCAGGTTCGAACTGTCGGTAAGATCGCCGTAATGCAGCTTGAGCTTGGGATTTTTTTCGTGCGGGTCCTGATAGATATGGTCGATCCGCTGGGTATTCAGCGAAGACGACCGCCGCTTGATCCCATGTACTTCGTAGCCTTTTTCCAACAACAATTCAGCGAGATAGGAACCATCCTGTCCCGTGATACCAGTGATCAGAGCGCGTTTCGTCATGTATTTTTCCGTTCTATGCCTGATGTGGCGGTTGTATCGCCCGATTTTATTTCAATCGGGCGTAGTAGTTATAATGCTTAGCAAGTGCAACGGCGCGCTTCAAGAACGGTCGATCCGCTTGGCTCGACCGCTTTAGAAGGTTTGGTCATAGTCGCCAACGTCCGGTTCCGTTCTGATCACGGCGTCCAGGTCCGCAAATATTGCGCGCAGCTCTTCCTCGGATTGCGCACTTTCGCAGACCACCACTAGATTGGGCGTGTTCGACGATGCCCGTACCAGACCCCAGCTGCCGTTATCAAGGATCACCCTCGCACCGTTCACAGCGACGACTTCCTTGACGGGACGCCCGCCCAGTTCGGTGACATCTTTCAGCTTGGCGACAATCCGGTCGAGAATGTTGTATTTTTCTTCATCCGACGCATAGGGCGACATGGTGGGGGTTGCAAACGTGTGCGGTAGATCACGGCGCAGGTCTGACATTGATTTATCAGGGTTACGGTCCATCAGCTTGCAGATTTCCACAGCGACGCGCATGCCGCAATCATAGCCGCGCCCGATGGGTTCAGCGAGGAAGTAGTGGCCCGATTTCTCGAATCCCGCCAGCGCGCCCAATTCCTTGACGCGACGCTTCATGTGGCTGTGGCCGGTTTTCCAATAGTCTGCGGTGGCACCATTGGCGATCAGCACGGGGTCAGACGCATAAAGCCCGGTTGATTTTACATCCGCAACAAAAGTGCTGTTTGGATAGATCGCAGACAGATCGCGCGCCATGATGACACCGACCTTGTCGGCGAAAATCTCTTCGCCCTCGTCATCGACCACGCCGCAGCGATCGCCATCACCATCAAAGCCAAGCGCGAAATCAGCGCCCGATGCTTTGACCGAGGCGGACATGTCATGCAGCATTTCCATCGCTTCGGGGTTCGGGTTGTAGTGCGGGAAAGTGTAGTCGAGCGTGTTATGGCTATCGACGACTTCGACGCCCAGACGGCGGAACAGTTCTGGGGCAAAGGCAGACGCGGTGCCATTGCCGGTGGCACAAACAACCTTGAGTTTGCGGGTCATTTTGAAGTCACCGACGAGGTCATCCAGATACGCCTCGCGCACCCCTTCGACGAATTCGTATTTGCCGCCGGGTTTGGCTTCGCCACGTCCTTCCAGCACGATATCGCGTAGTTCAGACATTTCGTCGGGGCCGTGGGTCAGCGGGCGTTCAAAGCCCATCTTGACGCCGGTCCAGCCGTTCGGGTTATGCGAAGCTGTGACCATAGCCACAGCAGGCGCGTCCAGATGAAACTGTGCGAAATAGGCCATGGGCGACAGGCAGGGGCCGATGTCCTTGACGTGAATGCCGGCCTGCATCAGGCCAAGGATCAGCGCGTTTTTGATCGACAGCGAATAGTCGCGGTAATCATTGCCGACAGCGATGACCGGTTCGATGCCGCGTTGGTGCATCTGCGTGCCCAGTCCCATGCCAAGCGCGGTGATACCGGGCAGGTTGATTGCCTCGGGGTACTGCCAGCGTGCGTCATACTCGCGAAAGCCGGTGGGCACGATCATCGGGTCGCGCAGGAATTCCCAAGTGTTCGGCGTGACGGTCGGCAATGGTTTGGTCATGAAAATATCCTGATCTGGCGACGGGTATGTTTAGGCTTTCTCGATAGAAGGAATAGGCCTTAGGATCAACTAAGAGCTTTGTTTTACAGCGTATCATTGCCGCCATTGTGCATTGATTGTCTGTTGTTGAGGGCATTCGCGCTTTTAAAGCCGCAGATTGACCTGCATTTGGTGCGGTTTTCCGGCCACAAAAAGAACCCCGCCCCTTTTGCAAGGGACGGGGCGGGGTCGTTGGGTATTATGTTGGGCGTTTAGCCGATGATGGCGTTCAGCGTGGCTGAGGGGCGCATGACTGCTTCGGTCTTGGCGGGGTCCGAATGGAAATACCCGCCCAGATCAACCGCTTTGCCTTGGACCTCGGCCAGTTCGGCCATGATCTTGTCCTCGTTTGCGGCCAGCTTTTCCGCGATGGGGGCAAAATGCTTGGCCAGATCGGCGTCGCCGGTCTGTGCTGCCAGTGCCTGTGCCCAATACAGTGCGAAATAATAATGGCTGGCGCGGTTGTCGGGCTGGCCAACTTTGCGCGAGGGCGATTTGTTGTTGTCGAGGATACCTTGCGTGGCATCATCAACCGCCTTGCCCAAAATCCGCGCCTTTTCGTTGTTCTTTTGATCGGCCAAGAACTTGAGGCTTTCGCCAAGCGCGCAGAATTCGCCCAGTGAATCCCAACGCAGGTGATTTTCTTCGACCAACTGTTGAACGTGCTTAGGGGCGGACCCACCGGCACCAGTTTCAAACAAACCTCCGCCCTGCATCAGTTTCACAATCGACAGCATCTTGGCCGAGGTGCCCAGTTCCAGAATCGGGAACAGGTCGGTCAGATAGTCGCGCAGCACATTGCCCGTGATCGCGATGGAGTTTTCGCCTTTGCGGATGGTTTCCAGTGTTTGGCGGGTGGCTTTGGCAGGCGACATGATCTCGAATTTGTCCGCCACGCCTTTGGCTTCAAGGATCGGTTTGACATAGGCGATCAGTTCGGCGTCGTGGGCGCGGTCTGCGTCCAGCCAGAAGATCGCCTCGCAGCCTTCGGCCTTTTGACGGTCGATGGCCAGTTGCACCCAGTCTTCAATGGGGGCTTTGCGGGCCGATGCGGCACGCCAGATGTCGTTCGCCTCGACGGTATGTTCAGAAATCACATCGCCATTGGCGGCGATCATCTTGACCGTACCATCAGCCGGAATTTCAAACGTGGTGGGGTGCGATCCGTATTCTTCGGCTTTTTGGGCCATCAAACCGATGTTCTGCACAGTACCCGAAGTTGTCGGGTCAAGCGCGCCGGTTTCTTTGAAGTATTTTACGCTTTCGTCATAGACCGGAGCGTAAGAATTGTCAGGGATCACACAGTTGGTGTCGTGTTCCTTGTTGTCGGGGCCCCAGCCCTTGCCGCCAGCGCGGATCAGCGCGGGCATGGACGCGTCGATGATCACATCGGATGGCACGTGCAGGTTGGTGATACCCTTGTCAGAGTTCACCATATACATCGGCGGTTGCGCGTCCATTGCGTCTTTGACCGCTTGCTTGATCTCGGCGTTGTCGTCGATGCGGGCCATCATATCGCCAATACCGGCGTTCGGGTTCACACCTGCCGCTTTTAACTCATCGCCGTATTTGTCGAACACGGGCTTGAGGAATACACGCACGGCGTGCCCGAAGATGATCGGGTCCGACACCTTCATCATCGTCGCTTTCATGTGCAACGAAAACAGCGTGCCGTCTTTCCGGGTCTCTTCGATCTGTTCGGCCAGGAATTTGTCCAGCGCGCGTGCAGACATGTATGTCGTGTCGACAACGGTACCGGCGGGGAATGTTACGCCGTCTTTCAACACGGTTTCGGACCCGTCAGCAGCCACATGCACGATTTTAGCAGCGCCAGCTTGGGCATCGCTTAGCGTCAGGGATTTTTCGTTCGAAAAGAAATCACCCTCCGACATTGCAGAAACCTTGGTTTTGCTGTCCTTGGACCACGTGCCCATCGAATGTGGGTTGGCCATCGCGTATTTCTTGACGGCAATCGCGGCGCGACGATCCGAGTTCCCTTCGCGCAGAACCGGGTTCACAGCGGAGCCTTTGATCGTGTCATAGGAGGCGCGGGCTTTTTTCTCGGCGTCGGTGCTGGGGGCTTCGGGATAGTCGGGCAGGGCGTAGCCTTGGGATTGCAGTTCCTTAACCGCGGCAACCAGTTGCGGGACTGATGCGGAAATGTTCGGCAGCTTGATCACATTGGCATCAGGTGTTTTCACCAGGTCACCCAGCACGGCCAGATCATCGGATTGCTTTTGATCGGCGTTTAGCGCGTCAGGGAACGCGGCCAGAATACGACCGGCCAGCGATATGTCGCGCGTGCCAACGGACACGCCTGCCGCCTCGGCAAAGCTGCGGATGATCGGCAGCAAGGAATAGGACGCCAGTTCAGGTGCCTCGTCGACCTTGGTGTAAATGATGTCAGGTGTGTTCGTATCAGCCATGGTTTCAAGCCTTTCAGGAAGTTTGGTATGCGATAGTACACTAAAGCAGAAATATCCACCTCAACTGCGCAAGATATACCGTGAATCTATGGCGACAAAAGCCGCATTTTTGGATTCCAGCTTGCCCGAGCGTCCCTTTGGCGGGTTATACTGGCCGCAACCTTGAGGGAGGAGACAGACATGAACGATCAATCGGCACTGCAAAGAGGGACAGGTTTCGACATCCCTGATCCCGCCGAATTGCCAAGCCTGAAGGGCGAGGTATCTGAAATCGAATGGCGCTTGCGCTGTGAACTGGCCGCGACCTATCGGTTGTGCGCGATGCACGGCTGGACCGATCTGGTGTTCACGCATATATCGGCCCGCTTACCGGATGAGGACGGGCAGGAACGGTTTCTGATCAACCCTTATGGTTTGATGTTCGATGAAATTACCGCGTCGTCGCTGGTCAAGATTGATCTGGACGGCAATATTTGTCAGGAAACCCCGTATTTCATCAATCCGGCAGGGTTCACCATCCATTCTGCCATTCACGCCGCGCGCCATGATGCGGGATGTGTGATCCATGTGCACACGCCCTACGGCGTTGCGGTATCGGTCCAAAAAGGCGGGCTGCGCCGCTATACGCAATTCTCGATGATCGTGAACAATGATCTGGCCTATCATGACTACGAAGGCATTGCGCTGAACCTTGATGAACGCGACCGGATCGTAAGTGACATCGGGGACAAAAGCCTGCTGATGCTGCGCAATCATGGCACGCTCACCGTTGGGCCGAATTGCGCGTTGGCCTTCCTGCGGATGTATTTCCTTGAAAACGCCTGCAAGACCCAGATTTGCGCCCAAGCAGCGGGTAGCGAAGAGCATCTGCACGAGGAAACACAGGATATGGCCGATCTGGTCGCCAGCCAATCAGCTGGGGCTTTCACTCCGGGGTCAGGGGATAATCTGGTCTGGCCGGGATTGATGCGAAAATTGGCCCGTACCAATCCGGGGCACGACAAATAGAACATGAAAACGCCGCGCTGGGGACCGATCCTTGGCGCGGCGACAGTGGGGTCTGTTGCCAGCCCCATGCGATCACCTCTTTTTTGTGCCCATTGACCTAACTCTTTGCGGTCAACCACTGTGCCTTGTGAGGTGCAGCGCGCAAGATGCAAGACGTCTGAAACAGACTATATTTTTGATCAGATTTAGCGACCAGTCCTCCGTTTGACTCATGCCGTGCTTTTTGTCGGCAGAATAAACGTTTTTCACACTAGTTCGAACCATAAGAGCACAGGCGGATGTCACGCCGCTGCGAGATGCGGTGCTCCAGTCAATGCCGCAGGTTATGTGATGCGCGCAGATGTTGGTAAAATTTCATAGATGGGGCCGTTTTCTAAGCACTTGGCGCTAAAATTTTAATTTTTTTAAAAAGTTGTGTTTTATTATGATGAAGATATTTCCCGCAGGATCGAAGACGCGCCATAGCTGGCAGCCGAAATGACCCAATCCCCGGACAGGAACGGATCCGAAACAGCCAAGGATGGGCGTGTTGCGCGCGGTGAAATTACGCGCGACCGTGTGCTGGATGCAGCAGAACGCTGCTTTTCGGAGCGTGGATTTGATGCCGTATCGGTACGTGAGATTGCCCGTGAAGCAGGCGTGACGCTGGGCACGGTCAGTTTCCATAGCGGCGGTAAGAGCGCGCTTTTTCGGGCAGTTCTGACGCGTCGTATGGTTGTCTTGAATGATAGGCGCATGGACAGCCTTCAGGCTGTGCAGGCTAACAGCGAATTTAGATTGGGGAATCTGGTTGATGCTTATGTGACGCCATTTCTTGAGATTGCTTCGGGCAAAGATCCGCAGTGGCGCGCCTATGCAAGGGTGGTCGCGCGCGTTGCCGCCGATGATCGGTATTTTGTTGAGAATGGGCCGCTTTTTGATCCGGTCGCAATGGCGTTTTTGACTGAGATGAACACGCTGTACCCACGTACAGACCCGAAAATTCTGGCTGTGGGGTTCTCGCTTGTGGTGTCGTCCATGCTGGGAGCCGTCGCCAGCAGTGGTCGCGTTTTCGGGGTGGGCGGTTTCCCTGCGCCGGATGCGCTGCACGCGTTCCGGGAACAGCTGGTTAATTTCTGCGTGGGTGGCCTTTTGCGGATGCTTGATCCAGAATAGAGGCCACATAATCCGATTGAGGAACCCAAGACATGACAACCTATCCTAAAATTTGGTTCCTGCGCCACGGTGAAACCGAATGGAACGCCGAAGGGCGTGTGCAGGGTCAGACGGAATCGGTGTTGTCGGCGCGCGGGGTGGATCATGCGAAAAGTCAGGCGGCATTGATGGCTCCGATCCTAGAACAGAACCCGCCGTGCTTTGTTTCGCCGCTTAAACGCACGCGCCAGACGGCTGACATCGCATTGGGGGGGCGTGCCTATCACACCGATGACCGCCTCAAGGAAGTGTTTGCTGGGGATTGGGAAAGCCAGCTTCGTGCTGATATTTTCAAGACCTTGCCGGATGATATGAGCCCCGACATGCCGCATATCGAATTCTATGCCAGAGCCCCCGGCGGCGAGGGGTTCGACACATTTCAAGCCCGTGTGCGGTCGTTTGTGGCGACGCTGACCGAACCTACGGTGATCGTCGCGCATGGGCTAAGCGGTCAATTGCTTCGAGGAGAGTTGTGTGGGTTGAGCCGCGCAGATCTTGGCAAGCTTAGCAACCGTCAAGGTGTGGTCTATGTTCTGGAGAACGGCGTTGAAACGATCCTGGAGCTTTAGGCACGCTGCGCGAAAAAGTGGCACCTTGTTTTTAACGTCTTGGAATACGGGGCAAGTGGCATTGCTGCGCTTGCGGGTCAGATTGATTTGCGCGCCCGCATCGCTGCTGTGATCGTTCCGTCGTCAAGATAATCCAGTTCGCCGCCAATCGGGACGCCTTGCGCCAGCGAGGTCAGTTGCGCTTGGCCTTCCAATTGATCCGCGATGTAATGCGCGGTGGTCTGCCCGTCGATCGTCGCGTTCAGGGCGAGGATGACTTCGGTGATATTCTCCGACGAAACCCGGTCGATCAGCCTTGGGATGCGCAATTCCTGAGGGCCGATGGCATCCAATGCCGAAAGCGTGCCGCCCAAGACATGATAGCGGCCTTTGAACACGCCCGAGCGTTCCATCGCCCATAGATCGGCGACATCTTCGACCACGCATAGTTCGCCGTTGGCACGTTTTTCTGAGGTGCAGATATCGCAAATATCCGTGGTGCCGACGTTGCCACAGTTCAGACACTCCCGCGCTGTCGCGGCAACGGTCTGCATCGTATCTGCCAGAGGGGTGAGCAAAAGCGCGCGTTTGCGTATGAGGTGCAACACCGCCCTGCGCGCTGATCTGGGGCCGAGGCCCGGAAGCCTCGACATCAGATCAATGAGCGCGTCGATGTCGCGCGTGCTGCTCATGGCTGCGCATCCCGCGATGCTGGTTCAAAAGAGATTTTATGCCTTCGGCGAGGATTTTGAACCATTTGGAAAGATCAGAACGGCAGTTTCATGTCCGCAGGCAGGCCCATGCCTTCGGTCAGCTTGCTCATCTCGGCTTGGGCGCGGTCGGTGGCTTTGGATTGGGCGTCCTTGATCGCGGCAAGGATCAGATCTTCGACCACTTCTTTTTCGTCTCCGTTAAAGATTGAGGGATCGATGTCGAGTGATTTCAGCTCGCCTTTGGCGGTACATGTCGCTTTGACCAGACCAGCGCCGGATTCACCTTCTACGATGATATTGTGCATGTCTTCTTGCATTTGCGCCATCTTGCCTTGCATTTCCTGCGCAGCTTTCATCATTTTGGCCATGTCACCCATGGCACCCAAACCTTTGAGCATCTGATCTTCTCCTGAATTGCTGTTGTCTGTTTATATGCGGGCTATGACCGTGTTGGACAAGGGGCCAATCCGGATCGGATCAGTCGTCTTCGAACGGGTCCCATTCATCTTCGACTTCGGGCAAGGCTTCGGACACGGCGGCGGCGGCAATGTCTTCGGGGGTGCGGATGGAAAGGATTTTTGCCCCCGGAAAGGTCGCCATGACGGCTTGCATCAGCGGATGGCTTTCGGCCTTGGATTTCAGTTCATTGTCTTTGGCATCGCGGATTTCGGCGATGGTTTTTGTTTCACTATCGCCCACGATAATGACGGCCCAGCGGTTGCCGGTCCACAGTTGCAGCCTTGTTCCAAGGCGTTGCGCCAGATCGCGGGGGGCGGCATCGGTGGGGGTGAATTCGATGCGACCGGGTTGATAGGCGGCAAGACGCAGGGTGTTTTCCACCTCGACCAGAAGTTTGACGTCCCGGTTGGTGCGGATCAGTTCGACGACATGTTCAAAGCTGGGAAAGCGCGCGAGGGCTTGATCAATGGCCGGGGCGAGTGCGGCCATGGTTGCCCCTGATTGCGGGCTGCCTTGGACATGGTGCGAAGCCGTTGCGTTTGTATTTCCGCCACCGCCGGATGGCCCACTGCCACTATGCCCATGTGCAGGCGGTGCTGTGGGGGGCGGGGTTGCCTTGCTTAGCTTGCGGGTCAATTCCTCGGGGCTTGGCAGGTCGGCGACATGGGTCAGGCGGATCACTGCCATTTCGGCGGCCATCATCGCGTTAGGGGCGCTGGCGACTTCGTCCAGCGCTTTAAGCAGCATTTGCCAAAGGCGGGTGAGAACGCGCATCGGCAGGGTTTCGGCCATGGTCAGGCCGCGGCTGCGTTCTTCGGGCGATACGGTGGGGTCTTCGGCAGCATCGGGCGTGATTTTGACCACTGACACCCAATGGGTGATTTCGGCGAGATCGCGCAGCACTGCCATCGGATCGGCCCCGTCGGAATACTGGCTGCCCAGTTCATTCAGCGCGCCCGCGGCATCGCCGCGCAGGATCATGTCGAACAGGTCCAACACCCGGCCACGATCGGCCAGCCCCAGCATGGCGCGGACCTGAGTGGCGGTGGTTTCGCCAGCACCGTGGCTTATCGCCTGATCCAGCAGGGAAGTCGCATCGCGGGCGGACCCTTCGGCGGCGCGAGTGATAAGTGCCAACGCGTCATCAGCAATTTCGGCCTCTTCAGCGCTTGCGATCTTGCGCATCAGGGCGATCATTACTTCGGGTTCGATCCGGCGCAGGTCAAAGCGCTGGCAGCGCGACAGGACCGTGACCGGCACCTTGCGGATTTCAGTGGTGGCAAAGATGAATTTCACATGCTCTGGCGGTTCTTCCAGGGTTTTCAGCAGGGCGTTGAACGCACCTGTCGACAGCATGTGCACCTCATCGATGATGTAGACTTTGTAGCGGGCCGAGGCCGCGCGGTAATGCACACTGTCGATGATTTCGCGGATGTTGCCCACGCCGGTGTTTGAGGCGGCGTCCATCTCCATCACGTCGACATGGCGACCTTCCATGATGGCGACGCAATGTTCGCATTCCCCGCAAGGTTCTGTCGTCGGGCCGCCGTTACCGTCCGGGCCGATGCAATTCATGCCCTTGGCGATGATCCGCGCTGTGGTGGTTTTGCCGGTGCCGCGAATCCCGGTCATGATAAAGGCCTGCGCAATACGGTCTGCGGCAAAGGCGTTCTTGAGGGTACGCACCATTGCATCCTGGCCGACCAGGTCGACAAATGTTTCAGGCCGGTATTTGCGCGCCAGAACGCGATAGGCGGAAGGTGCTGACATGGGGGCCCTTTGCGAGGATTCGATGCGACCCATAGGATAGGGCGCGCGGGGGGCATCGTCCACCGCTGATAGGCCTAGGTTCTTCTTGGACGTTGAACTGTGGACGAAAGGCAGCGCAAAGATATATCAATGGTTGAAACAGCACATAGGAGCACGAGATGCGGCTGAAGGGGATACGACGAAGTCGAAATGTCGAAGTACGGGGCGGGCGCGGTGGTGGCGCGCGCAAAGGCGGCTTGGGGATAGTTGGCGTAATCGCTGTGCTGGCGATCGGATATTTTACGGGCATTGACGTGTCATCCTTGGTTGGGGGGACACAAAACCAGTCGGGCGCGCCGGCAAGCCAAGCGGATTCCGCCGCCACGCAATTTTCTGCGCAGGTTCTGACAACGACCGAAGATGTCTGGGGCAATATTTTCCCTGAGCAGTTGGGCCGCACGTACGAGCCACCCAAGTTGGTGGTGTTTTCCGGTGTCACCCAAAGCGGATGCGGCGGGGCATCGGGTGCGACGGGGCCATTTTACTGTCCAGCGGATGAAAAGGCCTATCTGGACACTCAGTTTTTCGACATGTTGGCACAGCGCATGGGCGCGGGCGGCGATTTTGCTGCCGCCTATGTGATTGCCCATGAGGTCGCGCATCATGTGCAGAATCAGCTGGGCATTTTGCCAAAGGTGGATGCGCTGCGGCGGCGGTCGTCGGAGGCCGAGGCCAATGCGCTGACGGTACGGCTTGAGCTGATGGCGGACTGTTTGTCAGGGATTTGGGCGATGAACGTCAAAGGCCTGATGGAGCGGGGCGATCTGGACGAGGCGCTGAATGCCGCGCGCAAGATCGGCGATGACTATCTGCAAAAGCAGGCCGGGCGCGCGCCGCAGCCGCATACCTTTACGCACGGGACATCGGCGCAGCGGTCGGGCTGGTTCCAGCGCGGCTATGACAGCGGTCAAGTCGGGCAATGTGATACGTTTGCGGCTGATCGGCTTTAGATCAGGGCATCTGTGAATTCGGGAGGGGGCTGCCCCTCTCGCGCCATCCTGTGGATGACCTTGGGTGGGGGCAGCGCGTATTTCGCTATGCAAAATACGCTCGGGTGAGAGGCTGATAACGACCCAAGTGGGTCTCGTTGCGGCTGCTTCCTTCCGGATCTGACCGGGTTGGCGAGGCACCTGCCCGCACCAACCTCTCGATCCTCATATAGGATAGAGTTTTGCGAAGTGCAAGGATCAGAGCGTAATCTCGATCCGGTCAAAGCCAGCAGCGGTCTGCCCCAGAATACGAGGCTTGAGCGGGGCGATTTCGCCCAGATATGCAGCGGCCTTCGGGCTGGTCTCGTAAACTGCAGTCAGGCCGCGCCGTTTCAGGTGCCAAGGTGCTTGCCGGGTCCAGATGTCAAAATCATCGGCCTGAAGTGCGCGAATCAACGATTCTGTCGGAGTTGCATCACTTTGTGCAATCGGTACCGGCAGATCGATCATGTCATACTTGCCCCCACCTGCGGCGCGAAATGTATTCGTTGCGAGAACGAACCGTTGATCTGCTGAAACCGCGGCACCTGCATGGGCGATCTGGGATATCCGCTGACCTTGGGGCTGTGTGGGATCGATTGCGTAGGTCAATCCATAGATGGCGTCGAAAATAAATCGGGGCTCGGCATCGTTCAACAGCATCTGCTGAGGGATATTTGCACTGAGGTGGCTGTAAACATGTGCAGATCGTTCCAGCCAAAGCCGCAATTGCGCGCCCGTTAAAAGCAAAGCACAGGTGCGGTTTTCAAAAGGGGCGAACCCAGCCAAGTGCCGCCGCAGCATAACGCCTTGGGGCACATCAATGTAATTTCGCACGTCGCCCGCGCCACCGACGGCACGGGCTGCCGCCGTCGCCAACAGTGGCAGATCCGCATGGGGCGATCCCTGCAAGGCCTCTTGGATAAGGATTGCCTTGGCTCTGGCGGACAGCGCCATGGTGTTCGCAGGTTGGAGTAGCGCAAAATAGCTGTGCAAATGGTCGGCCGGTGCCCCGATTGGGGCTGCAAGATCGGCGCGCGCTGCGTTGTGGGCCCGTGAGGCCCGAGCAAAAAATGCCGGATCAGGCACAGTATCGACCGGCTGCGGCCAAAGCTGTGCGGCATTATCTGTAACGATCCACCGGCCATCTGCGCCCTGTGCCAGATCAAGATCGATGACACCAAGGTCTGATCCCATCACGCCGGGCATCACGATCGGAATATTCGAAGGGAACACGTTGTCGCATTCCATGTCATCGGGGAAACGACGATGCGTGTGGCCAGCAACAATCGCGTCGATGCCGGGGATTTCAGCAATTAAACGCGCACCCGCATCGGCAATGCTATCGGGTGCCCCGGCATGCCCCAAACCCAAATGCGCAAGCGCTAGAACGATGTCCACACCGGCCTGGCGCAGCTGGGCTACATGTTCGGGCAGGGTGGCCAGTGGGTCTGAAATAATAGCCGTGTCAGCCAGCATGGCCTTGTTCCAGACGGCAGTTTCATCGGGCAACGCGGATACAATCGCGATCTTGAGCGGCACGGCCCCATCCGCAGTCTCGATCAAGCGGGTCAAAGTCACAGAGCGGTGCAGATCGCGGATGCCACTTTCTGAGAGGTTTGTGGAAATCACCGGTGCGTCAAGTGCAGCGATGAACTGTTCCAGATAAGAGGTACGGAAATCCAGATCATGGTTGCCCAAGCCAATCGCGTCGTAGGCCAATCCGTTAAAGCTGGCGACCAGCGGATGGTCTGCGGTCACGGGGTGCGTGCTTAGCCAGTCTGCCAAGGAATTGCCCTGCAAAAAGTCACCGTTATCGACCAATAGGCACTGTCCGTGTGCCACGTCCGCCCGTGCTTTGGCGATCAGAGGGGCCAATCCGGCCAATCCTGCCCGCTGGCCGGGGGTGTCAAAAGCATAGTCGTATCCCAGGACATTCATATGAAGATCCGTGGTCGCAAGAATGCGCAGCTTGGTGGTGGCACGTTCCATTTCTAAAACCGCAGAGTCACGCGAATGAGGGGCGCGGCGTCAAGGATTGATGAAACAATCTGCGTCATGGCGGTTTTGAATTGTCCTTAGACTGGTTTTTTCGGGGGTTTACTCATGAAAACAAACTAAGGCTAAACTGACGGCGTGAAACCCTTGGCTTTGGTCAAGATGGTGAATAATCACGTAGCGAGGCAAATTTGAGGGCTAGATGAAACATTCTGAGACAGTAACCTTTGGCGGTTCGGGATTGGACCGTGCAGGCGAGACACGCGGCGACAGAGCGGCTGTTGACGTTCTGAAGCAAGAGGAAACGGCCCGTGCAGTATTGTTATGGCGTGGCAAGGTATTAATCAACCCGATGCGGCCTGCTTCTTTGGTGCGCTTGCCTATGGACCATCCCGCACTTCAGGATGCATCGTCACCACCGATCTTGCTGGGGCGCGAAAACGGCGAAGCACGATTTGCGTTTGATTTGTCATCGTGGGTGCCCGACGATCTGGACCCCCGCCATTTGGGCGCGTTCATGGACCCCAGTGAACAGCGTCACCCGATGCTACCCGAAGAGAACGTCTTTGTTGAACTGCGCCGTGTTATGACATGGCTTGACCCGCGGGATGCGGAATTGGCGGCGACCGCAAAAGCCATATTTTCGTGGCATGAAACACATGGGTTCTGTGCCCGTTGCGGTTTTGAAACGGTTGTTAACGACGCTGGATGGCAGCGCAACTGTCCCGCCTGCCGTGCCTCGCATTTCCCGCGCACAGACCCGGTGGTAATCATGTTGATCACCCACGGGAATTCGGTGCTGATGGGGCGGTCGCCGGGATGGCCGCAGGGCATGTATTCCCTGCTAGCCGGTTTCGTTGAGCCTGGAGAGACCCTTGAGGCCGCCGTGCGCCGTGAAGTCTTTGAAGAATCCGGTATCGAAGTCGGGGAAGTCAACTATTTAGCGAGCCAGCCTTGGCCGTTTCCCGCATCGCTAATGTTCGGCTGTGCCGGAGTTGCAACATCTGAAAAAATTACAATTGACCCGAAAGAAATCGAAGACGCTCTTTGGGTTCCAAAAGAAGAGATGATGGACATATTTGCAGGGCAACATCCCCATATCTTGCCCGCACGTAAAGGAGCTATTGCACATTTCCTGTTAGAAAACTGGCTTGCGGATACACTGACTTGAGGCGATTGTGCCTGAAACCGGCGGGCAGGTAAAAAATGAAGTTTTCGACAAAAGAAGATATTGAAGCGCCGATTGATGCTGTCTTTGATATGTTGTGCGAATTTGACCAGTTTGAACGTGCCGCGATGCGTCGCGGCGCGGAGGTGCAGCGTGTCGATCAGTTGGCCGCGCCAGCCACGGGCATGAAGTGGGAGGCCGCTTTTGACATGCGGGGCAAGCGTCGCGAAATCCAGATTGATATGCAGTCCTTTGACCGGCCAACTGAAATGCGGTTGGCGACCACATCGCCCGGTCTGGCGGGGGACATGGCATTTGAACTGATGGCCCTGTCGCGCAGCCGGACGCGCATTCTTGTCACGCTCGAGCTCAAGCCAAGCAACTTGTCGGCGCGTCTGCTGGTGCAATCGCTCAAGCTTGCGAAAACATCGCTGACCAAAAAGTACAAATTGCGCGTTTTTGAATACGCAAAGGGCATGGAAGAACGTTACAAGCTGTCCCGTTGAGCGATTTCAGCTGGGATGGCGATCGGGGTGCGCCGGATAGACGCCCACAATATCCAGCATGTTGGTGAAATACCCTAATTCTTCAAGCGCGCGTTCGACGGCGGGATCTTCCGGGTGGCCTTCGATATCCGCATAGAACTGTGTGGCGGTAAATGATCCGCCCACCATATAGCTTTCCAGTTTGGTCATGTTGACGCCATTGGTCGCAAAGCCGCCCATCGCCTTGTACAATGCCGCAGGGATGTTGCGCACTTCAAAGACGAATGTGGTCATCATGGTCGGTGCCCGGCGGCTTAGGTCTGCCTTGGGTGACATCAACAAGAAACGCGTCGTGTTGTGGTCTAAATCTTCAATGTCGCGGGCCAGAACGTCCAGCCCGTGAATGTCTGCGGCAACTTCGCTTGCCAATACGCCCACGCTGCGTTCATCCGAAACCGCCAGATCGGCGGCCGCGCCGGCGCTGTCCGATGCCGCCTCTGACGTGATGCCGTGGGCATCGAGCCAACTGCGCGCTTGCGGGATCAGCACCATATGGGCGCGCACATGTTTAACGTCTTCCAAATTGACACCGGGCAGCGCCATCAGGCTGATGCGCACGCGCACAAACGCTTCGGCGATGATGTGCAAGCCGCTTTTGGGCAGCAACCGGTGAATATCAGCGACGCGGCCATAGGTCGTGTTTTCAACGGGCAGCATTGCCAGATCGGCGCGCCCCTCGCGAACGGCCCGGAACACGCCCTCAAATGTTACACAAGGAACGGGCACCATATCAGGGCGCGCTTGCAGGCATGCTTCGTGGCTATACGCGCCTAAAGCACCCTGAAAAGCGATACGGGGGGCATTTATTTCGTTCATTGTGGCGTCCTTCATCAGACCTTTACCA
>NZ_JBFEKM010000073.1:0-19588 GCF_041552635.1 Sulfitobacter sp.
GCCAGTCGACGATTTCTCCCGCGCCACCAACCGCCAACTGCCCGTCGCTGCGCTTGGTGATCGGGATGACCCCAAGATACACCTGCGGGGCCAAACGACGGTTCAAGTCGGTTTCCATCAGGCTATTATCAAGCCGCGCGCGCAAAAACGTCAAATCTTGCAGATCGTCGCGCACCTGTTTTTTCAACTTAAAAACATGGTCCGTAGTAAGAAACAGCCATGATTTGCTGGTTTCCTGAACCGTCGCAGCATTTGCGAAATTATATTCGCGCTCTAATAAACATTTGATCTGAAGTATGTTTCCGCGTCCCCCGCACATCTCTTTCAGCCTTATCTGTGATCAATGCGCGGCTGACCGCCGGCCCTAAACTGCAAGGACATGATCCAGATGCTCTGGCAGGTCTTCCAAGGGCAGATGCGTCAAATCCTTATCGACCTCGGCGATGACGACCTTTGATACCTTTTCGGAAAGCGCGTCGCGTATTACACCCAGCATATGCGGCCCCGCAGCGACGATAAGCCGTTCGAAATTGCCCTTTTCAAACGATGTTTCCAGGAAATCGCTGACCTCCTTCGCAAAGTCGGCCTGTGCCAGCATCTTGGGGTCCGTCTGCTCGACAGCCGACATCCCCGGTCCGACCCTGCTGTGGACCTCTCCGGCGCGATCCGCGTACATCGTGGGCGGATCAGCTTGCAATGTCTTGCCTCCGGTTGGGGTCAATCCCTTTCCCGGTCCTGCATTGATCAAAAACCGCGCCGTGCCGGAATTTGCGATCACAATCATCGTCTTGGTGGCCTTCATCGTCTTGCTCCCATATCCTTCGATCCAACCTAGGCCTGTCGGAGAATGCACAATTGAGGCAGATCAACGAGGCGGCTTTTTCGGGGCCGGACACAGAGGCCGATACCGGCTGCCGACAGGACAAGTGGCAAACATCTGCCGGGTTTTGACAGATACCCTGCTGTCAATGATTTCGATCAATCGAAAAATCACACCACTTGCGATCCTGACGGCGCTGGAACAATTTTCGTGCTGGGGAGGCCAGGGATGGACCACAAAGGACATGCAAATCTGCAAAAATTGAAAACAGGAAATCCAGTTCCGCGAGACTGGAAAGGACAACGCAACGATGGGTTTTCCCGTGACTTGCGTCGCCACGTTGCCACGCTTGGCCCCAAACCAAGAAAAAGCCTCGCGGCTTTTGTGGATCTGGGTCTGTCAGATGGTGAAATTGCACGCTATTATCAACTGCCTAGAAACTGTATTTCCATGCTGTGCCAAGTCTGGGGCATTCGTTGAAAAGCGACAAGGTTTGGCACCCGTACACGGCGAAGCCTAGCCTCATAGCAACCGCAGTATGGGCCGCGTGGTGGGACCGCATTCAAGACACAGCTGCCCGTCCCACAACTGCGGTATTATCCAAAAAGGGCGGCCCTGCTTAGATCAGCAGAACCGACCTGGTTTTATTTAGCGTGGGCTACTTTGATTTTTTTGGTATTTTCAATTGCCTCTGGCGGTTTGGGAATTGTCACCGTCAGCACACCGTCTTTGACTGCTGCCTGCACTTTGTCGGGGTCAATCATGAAGGGCATCGTCATCACCCGCTGGAACGACCCCGATACACGTTCGATACGGTGGAATTCGCGGCCTTTCTCTTCGCTGCGTTCGTCTTTTTCAGACTTCTTTTCGCCCTTGATGGTAATCCGGTCACCTGTCACGGAAACATCAACATCGGCCTCTGTCAGGCCCGGCAATTCCGCGGTGATGCTAAATTCCTTGTCCGTTTCGCTCACATTCGACCGCACACTGAATTCGTTCCGGCTGCCGAAAAAACCATTGCCGAAATCGTCAAACAGGCTGTCGACTTCATTGCGCAGCGTGACCAGCGGATGTTCTTCGACCTTTCGGTTCTTGTTCCAGCTTGTCGGCAGGTAATCTAGATAAGACATGTTCGTTCTCCTTGTGGTGTGTTGAGATTGGATTCTTTTAGCAACCGCCGCATTGCACAGATTGAGCAAAGTCAAACTGCATGTCCTTTTGCCTGCAACGGACGCGTGTCCGTGTCAGTTGGAAAAGCGGCGCCCAAACGGGGCCATATCCAGACGGTAGTCCTCTCCGACGCGAAACACCGATTTGTTGGGCACTTCGTACCATTCATCGACAAAGGTAACCGGCTCTGATGCGATCTCGATCGCCTGATAGTCGATCTTTGGACTGTGCTGCACATGGGACCGCTGGCAGATCGGACACTGAAAAGCATGGTCGCGAAACAGATAATGAAGCGAGCGATTGTAGCGCGATCCGATCATATGCTCACCATCCGTGAGAATGATATTTAACCCGACGCGCGCCTTGGGGTCGATTTCAGCAGACCACGCCAGAATATTTTCCAACCCATCGCGCACGACAGTCAGTAGGCCGCGTTCGGGATGCACCAGAATCAGGCTAAGCAGGTAGCGAAAGATATGCTCGCTGTCGGTCGTGCCGGCGATCCCGGACCGGTGGAGCGGGTCGATATGGTCCAGCATCTTCATCCGCACTTGGTCGAAATTCGGTACCGTGCCGTTGTGGGCAAAAATCCACTTGCCATGCTCGAACGGGTGCGTGTTTTCAATGCTGGTTCCGCCCACAGTCGCACGCCGTACATGTGCCACAACGGTTTTCGCATAAATCCGCGCGGCGTTTCGCGTAAAGTGCTCTCCGTGAAAGGCCGCCCAGACCTGTTTTTCGATCATAGGGACACCATCAGGATAATCGGCAACGCCCCATCCATGTCCGTGCGCATAACCCTGCAAATCCCCCCGACTTTGCGCCATCAAAGCGTTCTGCGCTTTGACAAGGCCACATTCCACCCTGGTCGGTTCGTTGGCGTGCATCGCGTAAAGACGGCACATTGGTTTTCCCTTTCGCTGATATGCCGATCTTAGCAATCCTCGTCAAAGCGGCCTGACCTAGATCAAACGCTGCGCGTTGACCCGGTCTAATTTGAGATATGATTGACCAGCCTCGCGCCCAACCCATTGACTGTACACTGATCGCGCAAGAATATTTACGCGACGAACCCGCCTTTGCGAGCTCTCTCGGCTTCGGGCCCTTTGTGCAACAAGGCTGCGGCAAAGGCCCGGCCGTCCTGATCGGTGATCAATCCGAAATCAGCTTGCTGGGGTCGTACAGGGTTGCCAAGCTTGATCACCGCATGGCGCTTTTGGCTAGAAACGGGGACACCGTGTTGGTCCGCAATCGTGAGACAGGGTTCGAAACCTATCTTGCCGACTGTCTTGGATTGACGGATGTGACCTTTGTTCAGGTGGATAACGATCCGGTCCGCCCGGTCGCGGAACAAATACGCATGTCCCCTCAGCTGCTTGACGCGCTAGCGCACACCGCTCGCGAAAATGGCGGCCTCACGCTCAAGGCCTATTTGACCACGGGCAACATCTGGAGACTGGCACAGACCATCGGTGAGATGTCAAAGACCTGCATTCACGTCTGTGGCCCGTCACCGCGCGCCACCCTGCGGGCAAATGACAAGCTGTGGTTCACCCAATTGGTCCAGAAAACCATCGGGGTCGACGCAACCCCGCCGACACATTCAGCCTATGGCCCCGCGGCGGTCGCTGATCTGGCACGCACGATCAGCCGCGACGCAGGTCAGGTTATCGTCAAAGTGCCCGATAGCGCAGGATCCGCCGGCAACATCAAGCTTGACGCAGAGCTTTTGAACGGGATGTCAGCCGATGATACAAGACAGTTTCTGCTGGACCGTTTGCACGCCAAAGGCTGGCAGGACAGTTATCCGATCCTTGTCGGGGTCTGGGACGACAATGTCAGCCACAGCCCTTCGGTCCAGATGTGGATCCCGCAAAAAACCGACGGCCCGCCACAGATCAAGGGTATTTTCGAACAACGCGTGCAGGGCGACGCCGGTGCCTTTGTCGGGGCAGCGCGATCGGTATTGCCAGCGTCCGTGCAAGACAGGCTAAGCGCCGAAGCAGGCCGTATCGCGCGCGTTCTTCAGCATCTGGGCTATTTCGGGCTGTGCAGTCTGGACGCCGTGATTTGTGAAACGCCAGCACAACCTGACATGATCCACTGGATCGAATGTAATGGCCGTTGGGGCGGTGTTTCGATCCCGATGCTGGCCGCAGCGCAGCGACTGCCCGATTTGCCGGCCATCGCAATCGTTCAAGAGGTCCTACTGGGGGCTGTATTGACCACGGAACATCTTAGGCGACATCTGGCAGATCTGTTATTTCAGGTAGACCAGAACGAGGGTGGTATTGTCATCATCTCTCCGTGCGAAAGCGCGCGCGACATATCGGTCAATCTGATGGCGATTGCTGACACTCAGGATGCTTCGGATGAAATGTTGGCAATCGCGATGCGGCGGCTGGCCGCCCATCACGACGGTGCCGGATAAATATGCACTGACCGCCGTAGTCCCCCAAAACGCAGCCCTCTTTTGTCTGCTCAGGCTTTGACCGCCAACCGCTTGACCTGCGTCAATTCAAGTTCCCCGAAGTCGTTCACCTTGGTCACCATATCACTAAACCGATTTCAGGGATTCACCGCCGTGCGAAACGTCATCTCACATTCAAAAGTCTCTCAAAATCCGGCCTGCGCCGATGCCTGCTGTGTCGTTCAACTTGAGGTCGCCGATCAAGGCGAGAATGACGGAATAGACATTCGCGTATATGATCCGATCACGCATCAGCTGTGCTTTGAATTTGTCGCCATCGATCCGGACATCTGTCCACTGGTAAGAAAGGGGCCAAAATCCGACGCCGCCTTTGCTGCCTTTTGCCGCTCCTTCAATCATGTCGGGACTTTCACCCGATTTCATATAGTCATTCAATTTCATGACGCCAGTTCAGTGGCCTCAACAGCTGACATCAAAGGCGATGATCGAAACAGCAGAGTATACAGAATGGTCGAAGATATTGCCGACGACCTGCTCACATATCGACCGGGATCACTGATCGAGATCGGAATGCAGGAAATGGGGCACAAAACCACATCGCTGATGTAGAGTTCCTGGCGCTGACCATCAGTATTTTATTTTACATAATATACTTTATGAGAAATCTTCCTGCCCCCGCAAAGTCAAGATACCTCACTTCCTGCATCGCAAATCGCATTGAAGGATTTCATCAAGAACAACGCCGTGTTGGTAAACAACGCGCCAGGGACAGTTTGACCGGTCCGCTAAAGTGACAACACCCGTACGCAACGAACCCCGAGCTTACCGGAACACGCCCGTTGCGCCAATCGACATTTTAGGCTTGGCCGAGGGGGCTGCTTTCTTGGCGGCCGGTGCGCGGTTTGTTGTCGTTGTTTGCCGCGTCGTCCTATTGCTTTTCGGTGCCGATGATGTCGCCCTTGGTGCGGCAACGGCTGCCGCCGGTGTCGGGCATGCCACGTCACCGTTCAGAATAATCGCCCGAAACAGACTGTTCGTCGGGGATGGGTCATCCCATTGCACGGACGCCAGTTGGCTGAAATATTCATCCACAGACCCGCGCGACCCACGGCCCCAAGCACCATCAACACCCGAACGATAGCAATTCATGCGCTTCAATTCGGTCTGTAGAATGCTGTTCAACGCACCGGGATCGGGATCAATATGACCTTCTTCCACAAGACGCCGGAAAAGATCCGGATTTTCTGCGCGCAACGCCTCGCGGGCAACCAGATCATCCAGTGCGAATGTAATCTGATTGACTGTGGCGGGCAAAAGCCGCTCGACGCCGAATTCTTCTTCCTGACCCGGCGCGATCATACCCAGAATAATAGAAGGCTTTGGCAGCGTTCCCGTTTGCCGCACCGCCACGCGTGTGATCGTTGCAGATTCAATCAGCGCACTGTTGAAAACCGGTGCCTGACCCCCGACCGGCATCGCCGCAAGGATCAGCTGATCGCCGTCACCGGCAAGTTCAATTCCAATCGGCTGGATATCAAGCCCCTGCGCAGACGCCCCTATCGGGCCCAAAAGGCCAAAGGTCAGTCCGAACAAGAGGTTTTTGCGAAACCCGCTCATGAAATATCGCTCCAGTAAATACATCCGGCTGACGAAACTGTAGCCGCTGGAACAGACACGCCGCAAGCAATTCATCTTCAACAATGGCAGCGTAATGCCCGGATTACTAAAATTTCTTTTATATCAAAGCGGTTAAGACCCACCATATCTAGCAAACCTAACCGAAACCGGCACTAGATAGCTATCTGCGTTGCTGAAAATCTACATAATATGACAGTTTTTTGCTTGTTAAGGTGAAATTGACCAAACTTCGTGCTATATGTAATGCAAGCATAGGCAACAATGGTTGATTCTGATGAAAAATACATTTGCACTCTCGCTGGCACTAATCGCTATTTCTGGCGGTGCAGGCTTTGGTCTATCGGCGTTTCACGACTTTTCCACGTCGGTTCAGACCGTTTCGCTTGAAGCCCCTGAAATCATCAACGATGGATCATCCGGATTCGTCATTCCGCAGCATGTGCCCGCGTCAAGCGCGTTGATGTCAACATCGGCCCTTTCAGCACCAGCGCTTCCTGCTTTGTTTGAAAAACCGGAACTGACATCCAAAACACTTCCGGCTGACCAGTCCCCTACTCTGGCTGCCCTCACTGGGCCGGAAGTTTCGGTTGAAACAATCGCACCTTTGGCCGCCCCCAGAAAAAGCTTTGCGCAGCAGACACCCGCGCCAAAGTTCATTCGCCAAACCGCGCCACAGGTATCTAGCACGTTCGCTGGCTCCAAGACCGGTGCCCAAGCATTCAACGGCTATGACGATTACGTCCCTAAGAATGCGCCCAAATACGTGGTTGGCGTCTACCGTTAACGGAATGCTCTGGCGCAGGCGCGCCGGGGCTTTTATTTAATTCACAGTTGACAGCCCCAAGACCAATGCCGCTAATGTACAGATAAATTTAACACGTACATTTGAGAGAGTGCATGGGGAAATTCATAACAACTGCAGCCGCTACACTTTATTTTTCAGCTTCGATCGCGTTCGCACAAAATGCCGAACCAAGTATTTCATTAGAATTGAACCGTACCATACAATCCTCCGAGGGAGTATGTCAGGTTGTGTTCTTCGGTGAAAACGGCCTTGATCAAGACTTCGAAGAAGTGACTTGGCGGCTCGCTGTTTTCGGCTCGGACGGGGTATTTCGCAACCTTCTCGCTTTGCCATTGGGTTCGCTAAGCGCTGGCAAGCGGCGCGTGGTCCAATACAACCTTCCCTCAAATTGCGCAGAGCTGTCAGAGATCATCGTGAATGACGTGGCCAGCTGTGTAATCGCTGGTGGTGACGCTGACGAGAGTGATGTATGCCTGTCCAAGTTGATTGTGACATCGCGCACCGATATCGCTTTTGGCCTGTAATCCAAGCTCACAACAGGAAACGTCATGACCATTTTTGACCTCGCTACCTTAACTGTCTACGGGCTTCTTGGAATCCTATCGCTTGTCGCGTTGGGCATCGGGCTGTACAAAACCGGCCAATTCGCACGCATGGGTGTCGGCAAACGCAATCAGGCCGAAAAGATACTGGACGATTGGTTGAATGGTCGCGTGGACGATGCAATCAACGAGGCAGGCAAACGTAAATCCGTCTTGTCCCGCATTTTGCAGGCTGTATTTTCCGGCATTCAAGCCCGCCCGACTGACGTCAGCTATGCCGAAGAACTTAGCCGCCAGACCGCGATGATCGAACTTGCCACCATGAGCGAACGCATGCGCGCCTTGGACATGGTCGTGCAAGCGGCACCGATGCTTGGTCTGCTTGGCACGGTTGTCGGTATGATTGATGCGTTTTCGGTGCTGGCTGTGACCGAGGGTGCCGTTGATCCAACGACCCTCGCGGGCGGTATTTACGTTGCTCTGACCACGACTGCTGCGGGTCTTGTGCTCGCGTTGTTTGCCTTCTTTCTTGCCACATGGCTTGAAGGGCGGATTGACCGCGAACGCAACATGATCGAAGCCCTGATGTCCGCCGCAATCCACGGGCGGGTTGATCCGAACGCGGCGAAATAATCGGGGCCGCGGCGCATGGCCTCTAAAAAAGTTCCTCTGCCAGAACGGAAACGCAGCTACAGATTTGTCCTGACGCCTTTGGCCGATGCGATGTTTCAGCTGCTAATCTTTTTCATGCTGTCGACCAGCCTAACACCCTATTCATTGATCACCTTGAAAACGGCGTCCGGCCCCGCGCCGGATGCCAATGCCCAAGAACCCGCAGGTGCGGGTATTGACGAATCCAAACCGGCCCCCCCACCCAGTGGTTCAGAGGCCAAGGATGTCACGCTTTGGACCATCAGCAACGGGTCGGTGCGCACCGCTGGACAGGATTATGACATCAGCCAACTGGGGTCCCTTGCTGACGCCATCGGCAGTCAGGACACTCCCGGCCTAGTCGTCTTGATCATCGGCGATACCGCACGCGTCCAAGACGTCGCCCAAGCGTTGGAATCCCTTGAAGGGGCCAATGTGGCTGGCGTCCAAATCACCCGCGAAGGGGCCTGATATGCAATCGCGCCTGCCTCAACGTCGCAAGGGTGCCCAATTCGACAGTTCGCTGGCGATCATCAACATCGTGCTTTTGTTGATCTTTTTCTTCATCACCACCGGTTCACTGATGAGCTCTCGAACCGTCGAGGTAAGCTTGCCGGAAACGACACGCCTGCCGCTTGATCTGTTGCCCGAACCCTTGCTGATCATTCAGGCCGACGGCGCAATGCTGCTGGACGGCCAAGTCGTCGAGAAAGGGGCGTTGGCCGCAGCCTTGATCGACAGTCCCACGGTGCATGTGCTGACCGACAGGGAAATGACGGCTGGCACCCTTTTGACAATCCTCGATGAGGAAGCGCTGATCGCCGTCGAAGTACAGCTCGTTACCCTCCACCTCAAAGCGGGGAGCGACGAGGAATGAGCTTTCTACCGCATGCCAACACGAGGGGCCTGACATGGTACGGCTCGATGACCGCTTCGGCGGCCACCCATGCTGCGGTCGTTGCTTTCTTTGCGTTTTCAGGGGCTGTCGCGTTTCTGCCGGACCCTACAGAAACCGAAAGATCAGAACCTGAATTCGCCGTTAGTTTGGAAATTCTGGATGCAGAGATTGTGGGCGAAGCCGACGTCATTGACGAAAGCATGATCATCCCGCCCGACGCAATCCCGTTGGAACCTGATGGCCAGACCGAAGCAGGATTGCCCGATAGCCTGACGGCATTAGAGCCCGATCAGGAAACGCTGGCACCAGACGACACCGCTCTTGCCCCCCAAGATGACGTCAGCCAACCCGACGCGCTGGCACTGACCGAACCAGAGATTACAGAGCCGGAAGTCATCGAACCCGAAGCTGCGGAGCCTGAGCCGGTAGTCCCCGAGGTCGTGGAACAGCAGCCCGTTGAACCCGAACCTGCTCAACAAGAGTTGGCGGCCTTGCAGCCCGAAGCAACGGTGATCGAGGAAACGCTGGCACCAGAGCCAGCCCCCCTGCCCCTGCCTGTGCTGGCCGAACCTGAACCCGAAACGCCTTCGCCGCTGGCGATCGAAGGGATCAGCCCGATTGACGACACTGTTTTGAACCCCTTGGCCGAAAGCCGTGGGGGCCTTTTGGCCGAAACCGGACTGGATGACGGCACCCTGACGCTGACCCCCGAAGTCGTCGCGGAGCCTGATGTTCTTGCGCTTTTGACCCCTGAACCAACACCGGAAATTCCGCTGGACACGCCTGACATTGGCGGGCCGGAACCCGTCGTGCTGCCCGAACCTGAAGCCCCCGCGCCAGAAGTCACAGAACCGGATGTATCCGAGCCCGACGTAACCGAACCTGAGGTCACCGATACCGAAGGTGACGATACGCCGGCAGCCCCCCCTGCCCCGGCACCGCGCGCGCTGCCCAATCCGACGGCATCAGATATCGCCATTGGTCAGTTGTTGCGCCGCATCCGCGCCCTGCCGCAAACCCAATGCACCCTGATCCTGCCCCGTCGCGCCAGTGGCAATCCGGGTGCTGGCATTTCCTTGGTCGGAACGGATCTGGACGTTCTGGATGATCTGGCCGAACGCATCACAGCCGGTCTAGGATTTACCCCCGTTCAGACCCGCGAAGAAATTGACCCCCGCCAATGCGCCACCCTCGATATCTTGCGCCAAGCCGAAAGCTATCCCGCCAGCCGCATCGGCCTGGCCCTTGAAAGCACGTCGCTTGTAAGTGGTGACACGCTGAACGGCCGCGTTATTGGCGCGGGTGGCCTGTTTGTTACGCTGCTGCTGATTGATGACAATGGCGTCGTTCAGGACATGACACCCTTTGTCCGCCTTGAAAACGACGTGCCCGTATTTGCAGCCCCCGTCGCCCGGTCAGGTGCGATCCGCGCCACACGGCAAATCCTGCTGGCTTTGGGGACACAAGGCGCACCTCTTGATCTTGAGGCACGGCTTGGCAATGTCGCACAGACCGTATTCGCCCCGATTCCGGGCGACACGCTTCGGAATATGGTGTTCGGCTTGGCGACCTTTGACGTCCGTTAAATGCGGGGGAATTAGCGCTTTGAACGACGGAAAAAACCGCGCCTGATAGGGCGCGGTTTTTCTTTTGCGGGTCAATTCAAGGAAAGCGATATCCGCAGCGCCCTGCCCGTCTGTGGCAAGTTCACGGGTCATCAGCGGCAAGATGTCGGATGCCTGCGTGCCATCACGCATGGCCCCGGCCCGCACCAACGGGCTGTCTGATGCCGTGGCCACCAAAATATAGATCCCCGGTGCCGCCGATGGCAACCGGAACGCGAAACGCCGCTCGTCTCCGATGGCGTCATCAAACTGCCGCATCAGGGAAAAAACTTGCCCGTTTGGATCAACTAACGCCAGCCAGTTCTGCCGTCCCGTGCTGCCATGCAGCGTGCCTTGCACACCTTCGGACCGCGAAAGCGTGCTTTGCGTCAGGGACAGTTCAACCCCGCCCCCCTTGGTACCCTGAAGCGTTCGTGCAAAGTCGAGAGCAGCACATTGCGGCGCAGTCACGCTGCGCGGCACAACATCGGGCGTACTGCCAAACGCGGCCCCGAAGGCATCGCCGATCCCCTGCAACGGTGTTAGGTTCTGGGCAAATCCTTCGATCAGCCCGGCCGTATCACCATGGGATCGGCGCGCGGCATAAGCACATTCCTGAGGGACAGTTTCCGCCAGAAACGTCGCGCGACTGCCGACTGCACGCTCAAGGCCCTCTGCGACAGGGTCGGACACTGTGCTGCCGCCATCATCGCCGCCGTTCACCATGAAATCGCCTGCGAAAAATACTGCCGCACCGCCAACGGCTGCCAGCCCCGCCGCAACCATCGTCGCAACAAGGCCACGGCTGGTCTTTTGTTCGGGGATTTGCAGCGGCGTCGGGCCCATGGTGCGGGGTGCGCTGGTCTGACCGCCGGTGCTGGTTGACGCGAACGGAACCGCCTGCAAACCCGGCACCGACCTGTCCTGCGCTGTCCCCATCATCGGCATTGTCAAACGCGAGCGGGTTGTCATCCCCTCGCCATCCATCATCGCGCGCAGTTCATCCTTGACGGCCGCCATGCCGGGCATGCGCTGCGCGGGATCAGGCTGCAACATCGAATGCAGCATCGGCTGGAATTCCTCAGGCACCATGCTGATGTCCGGCACGCCCATGCGCAGCTGCACCGCTTCGGCAAAGTTGCCGCCCATGTTATAGGGCTTGCCCATTAACATCGCGATCATCAGCAGGCCCAGCGAATACACGTCGCTCGGCCCCTCCGCTTGCCCGCCGAATGACCCCAACTGTTCAGGCGAAACATATTTCAGCTTGCCAGCAAATTCGTTGCCGATGGTGACATCTTTCACGGTCGAGGACCGCGAGATCCCGAAATCAATCAGCACCGCTTTGCCGATATCACCGTCTTGCAGCATCACGTTATCGGGCGACAAATCGCGGTGGACAACACCGATGCTGTGGGCACGTTCAAGACCGTCCGCCAACCGCATGGTCAGTTTGATAACGTCGCTCTGTTTAAGGGGGCCACCGTCTTTCAGCGTGTCCGAAAGTTTGGTGCCTTGAATAAAACCCATGACCAAGGCGTGGAAACTAAGGTTCTCATCCGGTGGAACATAGGCAAAATAGCGCACGATGGCATCGTGGTGCAGCTGGCGCAAAACGCGCGCTTCGCGGCGGAACATGTCTGCAACTTTGGTGTCTTCGGCCATCTCGGGCAGAATGACCTTGATCGCGACGGATTCACCGGTGCCGATCTCTTCGCCGCGAAACACACGGCCCATGCCGCCCTGGTCCAGGCTTTCTTCGACGCGGTACATGTTATTGATGACCATCCCCGGTTCAAGCGAGGTGATCGGGGAATGCGCCGGAGCGGAAACCGCCGGACCTACCGAAGCGGTCTGCGTCACTGGGGCTGCGCTGGTTTGCGGTGCGGCAACGGGTTCAACCGGAACGGCCTGCACTTCGCTTAGGTCCATCTCCTCGACAGATGGCCCGGTTTCTTCGGCGGCCTCGGGTGCGTTTGCGCGTGGGGTATCGCGCACAACGATCGTGCGGTCTTCGTCCTCCTCAGGGATGGCGGGCGCAACGGCAGCAGGCTGAGGGCTGAACAGGATTGTTTTGTCGTCGTCGTCTGCACCGGTATCCGGTGTCTTGTCAGACGTCTTTTTATCGTCGCTCATTGCAATCCTCTAAGCTCGGGATAATCGCCGTCGACGGCAAATCCCGGTAAATCCAGCTCTTGGCAGCGGACCATGACAACAGAAACATTGTCTTTCCCCCCCCGCGCCAGCGCGGTGCCTACCAAATGGGCGCACATCCCCTCAAGCGGGAAATCCACACCTTCGTATAATACATCTGCCAATTCGGAGTCGTCAAAATATTCAGTCAAACCATCGGAACACAAAAGAAAAACGTCCCCATCAGCCAGCTTCCCTTCGACCATGTCACATTCAGGCAGGTCCGTCACGCCAATCGCGCGGGTAATCACATTTTTGCGTGGCCAAGCCTCTGCCTGTTCGGGTGTGATGGATCCCGCATCCAAAAGCGCCTGCACTTCTGTGTGGTCACGGGTGACGCGGGTCAACTTGCGCCCCCGCATCCGGTAGATGCGACTGTCACCGGACCAGATACAGGCGAAATGATCCTGCTGGATCAACAGCCCCACGACAGTGGCCCCGATCGTCTGTTGACCAATTTCGGCAGCATGGGCGTGAATCCGTGTATTTGCCTTTGTCAGCCGGTCCATAAACCGTGCCCGCAAGTCCATAGCACCCGTTGGTAAACCGATGGTTTCCATCTGGGCGACGATTGTCTGGCTCGCGAAATCGCCTGCGGTGTGACCGCCCATGCCATCCGCAACCACCCACAAACCGGATTCAGGCAATGCCAACAAACTGTCTTCGTTCAGTTTTCGCACGCGACCAACATCCGTGCGCGTACTGGTTTCAAAGGCCATCATGCCATCGACGGAAGCCACCATTTTCGCATTCATTTCAGCTGGCCCTCCTCAAGGCATTTGGTCCATCACCTGACGCAGCCCGCACCGCCGCCAAAGCGGCCTGACATCGGCTGGTGCCACTTTGCCATCGAAAGGGGCAGCGCGATACCCTCAATCCGCGCGCCACCGCCTTGCGTTCAACTGTCACGTCAAAGCCCCCTGCCCTGCGTCATTCCAAACGGTCCGGACAATTAAAGTCTTGCCAGATCGGATCAAGGAACGGCATCTGCGTGCCGCCTTCGACTTCAAGAGAAACCCGGAATGCGTGCCAGCCGGCACGGTGGGTCATATCCACCTTGGCCCCTTCGGTCTGCACATCCCCGCCGCGTCTGATCATGTCGATCACGGCCCATGGCCCGGCTTCAACCGCCAGTGTGCCAGCGTCTTCGAGGCTGTCATTTACCGTCCAGACCATGCCATTGACGTCGCCGGGCCAGTTGATCGCAATGCCCGGTCCGCCCGAGACGAGCCGTTGCGGACCATTGCCCAGATCGACATCGACCGACACGACATCCTTGGTGACACCGCCCAAACGCAGTTTCAGCGCCACGTTGGGCTGATCTGAATCAGCCCCGAAAAACGCGGTACGCAGGGACTTTATTCGGGCATATTCGGCCCGCACAGCCTCGGATATCGGCAAAACGATCCCGCCTTGTCCGGCATAGGTCTGCCAGAAACGGTCAGCCTGACCGCCATAACCAAAGAAGGCGGTAAAATCATCCACCGCCAACGGTTCCGATGGGGGGCCATCAAACGGATAAAACCGGGTGATCGTTTCGCGGCAAACGTCGGTAACGTCGCGGGTCATCGCCACCTCTGCGCCGTTCAACCCCGCATAGCCCGCCATGCGCCCGACCAGTTGGGGCATTGCCGCGACGCGGGTGGCGACCTCTTGCATCTTGCCGGGATCGCGAGACAGGGCGGTCAGATCAGCCACCACTAAATCGACCGGACGCGTCCCCGCAGCCCCCTGCGCCATCCCAAGCCACGGTTTGAAACCGTGCTCTACCTCTTCGGCGCGGCGGCGCAGATCAATCGAAGTCAACTGCGGCCAAAGTTTCCGAACCTCATTCAGCTCTTCGGAATTTTTGCCGGTGTCTGGATCAGGATCAAGAAAGCGCGCAAGCTGTACCTGTGATGCGATCACATCCACCAGCGGGGCAAGCACCAAAACATCGCTATTGCCTGCAACAAGGCCCAACATCCCGAACCATGCCGCACGAAATTCCTGCGCGTACAGCTGATGCACATCTTGCAACAGATCGATACGCTCGGACGCTTTGGTATCGACTTGGGCCAAAACCCACGCCTCGGCGTCAACCGTCGTTAGTGCGTTGGCCAGCGCTTTTTGAAAGGTGGTCCAATAGCCGTCAAAGGTAAAAAGGCTGGGAACCACAAGCGTTTCGGGTCCCCGCCCGTCCGTCAGGCGCATCCTTTCCGGTGCCGTCCAAACATCCATCAAGCGCCATTGTGGCAGCACTGCCGCCTCGCTGCGGACAACGGTCATGACCTGAACAGCAAGTGGCAGATCGCCCAGTTCCTTGCGGGCACGGTCAACCAACGTCTTGTTTGGCTTGATCGGGGGCGTCACCCGGTCGTCCAATGCCAGCATCGCTGACAAATGCGCATTGATCGCGCGGTAATCCCTGTCCGATCCCGACACCTGATATTCTTCGATCCAAGCTTGGGCGAAATAACTTTGGATCGCCAAATCATCGTCGCGGCCATTTTGTTCCTTGGCCAGCAAGATATAGACCTTGAGAGCACGATAGGCCTCGGCCTGATCTTGATTGATCAAGGCGTCGGCCAAGCGCCGTTCCGCCAGCAACATCATGCGCGGCCGCAACAATCGCTCAAGACTGTCGGAATATGCCTCGACTGCGGCACCGCGCAACGTCTCGCGCCGCGACAGCCCGAATTGCTCAAGCGCGGTCTGGGGCCTTGGGTCGGCATAGCCCGCCGGAATGGCGCGGACCGCAGCAAGTGCGGGCAGCAGCGGACGCGTGGCTGCGTTTTCAATATAGCGATTGTTCAGCAGCAATTCGGCGCGCTGCGCATAGGCTTGGGTCTGCGCATTCGCCTCGCGGACAAGGGACGCGTTGTTCCAAAAGCTATAGCCGAAAGCCGCCGCAGCCGCGATACAGGTCGCCGCGATAACGGCCTTGGCGGTCCCCCGCAAAATGATGCGGCGCACCATGCGTCTGCGGTCATAGCCCACCCAGTCACGTTCGGCGAAAATGACCTTTTTCAACAGATCATGCAAAAAGAAGCTGCGCCCGCGGCCGGACATGAACGACGGTTGCATGCCCCCCGAACGATTGGCCGCAATCGACCCCAGTACCTGATCGATCGGGGTGCCCTCTTGGGTGCCCGAGGTGAAATAGAACCCGCGCAAGATCGCCTTGCTTTGTGCGGCACCTTCAAACACACCGCGCAGAAAGCCCGAGATCCTGGGTTCAAGCATCCCCATCTGGTTGGGAAATCCGAAAATCGCGATCCGGGTGGCGCTATCCAGCTCTTCGGCCATGCGGTCGCTGACCTCGTCCGACAGACGGGTCATCAGCTGGGCATATTCCTGCGGAACCGTCTGCCACGTCACTTCCTTGCGGCTGCGGGTCTGGAACGTAACGCCCCAGACACCCCGACGACGGACCTCATCAAAGCCGCCAAAATACTGACGGAATCCGGCAATGATATCCGCCTTGGTAAAGATCACATAAACGGGCACATGGGTGCGCAAGGTCTCGTGAACTTCGGCAAGCCGCGCACGAATGGTTTCCGCATGGGCGTTCAGCTCGGCCTCGCTTGCTGTCATCAGATCGGTGCAGGAAAACGCCAGAATGATGCCGTTGACCGGCTGGTCTGATCGCGCCGCTTTCAACTGCCCAAGAAAGGACCCCCAACTGGCGCGATCCGCCTGCGCGTCGCTGTCTTGGGTTGTATAGCGCCCTGCGGTGTCGACCAGAACGGCGTCCCGTGCAAACCAAAAGTCACAGTTGCGCGTGCCGCCGAACCCGGCAACCGCCTGCGGATCAGTGCCGGGGAAATCCAGACCGGAATGCACCAGCGCGGTTGTCTTGCCGGCACCCGGCGGTCCGATCAGAACATACCACGGCAAATCATACAGCGCCGTCGCTCCGCCGGATTTCTTTAGCTGTGCCACCGCGTCTTGCATCCGTTCCGCCAGCACTTCGCCATCGCCAAGCTGTGTGTCGACAAGGCTTTTCTCAAGCGATTGGGCAGCCCGTTTGCGGACCCTCCAACGCAGCAGGCTGACCAAAAGCAACCCCAACAAGATCGCGCCAATCAACGCGGCCCGCACATCCGCCGAGGCAAGGATATCGACACCCAAAATCGGCAGACCGAACCAGATGGCTGCGCAAAGCAGTGCAGTCCCAAGGATATACACAAAGCTGGAAAATACGCTGGTCAATCCCCTCACAACCGCTGCTCCTTACGCAAGAGGATATCGACGCGACGGTTCTGCGACCGTGCTTCGGGCGTGTCGGCGCGCACCAAAGGTTTCGCAGCACCGGCACCCGCAACGGTCATGCGACCGGGGTCGGACATATATTGCGCAAGCACATCCCGCACGGCGGCGGCACGGGCAGCGGACAGGTCTTCGTTGGTCTTGTAACGCCCTCGACCGCTGAGCGGGATATTATCGCTGTGGCCCTCGACAATGATCGAGCCCGGTTCTTTTTCCAGCACCGCAGCAATGCGCGCGATGATCGGGCTTTCGTCGGCAAGTATGGCCGCCCCTGCCCCGAATTGTAGCGCCTCGCCAAGACGCACCGCGATGAAATCACCCTCTTCGCTGACCGTGGTCAGACCGGCTGCAATCTCGGCCTCCAGTTGATTGCGCACCCGGTCGGTCTGCCCTGTTTTCGGGGCCTCGTACACGACGACCTGAGGTTCGACAGGCGCATCGGGAAGGGTGATCCGTTCAATCGCGATGGGGTCGGTCGGATCATGCAGGTCGATGATCGCAGATTGCGCGGCTTGTGCTTCTTGGGTCAGGGTCCACGCCAAAACAGCGTACAGCATAACAACCATCGCAGCCCCGATCCCGGCGATGATCCACAGCGGAAGGCGATGATGCCGCCGTGTACCGTTCAAAACGACGGGGGCCCATTGATGCGACATTTCCGGAAAGGCCCGCGGCAGCACGCTGCGAAACCGGTGGTATAAATCTGTCCGCAAGCTGACCAACGCGACCTGCCCGTCGCGGGCGGTGCGATACTGCCCTTCAAAGCCCAAGCCAAGGCAGACGAACATCAGCTCAAGGATGATCGCATGCTGGGCCGGATTGCCGGACATGCGGTGCAAACGGATAAAGAACCCCACGCTGGGGTTCGGGTCCGCAAAGAAATGCGCCGTCAGACTGTGGCGCTTCCAATAGACCTGATTTGCCCCCGGCAGATTTTGCGCAATGTCATCGCAGGTAGCAGCAAGGGCATAGCGGGCATCGTTGATGTCCGCGTCCGACAATCCCGCATTGCGCGCATCGGTTTCAAACTGCGTTAGGGCGGCATGCAGATGCCTTTGCAGCTTCGGGGCATCCATTTCGACCAGCCCGGTGCGCAGCAGACCCAACAGCTCTAGCACGCCACTGGCTGCGGCGATGGCGGGATTTCTGGATTTTCCAGCGCTGCGTCCTTGGGTTTCAAGCGCGGCTGAAAGGGATATCTTCTTGATGACCGGCTGGCCGGGTTGAACGGGGCGAGGCCCTACGATTGTGCGTTCATCATCATCGACCGGCGCGCGGGTTCTGGAGGTCGGGCGCGGTCGTGCGGGACTAGAACCTTGGGCCGCCGCCCCCTGCCTTGCGACCGTGGGGTCATCTTTGTCACCGGTCATGTCAACAGCCCATAGCGTTGCACTGGATGCAAGCAAAGCACCGGCCTTTTATCTGGGCACGCCAACATTGTCTGTCTCTCACCTTTATTCGGTTTTTACACCCCGCTTACAGATTTAGAAATGCGCTTCGGGGTCACCATTTTCTGCTCTTGAGGGCCACCTTGGGGGTTTGCTCTGTTTCCGTCAAGTTGCGCCATCGCCAAGCCCCAATTTTTATTGGCAAAACAGGGCTGCGTCGGACGGCTTTCAGTGGGAAAGTTGGCAGATAGCGCTTCGGGCGGCACCGCTTGGATGAAAACGGGCTAATCAGAAGTATTATTAAATTAAATCAATGACTTGATTGTTAAACGCGGCCAGATCGGGGTAAATTTAGCCGGTCAAGCCGTCTGGCGCTTTGAGTACCCGAGAGGTTACGTCTTCAAGCGCCCCTTACTGCCGAGCACGCCATCGCCTGGCCCTTGGAAAGGACGAAAGGGACCCGAACAGGCGGTTACCCATGGGTAACACCCGACACCGGGTTACCCATGGGTAACCATCAGGTTACCGAATGCGCGGGCCGCCGTTCAGCACTTCTTCAAAGGCGCGCACCGCGTCTTCAAGCTGTTTCTTTGGCATGGTGGCAAAGTCATATTCGCTAACCAAACGACACTCGCCCTGACGGGCCGTGACCTTTGTCTTGCCCACGAAAAACTCGAACTTCTGCTTTGGCTCGGATTTTGCCGCCGGTGCCTTGCTCTGTTTTTGAGATACATCAATGAACGACTTCAACGCCTCGTTCTGACCTTCTGCCGTGTGACATGCCTCAAGCTTGGCACGCAGGTCTTGCGCCTGCTCTGGCGCGCGCAAGGCACGCGCAACATCAACGCCCAGATTACGTGGAATCGCTTTGGGAAAGGCAAGACTGTCGCCAAGGGCGCTCAGCAAAAACACGAAGCTTTTGATATAGGAACGCTTGGTCTTGTGCAGCGCACCGTACAACCGGCTGACCAGTTCTGCCGGATCTATTTCGTCGACGCTTTCATCCTGCGCAGCCGTGATCGCCACCTGCGCCATCTCGGCAAAAGTCAGATCCTCGCGGACAACGTTTTCTTCGACCATATCGACATAGCGTGACATGCGGTCGTCGCTGCCTGCCTCGATGCGCGCTGTGATCGCGCCAAAGCGGTCATCTTTCGTCTCGTTGAAAAGCTGCGAAAGCGCGGTGAACCGGCGCCA
>NZ_JBFEKM010000074.1:0-19418 GCF_041552635.1 Sulfitobacter sp.
CGATATGGTTCTTTTTGGCACCGCCTTTGCGCCTGCCGGAGACGAACAGAACGTTTTTATCGAACTTTGGCACGCTGAGATTTGAGGCGCATGCGACGCCGGTCGCCATTTTGCCCTGCTCCGGCAGGGGTCAGTACTGTCTGAAAGGATCGACATGACACATCCAAACACACGCAGTGCCTGGGAAATGGACCGCGACCACCTGCTGCATCCCTACACCGATTTCGCCACCTTCAAGGACGAAGGCAGTCAGGTCATCGAGAGCGCGAACGGCATCCATGTGACCGACAGCACAGGGCGCAAATTGCTGGACGGGATCGCTGGCTTGTGGTGCGTCAACATCGGCCACGGTCGGCGGGATATGGCGGAGGCCATCGCCAAGCAGGTGATGGATATGCAGTACTACAACCCGTTCGGGCACAGCACCAATGTTCCAGCGGCAGAATTCGGGGCTTGGCTGGCCGAGCATACGCCGGGCGATCTGAACCACGTCTTCTATTCCTGCGGCGGCAGCACCGAGAACGAAGCGGCCGTGCGGATCGCGCATTTCTACCACGAACTGCGCGGTAAGCCGTCGAAGAAAAAGATTATCTCGCGCAACTCCGCCTACCACGGTGCCACTTATTTCGCCGCGAACCTCACGGGGATCGAGGGCACCAAGACCGGTTTCAACCGCATTGCCGATGACATAATCCGCTACGTTTCGGCGGCCAACATGTACGCCAAGCCCGATGATCTTACCGAGGCGCAGTTCTGCGATTATCTGGTGCGCGAATTCGAAGCGACGATTGCCAACAACGGTGCCGACAACATCGCCGCCTTCATCGCCGAACCGATCATGGGCGCGGGCGGCGTGCTGATCGCGCCCGCCGGGTATCACAAGCAGATGAAAGAACTCTGCACGCGCAACGACATCCTTTACATCGCGGACGAGGTCGTGACCGCTTTTGGCCGGTTGGGCCACTGGTTCGCGTCCGAGGCAGTCTTTGACTACCAGCCCGATATCATCGTGTCCGCCAAGGGGATCACCTCGGGCTACATCCCACTGGGGGCGACGATCCTGTCGGATGAAATCTATGATGTCATCAGCCATCCGCAGACCGAAGGCGGGACATTTTCGATGGGGTTAACCTACTGGGGGCATCCGGTCGCCTGTGCGGCGGCTCTCAAGAATGTCGAGATCATGGAGAACGAGGGAATGCTGGCCAATGCGGCAAGCTCGGGTGCCTATTTGATGAAGTCAGCGCAGCGGCTTGCGGACCTGCCGGGCGTTGGCGACGTGCGCGGGCACGGCCTGATGCTGGCGGTGGACATGGTCGCCGACAAGGCGACCAAGGCGGGGATGGACCCGCACCTTGGGTGCGGCCATAAGATCTTTCAGAAATGTGTCGAAAGCGGCGTCATCATCCGCCCTGTCGGCGACCGGCTGGTTTTGTCGCCGCCGCTGATCATTACGCCCGAGCAATGCGATCAAATTGTGGATGCCCTGGGTGAGGCGATTGAAGAATTCGCGCGTGAAACCGCTTGAGATTTAACCAAGATCGACGGGGCCCGGTTACAGGCCCGAGGTCGTGGGCTCTGCGTCGCCAAGCGTCTGCTTGAGAAGATGAACCGCGTCCGCGATGTCGGCCTGAATAGCGATGCCAAGCGCTTGGGCGTCATCGCGCCGGATCGCGTCGAGAGCCATTTGGTGCTTGTCAACGATGTCGGACTTTTCATCCATCGTGAAGACGCTGCGCATGAACGGGCCGAACTGCATCCAGACACTTTCCAAAAGCGGCAACAGCACTTCTGAGGCACCGGATCGGTAGAGCGTAAAGTGAAAATGGTAATTCTCTCGCATGTAGGCCTCGGCGTCTCCGGTCTGGTAGCTCTGGTTCACCCGTCTGTCGCAGGCTTCCATTTCTTCCAGTGTTTCTGCCGTCATAAACGGCAGCGCGCGCATGGCGCAAAGCGGCTCAAGCTGCTGGCGCGCCTGCATCAACTCGTCGAAACGGTGGCGGGTCAACGCCGGCACACAAAAGCGGCCATTGCGCTGAACCTCAAGCGCGCGTTCCCCGACCAGCCGCGTGATTGCGCCGCGCATAGGCATAAGCCCCACGTCCATCGTCTGACTAAGACTGCGGGCATTCACATTCGTGCCCGGCGTGAACTGCCCTGAAATAAGCTGCTCGCGCAGCGCCTGATAGATCTGTTGGTGCTGGGTCGAAATATCTCGCATCAGGATATCCTGTTAGATTGTGTTGCCGAAATAGTCGAATTCCTCCGAAGTGACCTCGGCCATGAAACGGTCGTATTCCGATTGCCGCAAGGCAAGGAACACATGCGCCATCTTGTCACCCAAGGCGTTCCGCAGAAATGTGGATTCGGACGCAAGCGCGATGGCGGCTGCCCAGTCCTTTGGCAGAACATGCTCGCTCGCCGCATCATAGGACGTGGCCTCAGCCTCGGGCTGCAAGTTTTCGCGGATACCCTCGAACATACCGCCGAGCACGCTGGCCGCCACCAGATACGGGTTGGCATCGACTCCGGGTGTGCGGTGCTCGATGTGGCGGTTGGCGGGATTCCCGGCAGGCACGCGGATCGCAACACTGCGGTTGTTGCGGCCCCATGTGGCAGCTGTCGGCGCATAGCTGTTGCGGCCGAACCGTCGCCATGAATTGATGTTAGGCGCATAGAGCAGCATCGACTCTGCCAGCGTCTTTTGCAGCCCTGCCACTGCGTTCAGCAACAGCGGCGCAAGGTCTCCGCCCGTGTCCGCCATCAGGTTCTCGCCCGCCTCGTTCGTCAGGCTGGTGTGCAGGTGCATCCCCGAGCCCGAGCGCCCCGCGAATGGTTTGGCCATGAAATTTGCGCGCATCCCGTGCCGGATCGAGAGGCCACGCACCAGCCGTTTTAGCATCACCAGATCATCTGCCGCGCGCAGCCCACTGTTGCGGTGCCGCAAGGTTAGCTCATATTGTCCGGGCGCGTATTCGGAAATCATCGTCTCAACGGGAAGGCCCTGTACCTCGGCATGGGCGTAAAGCTGTGCGATGAAAGCCTCCATATTATCAAGCGGGTCCAGTGAATAGACCTGATTGGTCTGGTTCAGGTCGCCCGTGATCGGCATCCGCGCCGCCTGCGGGCGGCCATTGGCGTCGCGATGGGCATCCACAAGGTAGAATTCCAGTTCAAAGGCCATGACAGGGTTCATCCCAATCTGGTTGAACGCCTCGATCTGGCGTGACAGCGCATGGCGAGGATCGGCCCCCATCCGCGTGCCGTCCAGCTCGTAAAGGCTGACGCGGACTTCGCCCCGTTTTGGAGAGGTCCAAGGCAGTTCAACCAGCGATCCGGCAATCGGCCACGCGATGCGGTCCGCATCGCCGTCATCCCAGACCAGCCCCGTCTCATCAACGTCTTCGCCCGTGACATCAAGCCCGAGGATCGAGCCCGGCAGATGTCGACCGGACCGGTAGAGCCCCAAAAGTTCGTGACGGCGGATGATCTTGCCGCGCGCGATCCCGTTGGGGTCGATCAATACAAGATCGAACGCCGGGATATCCGGGTGTTTGGCCAGAAAGGCTTCGGCTTCTTCAATGGGCGCAGCTTCATTCGGTCTGGGGGCGGTCATCACATATCCTCCTGCGCGACAAGACGTTTCAGCACGTTTTCGAAGGCACCTAGCAACCCTTCGATCTGCTCGGATGTTGTCGTCGGTGCAACCAGCACCATGTTGTGAAACGGCGTCACGAGATAACCCTGGTTGAGCAAACCGATATGCAATGCATGCTGGATACCATCTATCGCGGCTGCGCGGGATTCCTGCGCGTTCCGTACGGTATCGGCAGAAAATACAATCTCGAGACGCGCGCCGACGCGGCTGACATGCCACGGCAGCCCTGCAGCACGAATTGCCGCTGTGAAACCCTGCTCGAGCCGATCCGCATGACGGTTCATCGTTTCGTAAGCCGCCTCCGTCATGACTTCCTCAAGACAGGCCCGCAGGCAGGCAATTTGCAGCGTGCTGCCCGAAAGGGTCGTTCCGATGCCAGAGTGGCCGATGCCGCTCATCTTGGCGCGGATGTCGGACATCGCCTGGGCCACATCCTCAGACATGCCCCAGATCGCCACCGGCACGCCGCCACCGACAGGTTTGCCGACAACAAAGATGTCCGGCTCAAGCCCATGCACTGCGGTATATCCGCCAAGGCCGGTCGATATGGTGTGGGTCTCATCTATATGAAGCAATGTGCCCGTTGCGCGGGTCAAGTCGCGCAACGCTTTCAGATATCCCTCATCCGGCAGGATCATGCCGCAGTTTGTCATAACGGGTTCGGCCAGAACAACGGCAATTTCGCCCGTCTCCAGCGCGGCCTTCAACGCCTCAATGTCGTTGAACGGGATGCTAACCGATGTTGTGGTGACATCGACAACTTGGCCCAACAGGTTCTTTCGTGCGACCGTCTTGCCATTCTCAAGGTCGACCAGTGTCTCGTCTACCGCACCGTGATAGCAGCCGTCGAACACAAGGATTTTCTTACGACCTGTGACGGCCCGCGCCACCCGAATTGCAAAGCGATTGGCATCGCTGGCCGTCGTCGCGATCTGAAAGACAAACGGGCCAAAGCGGTCCGACAACAGTTTGCCGACTTTCGCCGTTTCGCCTGAAGGCAGCATGGTCGTGAGGCCGCGCGTGCCCGACTGTGATAAGGCATCGACAATGGGCTGGGGCGCGTGCCCGAACATGGCTCCGGTATCGCCAAGACAGAAATCGACGAGTTCGTTGCCGTCAATGTCGATCAAGGTGCTGCCGGATGCGCCGGCGACGGCAAAGGGGAACGGCATGGGCCAATCCCGCATCCAGTGCTGCGGCACCTGATCGTAAAAACCCGGCTCTGGTTTTTCGAACATAGCCTTGCTGCGCGGTCGCTGCTTTTCGTAAATCGGGGCTTCACGCGCGACCATCTCGCGGGCAGTGGCACACAGCCCCGCAAGATCAGTATTTTTCGCCATGGATTGGACGTTTCCTTGGTGGTTCATAGCGGGCCTCAGAGCTTTAATGTTATGACTTTAATGTATTCAGAAATATCTTTGCTTATATTTCAGGGTGTAAATCAACCAAAAAATTGGGAATTATGATTCTTGAGAGGTTCAGCTGTCGGAGAAAGTAATAACAATAGCTCGTGTGTCACTGGGTGATCCCATGATGACAGATGTCGCGTAGAACCCAGCAACAGCGCATGATTGTCCTATGGTCTTGCGCCGGTTTGACGGGGTTTGAGTGTGGTGCCGGGGTTGGAGCGTAGTCGGATGATGAGGAAGTAGGGGCCACGGTGCTAGCTTGTACTACATGGCCCACAGGCGGCGGCTCGCTGCTCGTCGCTGGGTTTGCTGCGCCATATGCGCAAGGCAGAAGTGTTCAGAACTGACCACACCGCACGGTCCTTCCAGTGGCCCTGATGGGTAGTGTGTTCAACTTTGAAAGGGGCTTTTCCGAGACCGCGTTGGATGAACGGACAGTCTGTCGGTCTGAATTAAGTTTATAACCAGTAGACCTGAGCAAATCGTGCGCGATCTTAATCAAGGCCCGCAATGCCTGAGAAGAAATCTTTCTGCCTATGTGCATTGAAAGGCAGCAATGTCCCGCACACCTGTCATCAGTGCATCGCGCAGCGAAAGTCGGCGTCGAGCCAAAACTACGAGAATTTTGCCTTGCAACGAATGGCGGCTGTCAGCGCACAGCAAAAAAACCTTCAACAATCACTTTGGTTTGGAACGGGGTTTTTTGCATCTTAAATCAGGCTGGTTCGCGACCGTTCCCATAACGTGGGTTTGTGACGGGGGTCTTGAACTCCGGCGTGCGAGGTATTGCAGACCTTCGCCGAAGGCCTGCAATTTGTTGTGCTGAAACAACGCGGTTGCTAGAGCGCACTCCAGAGTTGAAACAACAGCCCGATGGCAAATGATCCTATCAACGCGATGCCGAGATAGAGAAGAAACACCTCCCTTTTGACCAAGGCCCAGACCGCGATGGCAGCGGGGAGAGAGCTGACTCCGCCTGCCACGAGAAACGCCATGCCTGCGCCGGGTGCCATACCCTGTCCCATCAGACCGCCGACCAAGGGCAAAGCGGCATAGCCGTTCAGATAGGCAGGCACCCCCACGAGGGTTGCAATACCAATAGGGGCAAGGCCGGTGCCGCCGAGCGAGCGTGCCACCAGATCGGCAGGCAGCCAGGCCAGCATCAGGCTTTCAAGGATGAATGCGAGGGTGAGCCATTTGGCAAGAAACAGCGTGGTTTTGATACCTTCACGCCAGAATTTGGCCACACGCGCATCATCACGCCAGAAATTCCAGACGACCGGCTGAACCGTGCGGACCTTTGCCCCCCCGCAACCGCCATTGCCCACACCTTCGCGCAGCGGATCGGACAGAACTCCGGCGCGGGACAGACCATGCACGATAAGACCGCCAAAGATACCGAGGCTTAGCGCAGCGATCGTTTTTCCGATCGCAAATTCGATACCCAGCACACCGGTGGTCAGAAAGAACATCGACGGGTCCATCACAGGCGAGGCAAGCCAGAAGGCCATGACCGCTGAAAGCGGAACACCCATCGCCAAGAGGGCGGCAATGAGGGGGATGACACCGCAGGAACAGAAAGGAGAGAGCCCGCCGACAACAGCAGCGACAAAGATCATCATGACGGGGGATCCGGTAAAGGCCCGCGCGATCAGCCCGTCTGCGCCTGTTGCCCCTGCATAGGCCGCGATCCCAACGGATAGCGCAAGGAAGGGCGCTACGTTCGCGAGGTTCTGCGCGACAAAACCTGTGGTGGAGAGACCAAGCGGGGTCGCAAAAATGAACAGCAAGATGAGGATGGCTGCCGAGACAAGCCAGACCCTTTCTTTTGCCCAGAGCCGTTGAAGTAGGTCATTGGTCCGGGACGGGACATTTGGATTAAGTTCAGTCATATCTAAATCCTTAGATTTATAGTTTATTTAAGGCGTGAAAAAAGAACGATACCCATTAGGCCGCATCCTTTCGCGTTAGTTTCACCCCTGCGCAACATTCCGATGTCAGGAACGACACCGTTTGATGCATGATAGCGAAATCCACGCGGTTCATGATCTGACGTCCCTGCCGCTCCTGTGTTACCAGTCCAGCGTCCACTAGCGTTTTGAGGTGGTATGCAAGGGTTGATGCCGCCATGCCCAGATGCTGGCCGATCTCGCCGATATTGAGACCATCATTTCCAGCCCGCACCAACAACCGAAAAATTGTCAGGCGCGTGTCATGGCCAAGAGCGGCGAGTGAGAGAGCTGCGGAAGTGTTATTCATCATAATTCAAACAAAACTACATTTATAGTTTTGTCAAGGCGCTTGCGAAAATCTCTATATTGAAACAATGTTACGCAGGGCTCAGCTGCGCCAAGGTAGATCATTCAAAAACAACAGCTGGTACCAGCGCGGCGAAGGGCCGCTTCCCGCCCATTCCGAAAGCTGCGCAAATACCGGCGGGTCGCGGGACCGCTGATGCTCATCGATCACTTCAGTTCCGTGCTGCGTTCATCTCATTATTGTCATACCTGCAATGCGCGACATTTTGATTGGTGAAATTCCAGTCAGCGCGAGCAGGCCCAAGTTAACGTGTCGAGAGATAATCGGCGGAGACGTAGCCCGTGATCTGCGGCGCAGCCGTCAGCGAGACCCGGCACCACAACTGGCCTATTTCGGTCACACAATCGCGGCGAATAAGCGAGGTCCCGTCAGGCAGACCCAACACGACGCTGAAGCCAAGCCCCGGACCCGCACGCAACTTCAGCAATTCGTCCGGACCCGCGCCGACGACCGAAGTGCGTTCAGTGGCAAAATCGCTGCAACCCGAAAGGAGTATGAACGTTAGAATAACCGGAATGATACTGCGATGCATGATCTGACCTCGTTCGTTTCGGTATCCATAGACTGTCATTAAACCAATGCCCAGTGACCTCCTCCGCGCCGCAGCATGGCCTCGCCAAAGGAGACATTCGCGGCAGCAGCAAAATCTGGGATCATATAATTACCGGTACCATCGTGAACGCTGTGCTTGCCGCGATTCTACCCGCGCGAGCGGCACCATCATGCTGCGGATCGCGGTCTAGACATAAACTGACCAAAAGTGGTGGCGTAAGTCCATTCATCGCCCCGAAAAAGTGGATTGTGGCGCGCGAAGATGGCCAGACTGTTGATCTGCGCTGTAAAGCGCGCGCACGGTTGGATTAGCAAAATGACTTGTTTGTGGTGCAGCATGCCTCCGCTCAGTCGGCCAAACGCGCGCTATGAGGTGCCATGACCAAAATCACAGCGGGATTGGCTGGCATTGGGCCCATACTCTTAATGCGGCGGGCTTTTCTGGCGCTTGGATCCCTACGGCAGGGGCTTTGCTGCTGGGCACTTGGCTCGTGGAAAAAGCCTCAAGTGTCCCATTGAAAAACTTTGGGCGGCGTGGAATTGGCAAAAGCCGAAGACGCACAGTTTGCTTGCCACCTTTGCCACCTTTGCTATCGCTGCGGTGCTGCTGGCAGTTATTTCGTATCATACCATGGATGCCGCGTTGCCGACGATATGCGGGACTGGTCAAGGACAAGACCGCTTTGGTTCGCGGCTCGATGCGCATCTATGTCTTTGATGGAATTGCCGTGTTTTTGGGCTGAGTATCCAGTTTTTTTTCAAGGGGCTGAAGCGGCTGGCGGTACTTCCTATTGCTGCCGCTCAATCATAACAAAAGCATAAGCCCCTCGCGCGCCCGTGTGTTTCGGCGCTGGGGTGCGGCCAAATGCGGAAAATGCGCATGAATAACGCGAATAAGAGTCGCCGCTTGCAGATTTCAGGCAATGCCCACGCAAAATTGCGGAAATTACGCGACCGATAACTGCTATCCGAGATGAAACAATCAAGGGTACTTTCAATGAGCAGTCCATTTTACGCATACCAGTCCATTGCGCGCGCGACCCATGAACATGGCGTCGAAACGATGTTCGGGCTGATGGGCGATGCCAATCTTTTTATGGTCGACAGCTTTGTCCGGGATTTCGATGGGCGTTTTGTCCCCGCTGCACATGAGGGGAGTTCGGTTTTGATGGCTGTGGCCTACGCCCATGTCTCGGGCAAAGTGGGCGTTGCTACGGTCACCCACGGGCCAGCGCTGACCAATTGCATCACGGCGCTTACCGAAGCCGCACGGGCGCATGTGCCCTTGGTCATTCTTGCCGGTGATACCCCAGTGGACAACCCGCGCCACCTGCAAAGCATCGACCAACGTGAACTGGTCAAGGTGACGGGGGCAGGGTTTGAACAGCTTCGCACACCGGCAACCGTGGGCAAGGACGTTGCGCGTGCGTTTTATCGCGCCCAAGTCGAGCGCCGCCCGATTGTACTGAACATGCCCGCCGATTTCATGTGGCAAGAGGTAACCCATGACGTGCAGGTGCTTGATGTCTTCACGGCACCGGGTGGCGTCGCACAGGGCGATATCCTTGATGATGCAATCGGTATGATCGCATCCGCGCGCCGTCCTTTGATCTTGGCGGGGGGCGGGGCCGTTGCTGCGCGGGATCAGTTGATCAAGCTTGCCGACCGGTTGGAAGCCCCCCTTGCGACGACGTTGAAAGCGAAGGGGCTGTTCAACGACCACCCCTACGACATTGGTATTTTCGGCACACTTTCCACGCCAGCGGCCTATGATCTGATCGCGCAATCCGATTGCATCGTTTGCTTTGGCACCGCGCTGCACGACTTTACCACTGACCGCGGTAAGCTGATGAAAAATAAGCGGATCGTTCAGGTTGATGTCGAACCCGCAGCAATTGGCGGTGGCTTGCATCCGGATGCAGCGCTGGTTGCCGATGCGGGCCTGACCGCTGAAACTATTCTGTATTGGCTGGATGAAGCAGAGGTCCCACCAAGCGGGTTCACCCGTGACTTGGATGTCGCAACGCTCACGATGCATCCTGCGGGCGCGGAAACAAGTTCGGAAGGGTTCGTAAACTTCGTTTATGCGCTGGAACGGTTGGAAGAGGCGTTGCCCAAAGATCGTGTGCTGGTCACCGATGGCGGGCGTTTTATGACCGAGGTTTGGTGTCGAATTTCCGTGCCCGATCCGCAAAGCTTCGTGGGCACCGTGAATTTTGGTGCCATTGGGCTTGGCTTACAAGAAGCCGTGGGGGTCGGTCTGGCTGCCCCCGACCGCCCTGTTGTGCTTTTCAGTGGTGACGGGGGCTTCATGATGGGGGGCATCAACGAGTTCAACACAGCCGTGCGCCTTGGGCTTGATCTAATTGTCATTATTGCGAACGATTCCGCCTATGGTGCAGAGCACATACAATTCATCGACAGAAAAATGGACCCAAGCCTGACCGAGTTCAACTGGCCCTCGTTCGCGGGAATTGCCAGATCTCTTGGTGGCGAAGGGGTCGAGGTCCACTCGAAAGAAGAGCTGGAAACTGCGCTGGTGCAGCTAAAGGATCGAAAGGGGCCTTTCTTGATCGACCTTCGGTTGGATCCCCGCGATGTCCCGCGCATGCGCATCTAAGCCTTTGTTGCAAATGTAAAATATAGATTGGTCGTTTGGCGCGCGCAGCTGTGATGCAGCTGCGAATGCTACGGCATCACCATCTTGTGACGATGGGCGTTGCACCTTGAGGGGCATGGGTGCCATTCGCCTTCACGCGCTGGTTGTCGCCTCGCATTCAGGCGCGTTTCAAAATTATTGTGAATTCGTCTCAAATCCACACAGAAGCCGGATTGTGTCTTTGTTCTGACATAATACTCCGCAAAAAAGGGCATCATACGAAGATACTTAAATGGTTAGGATGTAAAATGGGCCGTTATTGGTTTGCTGGGATTGCTCTGGTTTCCGGGGTCGCCGCACTTAAGACTGGGCTGATCGTGGCCTTTGTTCTGGAAGCTGGCAGTGCGGACTGGGCGACAGTTACGGGCCTGTTTGCCTTCTTTTTCGCTTTGACCAGCGGGGTGGCCTATTTGTGCATATCACAACTTCAGAAATATCAGGGCGAACAACGGCAGAAACGTCTGGCACCGGGGGCAGGTGAACCTGTCGCCAAAGAAAGCGTCATCGCGCGCTATGCCCCCGATTGGGGGTTGTCGCAGGCCGAAGCGGACGTGGCGATTTTCGTGGCCAAGGGGTTTTCAAATAGTGAAGTCGCCGAGATGCGCGGCTGTGCCATCGCCACGGTCAAATCGCAACTTAGCAGCATCTACAATAAATCGGGCCTAGGATCGCGCTATCAGCTGATTGCTTTTGTTACGGATGAAATTTGTGCCAATGCAAATACGCCGGAAAACGAAAAGGAATCGCGTGCGGATTCCGTGCCGACTCGGCGGCTTCTGCCGCTTGTTGGACGGTCGAAATTCACATCCCAGGACCGTTTGCGCGCCTGACACCGCGCCGTATCCTGACCATCCTGTCTTATTCCACACAAAAAACGCGGGCCCTCAAAGGCGCGCGTTTTCTGCATGATGTCATTTGTTACTGCACCAACCTTATCAATTCGCAGTGATGCCCGGTCAGCGCTAATTCGCCTTCTCCCAAACGCAGGCCTGCGCTGTCCAAGGTGTTGCCAACCACCGCGTCCAGCGGCCCAGTCAGGCCTGTCAGCAAACGGTCCGGCAAGGTGGACAGAACGGTCTGGATCAAGGGGGCCGCCAGACCTGTGATCAGACCTTCCTGACCTGGCTTGACCCTTATTTCGGTCCTGTCGGGGGACAACAGGCTGGCGATGCCTGTCGTTTGCAAATCGCCCGAGCCAAAGCCGCGTGTCGTCCGGTTTGCACGCACATCCGCCATCGAAAAGCTGATGCTTTCCTCTTGCGACGCGCCCAATGCGACGTGGGACCGGGCCTGCAGCGTGATCCCGTTGATGACGACGTCGGGCAGCAGGGGTAGATCAATGCGCAGGGTCAGATCCAAAATATCAGCAAAGCCCAGATCCGAGGGCGCGATCGGCCCGCTGTCAAAAGCCGCTTGGTCCAGTGTGCCCAGATAAAGCGCTGCAACAGATGTGCCGTTCTCGGGGTTGAGCGGCGTAGCCGCCGTTGAAAACCGTGCCGCGGTCGAGTCCGGGTCCGCAGCGCCGCAATTTATTTCATCTAGTGTGGCTGTTGCACCCGCCACTTCGACAAAGACGGGCAGATTGACGCGCGTCACCGACACGCCGACACCCAGATCGCCCAACAGGTCCGGCGTGAACGCAACGTCTGTCTTTAGCCGCATGGCCGCCCGGTGAAGCTGCACGCCCCTTTCACCCAAGGCGATCCATCCCGATTGGGCGGGCGGTTCCCCCGCAGCAAGCTGCGCCGCAGACGAAAGCACGCCGGTGACGCCAATATTGGCCCCTTGGGCCACAGGATGGGTATAGCTATTTGTGGTGCCCAAGGCGGTGACCACCTCAAGCGCGGAAATGTTGATATCTGATGCAAATTCAATCGCTGTCAGGCCCAAGGCACTGTCGATCCCGCCGACCACTGCCGCCACGGGAATTTCTGCCAGCCCCGCGCCACCGGCAAGGCCGTTAAGGCTGCCGGACACCGCAGGGGGTAGCAGGTTTTGCAGCGCTGCGACCATCGTGCCCAGATCGGTTCGGGCATTCAGAATAGCCGCGGGATTACGCGCGGTATTCCCCGTCTGGGTGCGCAATTGGGCAAGCAGATCGCCCATGTTCACCGATGTCTGGGACAATACATCAATATCGAGCACACTGAGCGTGACGGAGGTGCCGAAGCTGTCGGACAGGGCGGCGTTCAGGTCAGCCGGGTCCAACCGGATGATATTGCTATCAAGCGAAAAACTGGCGGCACCTGTGCGGATCGCGGTGGCACTGCGGGTCAGGTCCACTTTGGTGCGGGGCGTGAAAATTCTGGCGAAATGCAGGGGCGCGTCGTCTTTCAGGGCGACAAGGACGCCGTTGATACCGGGACTGCCGGGGGCCAATGGCGTAAACCTTTCGCCCCGCGGCACCGCAGGGTTGCGCAGAAAGCGTCCGGTCGTCACAGCCACCAACGTATCGCTGTCGCGTCCGTTTTGCGCCAAGGCATGCTGCGCGCGGGCGGTCGCGGCGTCTGTATCTGTCATCGCGCTCATCGCGACCATGTCGCTGTCCGCCTGAAGGCTTGCCCGTTCGCGGTAAAGCGATGCGACATCGACCCCAAGGGCCGCAAAGCCCAAAAGCACGGTCAGCAGCAAGGCCACGATTACTGCCACGACCCCCCTGTCATCGCGTGCGAAGGACGTCAGATGTTGTGCGTCAGTAGGCAAGGTACGATTTCCCCGTGATGTCAGCGATATTGAACCCCAGCAGGCTGTTGGCGATATCCATGACCGACCCGTCGATTGCATAGGTGACACGGACCATGATGCCCGGGGTGTCGGTGGTTTCGGTCTGAATGTCAGGCGTCACGGCATCTTGGGACAGCAGCGGATAATTTGAACTGGCTCGCGCTAGATAGGCCTGTGCCAGCTCCACGCGTTCCTCCATGTCCAGCCCCGCGACTGACGCACGCGCAGCCCCCGTTGCCAGTTGTGAAACCGAATGGCTGACCCCGACGTAAAACCCGATCGTCATGATCCCGAAAAGCAGGGCGAATAGAAGTGGCGCGATCAGGACAAATTCGATCGCGACAGCACCAGAGGCATCGCTGCGAAATCTGTTCAATCGCTGCATGGCTTTGTGCCGCATGGTGTGTTCCCTATTCATGAGAAAATATTGTCCAGAACGCTTAGGACCGCAGGCCCGACAAGAACCACAAAGACCGCAGGCATGATGCAAAAGATCAGCGGCAGGGTCATGAGCACCGGCAGGCGCGCTGCCTTTTCTTCAATCGCCATCAGGCGGTTGCCGCGTTGTTCAATGATCAGCGTGCGCATGGCACGCGAAAACGGCGTGCCGTAGCGGTCGGATTGATCCAGCGTTTGCGTGAAAATGCCGATCTCGGGCAGGGGCACGCGCAGGTTCATCTTGGCATAGGCGCTGCGGAAATCATTTGTCATCGCCATTTCCGACACCATTTGCAGCATCTCTTGGGCCAGTTCAGGATGGGTCTGGGACATTTCATGGGCGACACGGTGCAACGCGGGCTGCGGGCCAAGCCCGGCCTCGGAGGTGATGACAATCAGTTCCAGCATATCGGGAAAGCTATGGCGGATGCGGGCAAGGCGGGTCTTGCGTTGAAGGTCCACATACATGTCCACGCCTTTGGACAAGGCCAATGCCGTGCCGATCACCATTGCGGCGGGGATCAGCATTTCAAGGCCAATCGGGGTGGTGAACGCCAGCCAGATCAGCCCGGCCACCAGTGCGGCCATCGGCACCAGTGTCTTGAGAAACGCATAGATCAGCAGGGCATCCCGACTGCGGTATCCAGCCGATGCCAGATTCGTCGCCGTTTCACGCGCCTCGCCACCCAAGACCACAGAAAAGCGTTGGCCAACCGTCGCAACGGTATGGCGCACACGACCGGCAAGGCCGCCAAGCATTCCGCGCGATAGGGGGGCGTCCAGCGTGGCGCGTGCCTGACTGGTGCCGTTGGCGCGGCGCAACCGGGCGGCGCGCAGGCTGCGCTGGCGTTCCATATAAAGCAAGACCGTCAGGGCCAGCAATACGCTGGCCAAACCCGCAAACGCCATCCAGAAAATATGCAAACTTGTGTCAAACATTCAGCTTGCCCATGCGTACCATCACGAAAATTCCAAGGCCGATGCTGGAGGCCGCAGTCACCGACATGACGCGCCCGCGCGGATCGGTATAAAGGGGTTCAAGATAGGCCCCGTTCAGCACCGCAATCAGCACAGCCACAGCAAAGGGTAGCGCTGCCAGAATAACGGCGCTTGCGCGTGCCTCCGATGACAAGGCGCGGGCTTTCTTGCGCAGCTTGCGACGCTCGCGCAGCTGGGTGGCAAGGTTCTCCATGGTTTCGATCAGATTACCGCCGGTTTCAGCCTGCAAGGCGGTCGCCACGGCGAAAAATGTGACCTCGGGCAGGGGCAAACGCGCGCTGAGCCGCTCAAGCGTTTCCGGCAGGCTGTTGCCCATGCGGACTTCGTCATGGCAGCGGGTGAATTCACGCAGGATCGGGCCTTTGGCATTATCGACGACGATGGCCATCGAATCCGTGACCGGACGCCCCGCGCGCAGCCCACGCGCAAAGATATCAAGCGCTTCGGGTAAATCTGCCGCAAAGGTCGCCTTGTACCGGGACTGGGCGATGGACAGAATGCCGAGCAGCAGACCGAAAGTAAGAACGGCCGCAACGGGTAGGGCTGCCAAAGGATGGATGCCCGCCGCCAGAACGGCCAAGGCATAAAGACCCAGCAGGGTGATACCGCTTTGCACCAGCACATCGCCCACACCAAACCCAAGGCTGGTTTGATCCAACTGTCGTTCAATAAAGGCGATCAGCCGCTCGACCGGGTTGGTGGGCTGGGCGACGGCGCGTTTCTTGGGTTTCACGCGCTGCGCCAGGGTTGTTGGCGTCTTGATGTCGGCGCGGTGCAGGCGGGCAATATGGCGGTGCCGCTGGCGGTCGGCCAGCACAAACCCAAGCAGGATCAGACCCGCATTCAGGCCAAATCCGGCCAACAAAAGAATCGTGATTGTCGACATTTTTTACCCTCCCAGGATCGCATCAAGTTCGTCAGCCACCCCGTAATCAGCCGCGCGGTTGGCAAATTTCGGACGGTAGCCGGAATAGACGTGTTTGCCTGTCACCTGCGTGCGGGTGCTTTGTGCATCGGTTTGAAAGGAAAACAATTCTTGCAAGGTGATCACATCGCCCGCGAGGCCCGCAATTTCCGAGATCGACGTGACACGCCGCTTGCCATCGCGCATCCGCGAGACCTGAACGATCAGATGGACCGCATCGACCAACTGACGACGCACGACCCCGCCCCCGGGGGCGAAACCGGCCAATGCGGCCATGCTTTCAACGCGGGTCAGCGCCTCTGTCGGGGAATTGGCGTGCAGGGTGCTCATGGAACCGTCATGGCCTGTGTTCATGGCTTGCAACAGATCCAGCACTTCGTCGCCCCGGATTTCGCCGATGATGATACGGTCGGGCCGCATCCGCAGCGCATTGCGGACCAAGGTGCGCATGGTGACTTCGCCTGCGCCCTCGACGTTGGGTGGGCGGGTTTCAAAGCGAACAACGTGACCTTGCTGAAAGCGCAGTTCGGCGGCGTCTTCGATCGTGACGATGCGTTCGCCTTCGGGAATGAACGCCGACAAGGCATTCATCAATGTGGTTTTGCCCGAACCAGTGCCGCCTGACACCAGAATGTTCAGGCGCAAATACGTGGCCAGCCCTAAAAAGCGGCTCATCTGGTCGGACAGGCTGCCGCCCTCGACAAGGCTTTGTAATTTGACAGGGGACGAGGGAAATTTCCGGATCGTGATCGTGGGCCCGTCAATGGCCAACGGGGGCACGGCGATGTTGACGCGGCTGCCGTCGGCCAGTCGGGCATCGACCATGGGTTGCGATTCATCAATGCGCCGCCCCACAGCCGATGCAATGCGGCTGGCCACCGAGAACACATGCGCATTGTCGCGAAACCGCACTTGGGTCAGTTCCAGCTTGCCGCCACGTTCGACGTAAACCTGATCTGGGCCGTTGACCATAATATCGGTGATGCGTTCATCATTCAGCAGCTTTTCAAGAGGTCCAAGGCCCAGCATATCGGCCAGAACGGTCTCGACAAGTTCTTGGACCTCGCGCCCGTTCATGTGCATTTTCTGTTCGGACGACACGATTTCGATCCCGCTGCGGATCAGGCCTTCCTGTTCTGTGCGGGGCTTTGCGGCAAGTTCGGAAAAATCCATAAATTCCAGCAGCGATCGTACGACATCATTCGCCAACGTCAGCATTTTTGACGACGCGGGTATCGATGCGGGTATATCGGCTGTTTCAAGCGCCGCAGCAGGTGCGGGTTGCGGTGTTTCTTGCGGTTCGGACCGCGTAACCAAGTGCAAAGGGGTCACCTTCTGCGTCTGGGGCGTGTCGGGCTCTGGCTCAGCCTCGGTGTCGGGGGACTTGCCCGCCAATACGCGCGTCGCTTCGGCCAGTACTTTGCGTTGTAGGCTCAAAGGCCACGGAAACTCGCCTTGGTCGATGACATAGGACAAGGCCGCATTGGCGCGATCCTCGGCGGTAAAGCCGGCACCGTCGATCTGCTGCGCGATCTTGGCCACCAGTGCGACGGTTTCGCGCAATGATGGTTGGGTAAGATGCAAGGTCATGCGGTGCCCTTCTTGAACAAGCGGCGTTTGGGTTTGGTTTCGGGGGGCGTGCTATCCGCCATGGTCATCGCCCATAATCGGCGCGTCGCCTTGGCGTATGCTGATCGCGGCTGTGCTTCGATCACGGGTTTGGCAGCACGGTGCGCGCGGTGGATGATCGTGCCGCAGTCGGGCAGGACCGCCGCGATGTCATGGTTGATCGCTTTGGTCAGGTCCTTGACCGTCAGCCTTGCGTCTTGACGGAACTCTGACAACACCGGCAGGACCTTTAGGTCGGGCGCTTTGGATTTCAGCAATGCCATCAACCGGCTGGCCACATTGACGCCTGCGTAACCGGCGGGCACAACCAGCACCAGCGCATCAAGCTTTCGCGCGATGGCAGGGTGCGCCACGAAGGTAGTGCGCGGCAGATCGACCACTAACGCCCCGAATTTGCTTTTCATGGATTGGATCAGGGGCGCGAAAGCGGCCTCAAGCTGGTCAACAGGCTGGATCACGTTGGCCTGCTGGGAAAAAAGCGCAAGACGGTCGTTCAACTGCTCCATCGTGGCGGCCAAAAAGGTCGGATCGACGCGGTCGGGCGCCAACAGCGCCTCTTGCAAGCCGGGCGTGTCCTTGCGGTCCAGATCTATGGCTTGGGTGCCAAACCGCAGATCGGCATCAATCAGGGCAGTCTGAAGCGACGGCCCTTTGATCGACGCGGCGTGAAAGGCAAGGTTTTGGGCCAACAGACTGGCACCGACGCCACCTGTACATCCCATGACGCCGATACAGGTGCCGCTGGGCATCACTGGCGCTGGGGGCGGTGCCGGGTTGCGCGGGGCGGCCTGTGTATTGGCCGCGATAATTTCTTCGGCGGTGACCGGGAATGCAAAATATTCGGTCGCACCGGCATTGCGCAGGGCGCGGTAGATGGTCAGGTCGGCCTTGCCGCCCAGCACAACCACATTCGCCCCAGATTTGCAGATTTCCGTAACGCTTTCACACGCAGCATCCAGCGGCATGTTGCCCATCTCGGTCAACACCGTGCTGGCAATCGCAGGGCCCGTACTGACACGCGCTGCACCACTTAATCCGCCACCGTGCAATGCGGTCGGGTTTGCGCCCATCATAACTGCGACCGCGCGCGCCACTTCGGCACCTTGGTCGGTGCTGACATATGCCGCCAACACAGCGGGGGTCGTAGGGGATGCAGTGGGGGAGGTCATGGAAAGCAGCCTTGATTTAGAGAAAGATAGAGCATTGAGCGCATGGCGATATGAAACGACATGCGCTCAATCTGCAGTTTATTCGGTGATGCCTTCGGCGGTCAGGGCGCTGGCCATTGTGGTAAAGCCTTTGTCGGTTTGCTTGCCCAAGCCAGCGACACTGCCCACGATTACGGCACCCACGAGGGCGGCAAAAAGACCGTATTCAATGGCGGTCGCGCCGTCTTCGTCTTTGCAGAAGGTACGGACGGATGTGCGGATGATTTTACGTGTAAGTGTCATTTTGTTTTCTTTCAGGTTGGGTAGGTCGAATTGCATCGGTCGGGAGTGACCGCTGACAATCGAAATGCCTGCAACCGTCGGGGATCGCTATACGCCGTTGGGTGGAATGTTGGTCGATCAGACCATTGATGCAGGTCTATCATACCAAAGGATGAGGGGGATTAGGCTGCTATGTGCCCCCGCGCGGGCGCGGATGTGGCCGAATTGTGGCAGACATAAACGGGCTGTAAATCTGGCAATTATGGTGGATAATGTCCAATTATTATTAGCACTTGGACGTGTTCTTGGGTGAGGGCTTTGTCCGGATCAAAGGCGAAACTATGGCATCTGATTCTATTTAGGTGGCGCGATTCGAGAGGGCAAAGCGGAAATTCCAGATCAGTGCTGGCTGGCTTGCAACGCGCATGGTGATGCTAAAGGTGCCGCTGCAAGTCGGCAGCCGTCAGCGCTGGCTGACGGCCACCTCTTGCCATCAAGCGGAGCTGTTGCCTTGCAGTGCTGTGGCCGCGTCGAATTGCGAAAGGAAAACCTTGCCAGTCAGCTCTGCCAGAAAATGTTCGCGTTTGAGGCGGTCCATCACGGGGCCTTTGACCTCGGACAGGTGCAGTTGCACGCCCATTTCGCGCAGTCTGGCGTTTATCGCCTCAAGGGATTC
>NZ_JBFEKM010000075.1:0-19288 GCF_041552635.1 Sulfitobacter sp.
GCTCTGGTCTGCGCGCATTCTTGAAGAATGGGCGCGGGCTGCGATCAAAATTGGCCCCACAGGCGAAGCGCAGGCGCGCGCCGAGATTGCCCTGCTGCGTGCCGCGTGGCCCCGCGCTGAGGTCAGCGTAAGCCCTGGCATTGAACAGCGGCTTTATCTGCCCGATGAAAACGACATTCATGTTCTTGCGGCCGCGATCCACGGCAACGCTGACGTTATCATGACATTGAATGCAAAGGATTTTCCCCGCGGTATTCTGGCAGAAGAAGGGCTGGCACGGATCGATCCGGACAGCTATCTGCACGGTCTCTGGCTAGAGAGCCCGACCGCGATCGAAGATTCCGCGGCGATGGTTCTGGCCGAGGCGCAGCGCCTGTCAGGGCAGGACTGGCAAATGCGCCCCTTGCTGAAAAAAGCGCGCCTGCCGCGTCTTGCGAAGGCGCTACGCTAACCGATTAGACATCCCAGCGTTTTTGCAACGTCGTCAGGGCGGCGATGCGGTCATCTGTTTTTGGATGGCTCATCAGCCAAGCGGGGGCGGTGCCGTGGTTGGTTTGGGTCAGTGCCTCGAGCTTTTGGAACAGTGAAATTTGCGGTGCGACCCCGATGCCCGCCTTGGTCAGGAGGGCGGCGGCATAGGCGTCGGCCTCGTATTCATCGGAACGCGACAGACGCGCTGCCAGCATGCTGGCCAACATATTTGCGATCCAGATTCCAACTCCGGGAATCAGCCGGCCCAAGATCATACCCAACGCGGCGCGCATGGCGTTCTGCCCGGAAAAGTCGATCATCCGGCGACGGGAATGACCCAATGCGACATGGCCTAGTTCGTGGGCGATCACGCTGGCCAGCTCCTCGGCCGAGACTTCGCCTGCTTTGAATTTATTGTAAAACCCACGGGTGATGAAAATGCGCCCGTCAGGGGCGGCAAGACCGTTAACCGGTGCGACCTCGTAGATATGGACCTTGATGCGCGGCACATCGAGGGCTTTCGCCATCTTGTTACTCATCTCGCGGAGGGCCGGATCAATCAGTTCGGTTGATTTTTCGTCCAGCTCTTTCGCCGTGCGCCATGCGGAAAACCGGTACATGGCAAGCCCGTAGAGCACGGCGAGCAGGATGGGGATGACGCGTATCATGCCCTCAATATGGTTGGTCTGCGCGGAAGGGCAAGCGCAGATGAGTATTTATAAAAGGGTAAAGGGAGGGGCCTGTGAAGATAACGCTTTTCGGCGCTTTAGCGGGTAAGGGCCTTCATGCCACGGCTTAGGCCTTCGAGGGTCATCGGGACCATCGCGTCTTGGCCAAAGATTTCCTGAACCATCTTGATGGACTGGGTGTAGGGCCAGTATTTTTCCGGGATCGGGTTGATCCACAGGCTGCTGTTCCATTGTTCACGCGCACGTTCCAGCCAAACCGACCCTGCTTCGGGATTCCAATGTTCATTGGCACCACCGGGATACGCGATCTCGTAGGGGGACATGGAGGCGTCGCCCACAAAAATACATTTATAATCAGGGCCATAGGTGCGCATGATTTCTTGGGTGGATTGCTGTTCGGCCCAACGACGGCGGTTGTCGCGCCAGACGCCTTCGTAAAGGCAGTTGTGGAAGTAGAAATATTCAAGATGTTTGAATTCTGCTTTGGCGGCGCTGAACAATTCCTCGACCGTTTTGATGTGGGGATCCATCGATCCACCGACGTCCAAGAACAGCAGCACTTTGACGGCATTGCGGCGTTCGGGGCGGGTTTTCACGTCAAGATAGCCGTGTTCCGCTGTCGCGCGGATTGTACCACCCAGATCCAGTTCTTCTTGGGCACCGTCGCGCGCCCATCGGCGCAAGCGTTTCAGGGCGACCTTGATGTTGCGGGTGCCTAGTTCAACTGTGTCGTCTAAGTTCTTGAATTCACGCTTGTCCCAGACCTTTACGGCACGTTGGTGGCGCGAGCCTTCTTGGCCGACGCGCACGCCCTCGGGGTTGTAACCATAGGCCCCGAACGGCGAAGTGCCCGCCGTGCCGACCCATTTATTGCCCCCCTGATGGCGGCCCTTTTGTTCTTCAAGGCGTTTGCGCAAGGTTTCCATCAGCTTGTCGAAACCGCCTGCGGCTTCAATCTCGGCTTTTTCTTCGGGGGTCAGATGCTTTTCAGCCATCTTTTCCAGCCAGTCTTGCGGAATATCAACAGCTTCGAGGACATCATCAAGGCTGATGTTTTCCAGTCCCTTGAATGCAGCGGCAAAGGCCTGATCGAATTTGTCGATGTTGCGTTCGTCTTTGACCATGCTGACGCGCGCCAGATAATAGAACGCATCCACATCATAGGTCGCAAGACCCGCTGCCATACCATCAAGAAACGCCAGGAACTCCCGCATGGATACGGGAACTTTGTGGCGACGCAATTGGTCGAAGAACGGCAGAAACATCAGTTAAACCCCGGAGAGGACTCGGTCGATGATGACTGTAAGGATCATCCCAACAACAATAAAGGCCATCCCAAAGCCAGCCGCATATTGTGCCATGTCCTTGCGGTTTCCCTTGCGTCTATACGCGGTGAAACCGCCAATCAATGCGCCAATCACGGCAAGAACTAATACAATCATATCGGCCCGCTTCGCTTGTTATTTGAGCGGGTTAAGCGACGCGATTTCGCGCATTTTGGCCCGCACAGCCCAATCAGAGCCAAACCCGTATCGTGCCCAGCCTAGACTGTCCAGCCTGACCAGCCGCGCTTCGGCAGCGCGATTTTCAAGCTCAAGCGCTTCGGCACGCAGTAAAAGAAGGGTGCTGAGCAGGGCGGCATTCTCGCTGTTGCGGGCGGTTTCGACATGTGGGCCAATAAGCCGCAGGGCCTCCAGCCCATCGCCTTTGGAAATTGCGTAGGCACCAAGTTGCGTCGCGACGTAGGCACGGTGCAATTGGGTGCCGGGGTTGCGGGAATAGAACAGTTCGGCCAGCTGGTACTGTTTATGCGCGGCCTCGGAGTCGCCGCCTTGGAGCGCGCGGCCCATGGCGTAGTGTGCAAATGCGCGCCGGTGGTCGTGCCAGCCCAAGGTCTGGGCGATCTTGATCGCGCTATAGGCGGCGTCTTGGCGCTGCCCGTCAGAGCGCCCGGGGCCAAGCGCGCCTTGCACGGCGGCATTCCATTCGCGTGGCGTTCTGGTGACAAAGCGCGCTTGCGTAGAGGTGCCGCGCGGGTTGATCCGGGCCAAGATTTCGGGCAGGGCATTTGCCACCTGACCACGGGTCATACCCGAGCGCAGGGCAGGATCGTAATAGGCCCGCAGGATCATCATGTCGAAGCCTGTCAGCACTGTATGCACGTTGTCGTCGTTAAAGACGGAGTCGGGCAAACGGTATAGATCGTTCAAGGGCCCAAGCGCTTGGGCGACTTCTTCGTGCAGGCAATCGCGCACTTCTTGGGGGCTTGCATCATTGGGCAGAAAAATCGCTACACGGCTGCGCGTTTTCAAAAGCGACCAGTTGGTCTGCGCAGAGCGGCGCACTTTTTTGTATTCCGCGATGCTGCTGACATTGGGGGCCACGAAACAGGCCGCTTGTGGCAGCACCTGACGGATCTTGCTGCGGCTGACGGCCTCGATCGTTATGTTCGCGGTGGCGGCGTTTGTCGGGCTAATGTCGATCTTGGCTTCGGATCGCAACCGGCCGATCAGGCGGGATAGATCAGGGTTCAGCGTCGGGGGCGGCGCACCAATGACGCGGATGGTGACCGGCCCCTCAAAGCGGGTGAGGACGGAGAGGTCTTTGCCGCTTTCCATCCGAAACGCCAATTCGATAAAATCCAGCGACAAATCGTTGTTCGAGCGCGGGGCAGTCGACGCACGATGTGCCGTAAAGCTTTTCATAGGGGGCAACGAAGTGGTTGGTGTCTCAAGCGAAGCGCGCGAAACAACACCGGGATGCGACGCTGGCACACAGGCATTAACGAACAACATCAACGGGAAAAGGAAGCGGCCCCTCATTTAGATCGACCCGTCGAAAATCCGTTGGACGCCCACATCCGTTCTGCGAATAAATAGCGTACGCAGCGCACATACCGTGCTGAAATCATATCTATCATTTTGCCTGCCTTGCCCTTTTGAGCTGATTACAGGGTCTTTTCGCCTGTCATCGGGTCCTTTCTAGGGAGCAAACATGTCAAAAGAGAGAAAAAAGTTAACGATTGGGGCAGGCTTGTGGCGCGCGTATCATGCACGCCACAAGTGTGTATGTGCCCCAAGCGGGGCCTATACCAGATGTGGTCAGAAGGGTTATTTCTGCGCCCGGGCCATGAATGCCAACCGTTCGAACAAATGCACATCCTGTTCATTTTTGAGCAAGGCACCGTGCAGCTTGGGCAGTGAATTCTTGCCGTCTTTCTTAAGATCGGCGGCATCCATATCCTCGGCCAGCAGCAATTTCAGCCAATCCAGCACCTCAGAGGTCGATGGCTTTTTCTTGAGCCCTTGCTGGTCGCGGATTTCATAGAACTGGGTCAGCGCAGTGGTGAGCAAGGTCTCCTTGATGCCCGGATGGTGCACCTCGACGATCTTGCGCAGCGTGTCCATTTCAGGAAAGCGGATGTAGTGGAAAAAGCAGCGGCGCAAAAATGCGTCAGGCAGTTCTTTTTCATTGTTCGAGGTGATGATGACGATCGGGCGGTTGACTGCCTTGATCGTTTCACCGGTCTCGTAGACGAAAAATTCCATCTTATCGAGTTCTTGCAAAAGGTCGTTGGGAAATTCGATGTCGGCTTTGTCTATCTCGTCGATCAGCAAAACGGTTTTACCGTCTGCTTCAAACGCCTGCCACAGCTTGCCCTTGCGGATATAGTTTTTCACATCATGGACGCGTTCTTCGCCCAATTGGCTGTCTCGCAAGCGGCTGACGGCATCATACTCGTACAGACCCTGCTGCGCACGGGTAGTGGATTTGATATTCCATTCAATCATAGGTAGACCAAGCGCGTTCGAGACTTGGCGCGCAAGTTCCGTTTTACCCGTGCCCGGTTCACCTTTTACCAACAGTGGGCGTTCCAGCGTAACAGCTGCATTCACCGCAATGGTGAGGTCATCCGTTGCGACATAATCGTCAGTTCCTTGGAATTTCATCTTGTTATCAACCTTATAAGACGCGCTAATTTGGGGCCCTTAAACCAAAAAACGTAGGCATTGTGTAGTGACAATCTAGGAACGCTGCGTTAGATGATCCGCAGGGAACAGGGGCCGTAGAGCACCTCAAGGACTGGATTAAGACCGCTATGGGGAATGATATGAAACAGGAAGTATTTTTGGCGGACAACTATAGTCCTGCCGAAGACGAACCATTCATGAATGATCGGCAAGTCGAATATTTCAGACGCAAACTGTTGACGTGGAAGGCTGAATTGCTGGCCGGAAGCCGAGACACGATCGAGGGTCTTCAAGATGGGACGCGCAACATCCCCGATGTGAACGACCGCGCTTCGGAGGAAACAGATCGCGCGCTGGAATTGCGGACCCGGGACCGGGCGCGCAAGCTGGTAAACAAGATTGACGCGGCCCTGCGCCGCATCGACGAGGGTGAATTTGGCTATTGTTCGGTTACAGGTGAACCGATTTCGCTGAAACGTCTGGACGCACGCCCCATCGCAACAATGAGCCTTGAGGCGCAAGAGCGCCACGAGCGCCGCGAAAAAGTGCACCGCGATGATTGATCGACGGGTGTCGTAGGATTTTTTTATGAAAGCGCCAGGGTAAGAGCCCTGGCGCTTTTTTTATATTTTTTTAGGTATTTGAACAAGGGAGCAGGCTGTGACGATCAGCAATGCAATCGTGATTGGCGCTGGTATTGGCGGGCTTGCAGCCGCTGCCGCGCTGTCGCGCCATGGTGTGGCAGTGACCTTGGTGGAACAAGCCCCCCGAATTTCAGAAGTTGGCGCAGGATTGCAGATTAGCCCGAATGGTATGTCAGTTCTGCGGGCCATGGGTCTTGAGGCCAAGCTGAAAGAGCGCAGTGCCGTGCGCGCGCAGGCTGTGGTTTTGCAAGATTACAAGGCCGGCAGTCAGGTGGCGCGTCTTGACCTGATGCGGGGGCAGGCGGGTCATCCCTACATGTTCGTGCATCGGGCCGATCTGATCGACATCCTGTTCGGTGCGGCGAAACGGGGGAATGTTTCCGTTGAACTGGGCGAATCGGTGCAAGAGGTACTTCCCGGTGATCCGCCCACATTACAGATGCTCCAAAAGACCCGCCGCCGTGCCGAAGTGATCATTGACGCCAGCGGCATTCATTCCAAAACCCGCGCGGCGTTGAACGGGGATGATGCCGCGCAATTTTCGGGACAGGTGGCGTGGCGGGCGCTGGTCCCCAACCGCTTTGATCACCCACCCGAGGCGCATGTCACCATGGGGCCGGGGCGTCATCTCGTCAGCTATCCCCTGCGCGGCGGCAAGCTGGTCAATCTTGTCGCGGTCGAGGAGCGTGACAGCTGGGCACCCGAAGGTTGGAGCATCGCAGATGACCCCGCCAACCTGCGCCATGCGTTTGCGGGCTTTGGCGGAAGGGCGGCAGACATGATCGCCGCAGTTGAGAATTGTACCCTATGGGGGCTGCATCATCATCCCGTCGCCTCTGTCTGGCAGCAAAACGGTGTGGCGCTGTTGGGGGATGCCGCCCATCCAACTCTGCCGTTTCTGGCCCAAGGGGCCAATATGGCGCTAGAGGACGCGTGGGTTCTGGCCGCATGTCTGTCAAAGCAGCCGCTTGCGCCCGCCTTGCACCGCTATCAATCAATCCGCGAGGCCCGCGTGCGCCGGGTGATCAAGACCGCCGCAAGCAATGCCGCGCGCTATCATCTGCGTCCGGGGTTTCAACGCACAGCCGCCCATTTGGGCCTGCGTGTTGCCAGCACACTGGCCCCGGGTGCCATGATCGGCGCGTTCAACTGGCTGTACCACCACGACGTGACAGCACAATAATAGCGTTAACCCGCCCGTTGCAGCATCCCGAACAGATCACGCGGATCTTCGGGATCGGCCAGCAGGTCAAGGGGATCAAAGAACCCCGTGCCAGCAATCTGGTCGCGCACATAGCGCAACGCCGAGAAATCTTCGATCGCGAAACCGACTGAATCGAAGAGGGTGATCTGCCTGTCATCGGTGCGGCCTGTGGCCTGACCGGTTAGAACCTGCCAGATTTCAGTCACGGGATGGTCCGGTGCAAGCTGTTGAATTTCCCCCTCGATCCGGGTCTGTTCGGGGTATTCCACAAAGATGCCCGCACGGTGCAAGATCGCAGGGGCCAGTTCGGTCTTGCCCGGACAATCACCACCGATGGCGTTGATATGAATACCAGCCCCCACGATGTTGTCGGTCAGGATCGTCGCATATTGCTTGTCAGCGGTGCAGGTGGTTACAATTTGAGCGCCCAGAATGGCGTCCTCGGCGGTCTCGCAGGCAACAACTTTGATCCCGTGGCCCGCCAGGTTTTCGGCGCATTTTGCCGTTGCTGCGCGATCAATATCATACAGGCGCACTTCGTCGATGCCGACAATCGCCTTCATCGCCAGGGTCTGGAATTCGGATTGCGCCCCGTTGCCGATCATGGCCATGACATGTGCACCCTTGGGGGCCAACAGCCGCGCCACTATGGCCGAAGTCGCCGCCGTGCGCAGCGCTGTCAGGATCGTCATCTCAGACAACAACACCGGATAGCCATTGGCCACATTCGCCAGCAAGCCGAAGGCCGTGACAGTCTGCAATCCCTCCACCGTGTTGGATGGGTGCCCGTTGACATATTTGAATCCGTAAACTTCGCCATCCGACGTCGGCATCAATTCGATCACGCCATTTTCTGAGTGGCTGGCCACGCGCGGTGTCTTGTCAAACTGTTCCCACCGCCGAAAATCGGCCTCGATATAGTCACCAAGCCCCACCAACATCGGTTCGATCCCGATGTGATGGATCAACTGCATCATGTTATGAACGGACACAAAGGGCACCAGCGCTTTGGAGGAGGGCGAAAGATCGGTCATGACAAGGGTCCTTTCGGGGGATCAATACGCGCGGGTCGGGCGGTCAAATACCCGCCGGCCAAAGGCAGAGGCGGCAAGGTCAACCATCAGGCGGGCCGTGCGGCCGCGCTCGTCCAGAAACGGGTTCAGTTCAACCAGATCAAGCGATGTCATCAAGCCGCTGTCATGCAGGATCTCCATCACCAGATGGCCTTCGCGCACAGTGGCCCCCCCGGGAACAGTGGTCCCGACGGCTGGGGCAACCGACGGGTCAAGGAAATCAACATCCAAGGAAACATGCAGCATACCATTCGCCGTAGCTACTTTTTCAAGGAAAGCGTTCAAAGGCGTTGCGATGCCGGTCTCGTCGATCTCGCGCATGTCCACCCGCCGGATCGTGGTTTCCTGAAGTGCCGCACGTTCGGCAGCATCAACCGAGCGCAAGCCGATGATGGCGATATTGTCATGGGGCAAGGAATAGGGCAGCGCGGGGAATGCATCAAAACCTTCGCGGCCTGTCACATACCCCAACGGGGTGCCGTGCAAATTGCCGCTGTCGGTGCTTTCAGGTGTGTGGAAATCGCTGTGCGCATCAAGCCATAGGACAAACAACGGTCGGCCCTGCGCCTGCGCATGACGCATTGCGCCCAAGACGGTGCCGGACGCCAGCGCATGATCGCCCCCCATGAAAATCGGGGTACCGTCGCCAAGCGCTGCCTCGGCCGCGTCGGCAAGGCTTTGTGTCCACGCGATGGTTTCTTCAAGCGCATGCAGTTTGGGGTGTTGACCAGGGGTATAGGGGGCAGGCAGCACATTGCCGCGGTCCGTCACACTATGCCCCAGATCGGCAAGCGCCGTCGCAAGACCTGCAGTGCGATAGGCATCCGGCCCCATCAAACAACCCAACCGACGTTTGCCGCTATCCATAGGGGCACCCAGTAGAATGCAATTTTGCTGTGTCATCCGAATATTCCTTCGCAAGGGTTTAGAGTGGTGTATCTGGCAAATATGTTCGCCATCAACTTACTATATTGACCAATATGGCGTCCGATTGACCATAATGGAATTTATAACTTTCCATAATGGAAAACCTTGAGCCCCCAACGATAATCTGGGCTGAAAACGGGCTAAAGGGGGTATTTCTGGTGCATTTGTTAAATTACTCTTTGTATAATGGCACAAAACGGATACCTATTGTTCGAAAAGGAATGCAATAATGACCAAAACGGACGAAGCACTGATTGCAGCGCTACGGCAGGATGCGCGACAATCCCTATCTGATTTAGCTGCGCTTCTAAACCTATCACGTACAACTGTGCGCGCCCGGCTTGCAAAATTGCGCGCGAGCGGAGAGATCGTCGGCTTTACGGTTGTGACCCGCTCAGACGTGCTGGCCGATCCGGTCAGGGGGCTTATGATGATAGAAATCGAAGGGAGCGGCACCGAACGCATTACCCGCACATTGACGAAAATGGCGCAATTGCGCGCGGTGCATTCCACCAATGGTCGGTGGGATGTGATCGTTGAAATAGGGGCCGCTACCTTGGAAGATTTTGACGAAGTTCTCGCCCGTATCCGCCGGATGGAAGGTGTCGTGGCCAGCGAAACAAGCCTTCTTCTTAAAACCAGAAAGTCAGGGCAGGGCGCGCGCTTGGCTTAAACCTTACGGCGTGCCGCAGCGACCCAAAGGCCCAGCAAAACCGCGCAAATCACGGCATTCCAACCCGCCATAGACAGACCAAACAACTGCCAGACGATTTCGTCGCACATTACCAGACCCGACGGCGCGTCCATAGAGAGAAGGTCGTTACCACTGAGCGCGCCCAGATCCATGCCGCCGCCTGTGCACGATGATGGACCGGGCCACCACTTCCATTCGACCCCGGCGTGATAGACCCCGATGGCCCCGGTGGTTGCGACGGCTGCCGCACCAAGCCAAACTAGAACCCTAGGGCCGCCAAACAGAACGAACAGCCCTACAAAAATTGCCGCACCGTGGGGCCAGCGCTGCCATAAACACAGCTTGCAAGGTGCCATGCCCCCCAAATATTGAAATCCGAAAGCACCCAACAGAAGTGCGGCAGAGCCAAGCGTTGCAAGCAGAACGTATTTGTTGCGCGACATCATAGGTACCTCACGAAAAAGAAACCGCCCAAGAGCAGAATGACACAGACGGTAAACACCAACGGCAAGCGCTTTTCGATAAAGTCGCGGATCGGTGGGCCAAATTTCCATAGTAACGCGGCAACGATATAAAAGCGTAACGCGCGGGCCAGAATTGACGTGGCGATAAAGGTGAACAGCGGCATTCCCGTCCATCCCGACATGATCGTGATCACCTTATACGGGAATGGTGTGATGCCCGCGACAAGTACGGCCCAAAATCCGAAATCATTAAAGCGCGTCGAAAACTCGGCCATAGCATCGGCCTTGCCCATTGCGGCAAGTATCGGAGCCCCGAGCGATTCGAAGGCAAGCGCCCCGATCGCATACCCCAATAGCCCACCCAACACTGAGCCAATCAGAGCCACGCCTGCAATCAACCAAGCTTGACGTGGCCGAGCGAGGATCATCGGGATCATCAACACATCCGGTGGGATCGGAAAAACAGAGCTTTCGACAAAAGCGACAAGAGCCAAAACCCATATGGCATGGGGGTGGTGTGCGAGGCCAATGACCCAATCATAAAAACGTCTGATCATGGCAAAAGCTCCGCTAAGGCTGGTTCGTTGAGTTGCAACACCACGACCAAAGGGCAGGGTCAAGAGAAAGCCTCAAATTTCCGCTTGCCGACCCGGCAATTGCACGGTAACAGACCCCTGCGGCCCGAGTGGCGGAATGGTAGACGCAGGGGATTCAAAATCCCCCGCCGCGAGGTGTGCCGGTTCGAGTCCGGCCTCGGGTACCAAATAAAGTCCAGGTTATTTAGTTGAATGATTAGATAACCTGGACTTTTTGATACCGGACCATCTTTTCTGATTTAAAATTTATGCTCCTGCTACCAGCCTGATTGATTAACCTTTTGTTTTCTGAAAGCTTTTAGGTGGAAAATTCATAGTACCTTGGTGCGGCCGACGTCGGCTAGGTGGTCAGATCGAAAGATTTTTGAAGCCTTGAAAATCCCTATGCTTGAAGCAAATAAAGCTAAGATGCGGTATAGGTTTCTGCGCAGAGGTGAACCGGCTAGACGGATAATTTCCACTGAGATTTGGACCCTGTAACCCTTTCCCCTGAGCGCGATGCGCAATGGATTAATACCGCTTGGACTTTCAAACATAATCAGACATGTGGCGCTGCGGGAGAATCTGTCGATCCGAGGGATTGCGAGACACACTGGTAGGTCATCACAGAGCACTTGAATGTGGGGACGATCGAGCTGCAATTTGTTTCACTGGAGAGGCAGATTAAACTTGATCCGTTCGCGGAGAAGCTTGCTGGTTGGCTAAAAACGGAAGCTGGTAGATCGCGCAAGCAGCGGCGGACGCTGAAGCAATCGCATGCTGATCTGCTAGTGCTTGGTCTGTGGTCAGGTCGCTGCGGTTGCACGGTAATGGCGGGCTGTTCGGCAGCGGGAGCCGCTGGCGACTGGTCGCGGCACATTCGTGCCATAGGTGTCCCGTCCAGGGGCAGCATTCCATTTCGACGGGAACGAGGATTTTGCCGGTCTGGGCGGCGAGCGCACCAAGCTAAAAACCTTCCAGATCAAGCTCTCAAAGAGTCAAGGCTTTCTGGTTCATGCCTATCTGTTGCGGACGCATGCCCCTCTCATAACATTTCCTGCGTAAACGCGCTGTCATTCAACGGATGCTGTTCGATACCCATTGGCGTGGATTCCGTCTCTTTGAAGGCAAACCGGAGCGCGGCAGCTACGACAATATGCGCATTGCAGTTGACCGCGTGGGGCTATGGAGGGCGCGACAAGTCAACATAAGCTTCACCTTGTCCAGTGGACAGGTCGATGACGTGTCAGGGAGCGGTGGCTTGACCGCCGTTCCGCGCACGGCATCACGGAATCTGATCTGTTTCATCCCCTGTCCGGCTGGGTATTTCCAAAGGAAATGTCCTGAAAGGGAGACGTTCCAACGTTCAGCGTAAAACCCTCGCGCTTCATCTGGTGTCATGCCTTGCGCCCCCTTCAGACCTGATAATTTGGTCCCATAAGGGAGATCTCGACTACGCACCAAATACCACAGGTTCTCCGTTTCGCGCGACGGTGGTGCAGAATTAGATGCGGTATTTTTCACACACTCACCTCTCGCTACAGACATAAATGAAACCAGTCACGAGGGCCGGGGCCACGACCATCAGAACTCTGCCCAATCATCGTTGCTGGCTGTCGTCTTGCGCGCGACCTGCGGTGATGTCGAGGGGGCCTGCGGAGTTGTGCGTTGATTGGGCTTTCCCATAGGGATCACTTTGCCAGCCTTTTTAACGACTGGTAGCACCTCTACACCATGGAAGTGTCCCAATGCTGTCGTAAGTGATTTAGCCTCGGCATTCATCGCCACGCTCGACGCCGTCATCCCTTCAAGGGCGGCAGCATTCGTCTGAGAAACACTGTCGATGGAGCGTACTGCGCGCGTCACTTCTTCTATACCGTTGGATTGCTGTTCGACTGCTTTTGCAATGTCAGAGATTTGGCTTGATGCAACTTCTACATCCGAGATAATTCCTTGCAATGCGTTCCTGGAGAGTTCCACCTGTTCAACCCCGGCTTCAACGCTTCGGTTATTTTGTTCAATAACTTCGCTGATTTCGCGCACGGCATCTTGTGATCTTTGGGCAAGTGCGCGCACCTCGGATGCCACCACCGAAAATCCGCGGCCAGCCTCGCCCGCGCGGGCGGCTTCGACACCGGCGTTCAGTGCAAGAAGATTGATTTGAAACGCAATGTCTTCGATCACTTTAACGACGCGGTTGATTTGTGTAGAGGCCTCCGTCATCGCATGCATGGACGCCTCTGTTTGGTCAGAGACTTTTTTGGTCTTGTCAGCACTGTCGCGAACTTTGCGCGTCGCGGCGTCAGCGGTCTTTGCGTTTTCAACAACTTGGCGGATGCTCGTCGCAATATCCTCTGCCGCTGCGGAGGTCTGTTGAATTGCAGCGGCGCTGTCTTCTGCCCTCTTGGCCATACTGCGCGATGTCGCCTCAAGCTCACTTGAAGTTGCCGATACGTTTTGGCCATTTTGCATGATCTGGGACATGGATTTCGATAGCGTCAAAAGTGCGGCGTTGAAGTCTTCTTGCAATTGTAGAAACGCGCCTTGACGCTCCCCCTTGATGCGCACACCAAGGTTCCCTTGGGATAAATCATCAATACTATCAGCGACGTCGGAGATATTTGTCTCGATCGTGTCTAGAAGGCTGTTGATTACGGATGCGAGGCTTGCAAGGCTTTGGTCTTGAAACCTATCAGATATCCGGTTGGTGAAGATCCCCTTTGCGGCCTGTCCCAGTACGTTTTCCATATCGGTCTGAAATTCGGTAAACAGAGCTAGTCGCTTTGTTTCTTGCGCGGCGGTCATTTCCCGGTCTCGGGCCGTTTCTGCTTCGCTGGCCAAGCGCTTTTCGCGTTCTTCTTCCATCTGTAGGCGCTGTTTTTCCTGCGCTTCCACATTGTCAAGCGTAGCTAGGAGCGCACGGGATTCGCGGGCAGAGGCGATGAGCTTTTTCAAACTTGAGGTGAGCCTTTTTATTTCAAGAAGGTCATTCTCGCGTTCATCAATCTCTTGATCCAATTCGCCTTTAGTGACCGCTTCGATCGCTTGAGACGCATATTCTATACGATTGGCCAGCCGCGTCGCGACAAAATATAAGGCTGCACACACACACAAGACATCAAAAATCATCATACTTGCATTTAACAACAAGGAATAAAGATGGCTCTGTCGGTCGCTTTCCCAATAGAGGCGCAACTGGGTTCCGGCATCCTGGGAGATATTCGCCATATCCGCCAAAGCAGTGTTCGACAGTTTGAAAAAATCGTCAAATGTGACTGGATATGTAATCTCGGCGGCTCCCGAAGCGCCGTCCATAGCAGCATCCAGACGTTCAAGAACAGGAAGATAGGTTCCGAAATATCTGCCTCCTGCTGTTGTGATCTTCTGCTTGAACTCCGGATCCAACGCGACAAGCTCAAGCTGATCTTGCAAGATCCCCCATGCGTTTGCAGCGCGCAAACTATCTGCGTTGATAAGTTTTTTCAGATCAGACGGAATGGCCGTGCCGTTCAAAGTAGCTGTGGCATAGTATGTCCGTGCTCTGCCGCCGAACTCCCTAATCTCCCAAGCGGCATTTTCGATGTTTGTCAGTGCCGCAACGGTCGAAGATGTGAGGCTGTTTTCAATCGTCAAAAGTTTCGACAACAGCTTCAGGCTTGTGATTTGTGCCTTCAGTTCAAAGGGGAGGTCTTTCACGCGGTTCTTAGGCCGGTCGGTGCCTTCCGAGGCGAGCATTGCGTCGACTTCTGTGCGCAGTTTTTTGAAAGTCGACCGGTGTTCTTGCGCCCGTTCAATGAACTGATCTTTCGTTGGAAAGTCGACCGCGTCCAATTCAGCCAATGCATTTTGGAATGTGCGATCCGACAGTGCACGCTGATCGCGAATCATTTTTACAAACGCTGTGGGGGTGGGGCCTGTAACGGAAAGGGCAACTTGGGTCACACTTCGTTCTAGAGAAAGCGCCACTGTTGCGTCTGACCAAGTGGTGGTCGAGCGCGCCAGAGCCTCCAAAGTCTGAACCTTTTTATAGTCCTGTAACGCGGCGATGGATTCTTGAAGATATTTGCCGATCCCAATCAGACCCACAGCAAGTAAGATAACGAGACAGATTCTTGAAATTTTCATAAGCGCGATCCTCTTTTGAGGTGCTTAGAGCAGTAGTACTTAAGGTTCCCATAATTTCAAAAGACGACCGATGGCTTGGCCGAGAAACTTGATTTCATCTCCAACTTTGGGGACACTGGGCGCACCGCACCAAGGGGCAGCAGTGCAGCAAATCCTTTGTTAGGCCAACAAATTGAGAAATTCATAAATTTGGCTGCAGCGACGCGAGGCACGGTCCCTGTCGTTAGGGCCTCAGCTGGCATGGCCCAACCATAGGTTGGAATATCGCCTGCATTTCAAGTATTTACCGCGATAGATGCATCATTCAGTAGCGTACTGCACAGATCAGCGTCGAATCGTTCTCTCGTTTGATTCGTGTGCAATAGGGCAGCTTTTTGCATGAATTTGCTTAAATACTGGGTATTCGGCCTCATTGGTTCTTACACAAATTAGTGTAATATCTGAGAACAACGTCGATTTCATTCCCGCACTTCAGAAACGCTTGGTTTCAATTTGGAAACAATCAGTGCCGCTGCGCGCAAATTCGCCAGGTCCTTTCCATGAAATTTCCCATATTTTTATGCGCGAACGCGGATCGGTGCAAAAATACCTGTAAACAATGTGCAATTTATGAGGGATTTTTTGCGAATAACCTTACTTAAAGTTATTGGCAGTTTTCAGAGATGCTCGCATTTGGCGATAATTTTTCTCTTTCTGTAAAGCTTCCGTCAAGATATTAAAGAGTTGCCCAACTGGGGGGCAAAGTCTGTAGGTCACGGGGGCGACCGCATTGAACGCGTACTTTTGTGCGGGGAAGATGTGTTCGCTGTACGGTTAGCTGTCGAACACACCACATGCGAACTGCCATTCGCTGTGAAAGACCGTGTGTGGTCTTAACTTCTCCTCAGAGCGGTCCGAACGTATTGCGTGTCGTCATGCGGCCGCCTGTGTTTGTTCGGTTTGTTAGTACGCTGCCGTATCGCAGCCCGTCATGTTGGCGGAGCAAGGAGAAGAACGTGGATTGGAAGAAGAGTGTCGTGGACCGTAGAACAACCCCATCGGTCCGATTGTCAGATAACCCTCCCGGGCAAACATTTGTCGGCTCTTCTTTTAAGCGCCATTTTGTGACCGCCACTTTGCCACAAATCAAAATTATTGCTTCCGCATTCTGGTTTCTACCAGAGCGTATTGAAACACGCGGTGCCTTGGCAGCGTGCAATTTTAACGAGAACCGCTGCTCGGGTTTTGTCCCGGTATCGCACCATAATATTTCCAACGGCATCCAGGGCCGTTTCGACTGACCAGCTTCGCCCGGAAAACGGGCTTATTACAGATATGAGGCGGACGGATCAGTCCAAACGCGCCTAAACAGATTTTTGGAGACGACAAACATGACACTTTTCCTTGGAAGCCTCACCAGTCTTTTTTTCGGATCATCAACGACAACGACGTCTACAACCACGACAACGCCGCCGACCAGCGGCAAGGATGGAATCGTCGAAGGAACCGGGAGCGGTAATCTAATCAACACCGCCTATACGGGCGACCCGGACGGTGACCGCGTTGATGCCAATGATGCGATTTTAGGAAATGTCGGTTCGAATGACGATATCATCGTCGCGCGCGGAGGGAACGACACCGTCGCGGCGGGTGCCGGAAACGATACGGTTTTTGGCGGCTCGGGCGATGACAGCATTCTTGGCCAAGACGGCAACGATTTTCTGATTGGCGATGGCGGAACGTCAAGCGGCGCAGGCGCGGCGCGCGAAAGCTTTGAGTGGTCCAAAGCCCCCGATCCAAGCGGCAACGGCACAACGATCGACGAAGATGACAACCTCAAGGCGGGCTTTGTGCAAAACACCGGCACCGTCAATGTGACGTTCGAACTCAAGACGTTCTCCCCCTATAATAATGCCTACCAACAGTACACTTACGACCAGCAGAATGTGACCGGCATCCAAGGTGACGGCAACGCGGTCAACCAAAACAGCGCGTTTGACACCTTGGCGAACAATTCGGGGCACACTGCCTTTGAACTGCGTTTTGACGAAGCGGTTGGCAATGTGTCTTTCAACATTAATGACATCGACAACGGTGGCCAGGTCAAGGTTATGGCCTATAATGCTGCCGGAGAATTGATCGACGTCGATCTGACCGGTGGGTCAGGTGTTCAACTGATCGATTCCGATGGCATGTTCGGTGTGGATATGGCGAAAAGCGTTGGCGGTGACGAAAATGCAGCCGGTTCGAAATATTCGGTAAACGTATCTATCGAAGGCCCAGTTTCGCGGATCGAATTCATTCACTCCGCCACCACCTCGAGCAACTCTGGCGTCAATGTCACGGATGTGTATTTTGACAACCCAGCGTCCCTGACTATTGATGATACCTCGACCGGAGATGACACGCTGTCCGGCGGCGCGGGCGACGACATCATTTTCGGCGACAGCGGGGCGCAGTCGGCAACCGTACGCGAGAATTTCGAATGGGAAGGCGTCAGTGGCGATCAGATCGACAATGGCTTTACCCAAGACACCGGCAACGTCACGGTCACCTATGCGCGCACCGTTGATACCGGCTACCACGAGTCGGACGTTGGCACAGCTAATCTGAACACAAACGGCATCGTGTCGAACGGTGATCCGGTTGATAGCGACAGCTCGCTTAAATCGACCACAAACGGTCATGGCAATACAGGTGAATTCAGCTGGGGCTTTTCTGCCCCTGTGTCGAATGTGTCCTTCAATATCAACGACGTCGACAATGACGGCCTGGTCAAGATCACGGCCTTTGACATCAATGGGAACCCGATCACGGTTAACCTGACCGGCGGGTCCGGCCTGACCCTTAAGGATACTGATCTGGTGTCCGGTGCCGATACGGCTGACAGCAATGGCGGCGACGGCGCTGTGAATTCGTCGACCTATAACCTGAACGTCGATATCCCCGGTCCGGTTAGCCGGATCGTCGTGACCCACACGCAAGATGGTGGCAACAATTCCGGCATCCACATCACCGAAATGTATTACGATGCACCAACCGGCGAACTGGTTGCCAGCGTTGACGGCGGCGATGATGTGATCACCGGTGATGCAGGCAGCGACACCATCTATGGTGAAGGTGGCAACGACTCCATCGACGGCGGCACCGACAATGACTACATCGAAGGCAACGACGGCGATGATACAATCGCGGGCGGCACCGGCGATGACACCATCTATGGTGACAATAACGCGGCAGGTTCGACGGTCTCGACCGGCACTACCGTGCGCGAAAGCTTTGAGTGGGACAAAGCGCCCGATCCAAGCGATAGCACAGCCGTTGACGACAATGACGACCTGTCTGGCGGGTTCACGCAGGATACGGGCAACGTAAATGTCGCGTTCTCGGTCACCAACACGTCGAACACGCCTCAAACCACATTTTCGACGGACCAACAAAAGGTTCATTCAATCACCGGCGATGCCGAACCGACCAACGCCTACAGCGCGCTGGCGTCGCTGGCCGACGTAGACGGCGAACGTGCGACTTACAAACTTGATTTTTCGTCAGATGTTACCAATGTCAGCTTCCGTATCAACGACATCGACAACGCGTCGAAGGTTGTCATTGTTGCGGTTGGCCCTGATGGCACACGCACACCAATTGATGTATCCACTGGCACTGGCGTGACTGCACAGAACCTCGATGGGGTCGGCGGCACAGAAACCTTGCTCAGCGGCGGCGGCAATGGTGCCGATACCGATCCGAATTTCTCTGCCCTCGTGAATATCGCGGGCCCGGTTGATTACCTCGAGATTACCCACTCGATGGATCAATCTTTGTCTGCGGGCAACAACGCCGGGATTACCATCACGGATGTGTATTTTGACGCGCCCGTTGAGGAAACTATCGGTGGCGGTGCCGGCTCTGGCAACGACTCGCTTATGGGCGACGAAGGCAATGATTTCATCGACGGCGGCGCAGGCAATGACACCCTTGAAGGCGGTGACGATAACGACACGCTGATCGGTGGCGATGATCGCGACCTGCTGACCGGTGGCGAAGGTGCCGACGTTATCAGCGGTGGCGCGGACCAGGATACCATCATCGGCGGTACAGCGGGTGATGTCGTTGACGGTGGTGCGGGCGGCTTTGATCCGAACGCGTTGATCAACACAGATACAGACACGCTGGACCTGCGTGGCCTGAACTTCCGCCTGACGGATCTGACTCCTGACAGCAACGGCAACGGCCAGAACGGCACGGTCAACCTGTTCGACAGCGCTGGCAACCCAGCCGGATCGTTCACCTTTAGCGAAATCGAAACCATCTTGGGCGAACCATATGTAGGCCCGGTTGACGGTCTGGATGCGGGCGAGGTGATGAACCCCGGCTATACCGACGCGCAGGGCGATCAGATTGATGGCACCGATGGTGACAACGACACGATCTTTGGCAACGGTGGCGACGACACGATCAACAGCGGCAAC
>NZ_JBFEKM010000076.1:0-19088 GCF_041552635.1 Sulfitobacter sp.
ATGGATGCCTGCCGCCTTGAAATCGGGCAGGCCGCAGCGCGGATTATCCTGAATGACACGCTTGATGCGCCGGACCCCGATTTGCAAAGCCAGATCACGATGACGCCCACCCTGTCTTTGGGGGATACATTGCGGCGCAAACGCAACTCATGAACATACGCAAGCTGGGCAACCGCGACGCCCGGCGGATATTTCTGCACCGCCATTTACTAAGCGATACGCCAACGGGGCCAGCCCAAGGCGCGGACCTACTGAGCCTGATCGAAGGGTTGGGTTTCGTCCAGTTGGACAGCATCAACACAGTCGCCCGCGCCCATGATCTAATCCTGTTTGCGCGCAAGCCAAGGTACCGACCCCAAGCGTTGAAAACGCTGTATGAGCGCGACGGTGGCTTGTTCGAACACTGGACCCATGATGCCGCAGTCGTTCCGATGGCCTATTACGCCTATTGGGAAATGCGCCGCAAACGCGATGCTGCGACCCTGCGCAAACGCTATCGCAACTGGCATCAACATGACTTTGAATCGCAGCTTCAGAATGTCTTGGATCAAATCCGTGAACAGGGGCCCGTTTGTTCGGCCGACGTTGGCAAGGACGAAAAGCGATCAAACAGCGGCTGGTGGGACTGGCATCCGTCCAAGACTGCACTTGAATATCTGTGGCGCGCAGGCGCACTGCATGTGGTCGGGCGGGACGGGTTTCAAAAGCGCTATGATCTGACCGAACGGGTGCTGGAAACCCATTTGTGCGATCCGGCACACGCCCTGGATGATGCGCAAACAATTGATTGGTGCTGTAGCGGCGCGCTGGACCGGCTGGGCTTTGCAACACACACCGAATTGGCCGCGTTCTGGGCCCATATCACCCCCGCAGAGGCCAAGCAGTGGGTGACCCGCGAACTGGCGCTTGGGCAACTGGAGCCGATCGAGGTTATCGCCGCCGATGGTAGCGCGCGCAGCGCCTATGCCCGCCCCGGCATTGGCGATGATCCAGCGCTGCTTAACGCGCCAACGCAGCGGTTGCGCGTGCTCAGTCCGTTTGATCCGGCGCTGCGCGACCGCCAGCGCGCTGAGCGTCTGTTCGGCTTTTCCTACCGGATCGAAATGTTCGTCCCAGAAGCCAAACGGATCTATGGCTATTATGTTTTCCCCATTCTGCAAGGCGACAGCATTATCGCACGGGTTGATATGAAAGCGTTTCGTGGTCTTGATACCTTGGTCGTTCGCGCACTTTGGGTGGAACCCGGCACCCGTTGGGGCAAAGCGAGACAATCCGCTTTCGAGGCAGAGCTGGCACGACTGATCCGGTTGGCAGGTGTGTCAAAGATTACCTATGAAGACGGCTGGCTGCGCTAGCACAAGATTCACGAAAGCTGACTGTTTTTTGCACAAAACCAGCCTCGATCAAATTAACGATGACAATTTGTAAACATTTTGTTGACGAAGTGCGTTTCTATGCCAAAGTGAGCGCAAAGGAATCATACCCATGCGCACCCTCTCCTACTTTTTTCAAAGATGCTGCCGTTGACCCGTCATGTCGTGGTGATTGGTGCCGGTATTGTTGGCGTTTCGTCTGCGATCTGGCTGCAACGCGCCGGTGCGCAGGTCACGATTATTGACCGCACTGGCCCCGGCAAGGGCACGTCCCACGGCAACGCAGGGGTGTTGGCGGCGTCTGGGGTTGCTCCGGTCACTGGGCCAGGTTTGCTGCGCAAGGCACCGTTCATGCTGCTGGACCGCGATGTGCCGCTGTATCTGCGTCTTTCCTATCTGCCGCGCCTGCTGCCATGGTTGGTGAAATACATGGGCTATGCGAATGACGCCGACACGCGGCGCATTTCAGCGGCACTCGCGCCGATTGTCAGCGACAGCGTGGAGCAACACAAAAGCCTGACCGCTGATCTAGGCCTGTCCGATTGGGTCACCGACAGCGACTATGTCTTTGCCTATCGTAAGCGCGAGGATTTTGAGGCCGAGGCCTATACATGGGCGCTGCGGGCGCAGGCCGGGTTTACCCCGCAGTTGATCGAAGGCGGGGATGTGCATGACTATGAGCCTGCATTAGGGTCTGAAATTACCTGCCTCGCGACGCTCAAGGATCACGGCTTTATCCGCGATCCGGGGGGCTATGTCGCCGCTTTAGCACAAGCGTTTGAGCGCGCTGGCGGCACAATAATGCAAGCCGAGGTCAACGATTTCGACCTGACCGATGGCACTGTGACAGCCGTGCAAACCGCCCAAGGCACTGTGGCCTGCGATGATATCGTGCTTGCCACAGGCGTGTGGTCAAAGCCGCTGATGGCCAAGCTGGGCCTGAACGTGCCGCTGGAATCCGAACGCGGCTATCACGTGATATTCGAGGATGCGACCGGCGGGCCGACACGCCCCATCATGATATCAAGCGGTAAATTCGTGGCCACTCCGATGGCACAGGGCGTACGCTGCGCAGGTATCCTTGAGTTTGGCGGGCTGGATGCGGGACCTTCCAAGGCACCGCTTGCATTGCTGCGCCGTCAGGCCAAGGCGGCGTTTCCGAACCTGAAAGCCGCAAATGAAATCGAATGGCTGGGGCATAGACCCGCCCCCAGCGACAGCCTGCCCCTGATCGGGCAGGTTGGGACCAGCCGGGTCTATACCGCCTTTGGGCATCATCATATCGGGCTGACCGGCGGGCCAAAAACCGGTCGGCTGATTGCAGGCATGATCATGGATCAGCCGACGAATACCGACATGAAACCCTATCATCCACAACGGTTCAGCAACGTCTGAACCACCCAAATCACCAACAAGGAGAGTGACATGAAACTGACCAATAAACTGATGACAGGCGTCGCGACTGCGGCAATCGCCATGACCAGCGCGCTGCCCGCATTGGCCGCCGAAAAGTGGGACATGCCAATGGCCTATTCCGCGTCCAACTTTCATTCTGAAAACGGGATGGCATTTGCCAAATGCGTGACCGATGGCACTGCCGGAGAGATCGAGATCACCGTTCACCCCGGCGGGTCGCTGATCGCAGGGGCGGATATCAAGCGCGCCATCCAGACTGGTCAGGTACAGTTGGGCGAACGCCTGTTGTCCGGTCACCAGAACGAAAATGCGCTGTTCGGCTTTGATTCAATCCCGTTCCTTGCGCCTTCTTTCGACGATTCCGACAAGCTGTGGAAAGCCGCCAAGCCCAAGATCGAAGAACTGCTGGCCGAACAAAACCTGACCCTGCTTTATAACGTGCCATGGCCGCCCCAAGGTCTGTATTTCAAGAAAGACGTGAATAGCGTCGAGGATATGAAGGGCGTCAAGTTCCGCTCGTATAACAACGCGACCAGCCGTCTGGCTGAATTGACAGGCATGTTGCCCGTCACGATCGAGGCAGCCGAGCTGAGCCAAGCCTTTGCCACGGGCGTTGCTGAATCGATGATTTCAAGCGGTGCGACGGGCTATGACCAGAAGGTTTGGGAAAGCCTGACCAATTTCTACGAGGTCGATGCATGGCTGCCGCGCAACTATGTCATGGTGAACAACGACGTCTGGTCCGATGTGTCTGACGCCAACAAGGACATCATCACCACCTGCGCAACCGAGGCTGAAGCCCGCGGTTTGCAAGCTTCCAAGGACTATACCGAGTTCACCTATGACGGTCTGCGCGAGGGCGGCATGAAGGTCGAACCCGCAAGCGAAGAGCTGATGACAGGCCTGCGCGCCGTGGGTGACACCATGACGTCGGAATGGCTGGAATCGTCTGGTGACGACGGCCAGACCATCGTCGATGGTTACAAGTCGATGCAGTAAGCATCCCTTTGGCGGCCCCATCAAACGGGCCGCCATTTCTTTCCGCCAAACGGAGATTTCCCATGAAAGCCCTGCGCAAATCGCTGGATGCACTCTACCTTATTTCCGGGGCTTTGGCTGCGGCTTGCCTTGTCGCGATCCTGTTGCTGATCGTTGTGCAAATGGTTGCCCGCTGGACCGGCGAAGTCTTTCCCGGGGCCGCAAGTTATGCCGGGTACGCGATGGCAGGGGCAAGTTTTCTGGCCTTTGCGAATGCGTTGAACCGGGGCGCGCACATCCGCGTGTCGGTCCTGCTGAACGCGCTGCCTAACGGCCCAAAACGGTTGCTTGATATCTGGTGTTTCGGGCTGGCGGCGGCGATTGCGTGGTATTTCACCTTTTACGCCTATTGGTTCGTTTACTGGTCGTGGAAATTCAACGAGGTCAGCCAGGCACAAGACGCCACCGCCCTTTGGATACCGCAATCGGTGATGGTGGTTGGCGGCGCGATCCTTGCCATTGCCCTGACCGACAATCTTGTAAATCTGATCGTTAAGGGTGAACACCGCCTGACCCGCGATCTTGTCGATCAAAGTTTTGGGGAGTGATGCGATGACTGAACTTTACGCAATCGTCCTCTTCCTCGTCGTCCTTTTCTTTCTGCTCGGTACCGGTGTCTGGGTCGGCCTTGCCTTGATGGGCGTCGCTTGGGTCGGGATGGAGCTGTTCACCACGCGCCCTGTTGGCGATGCCATGGTCACAACGATCTGGGCCAGCTCCAGTTCATGGACCCTGACTGCGCTGCCGCTGTTTATCTGGATGGGGGAAATACTATTTCGAACCCGCCTGTCCGAGGATATGTTCAAAGGTCTGTCACCGTGGTTGGCCAAATTGCCCGGCGGACTGGTCCATACCAATATCGTCGGCTGCACGGTGTTTGCTGCCGTGTCCGGATCATCCGCCGCGACATTGACAACCGTGGGCAAGATGTCGATTCCCGAATTGCGTGCGCGCAATTACCCCGAGAAAATGATCATCGGCACGCTGGCCGGTGCTGCGACCCTTGGCCTGATGATCCCACCGTCGCTGGCGCTGATCGTTTACGGCGTGACCGTCAACGAAAGCATCACCAAGCTGTTCTTTGCAGGCGTGTTGCCCGGACTGTTTCTGGCGGTGATGTTCATGGCCTATGTGGCGTTTATCTCGCTCACCTCCAAAGACTGGAACCCGACGGTTGAACGCGACATGAGTTTTGCCGACAAGCTGCGCAACTCGCGATTTTTACTGCCGGTCTTTGCTCTGATTTCCGTCGTGATCGGGTCGATGTATCTGGGTTTCGCCACCGCGACCGAAGCCGCCGCAATTGGGGTGATCGGCGCGCTTGTGCTGGCGCTTTTGCAAGGGTCGCTGAACTGGGACAGCTTTCAAGAAAGCTTGATGGGTGCGATGCGCACCTCGGCCATGATCGCGCTGATATTGGCAGGGGCGGCATTCCTCAAGCTGTCGATGGGGTTCACCGGTTTGCCGCGCGCATTGGCAGATGGCATCGCCTCGTGGGAGCTGTCGCGGTTCGAACTGCTGATGGCGCTGCTGGTGTTCTACATCGTGTTGGGCATGTTTCTAGACGGGATTTCATCCGTAGTGCTTACCATGGCCGTGGTCGAACCCATGGTGCGCGATGCAGGGATCGATCTGATCTGGTTCGGCATCTTCGTCGTTGTCGTCGTCGAGATGGCCCAGATCACCCCGCCCATCGGGTTCAACCTGTTCGTGCTGCAAGGCATGACCGACCATGAAATGGGCTATATCACCAAGGCCGCATTGCCAATGTTCGCAATCATGGTGGTGATGGTCTTTGTGTTGATCTTTTTCCCCGACATCGCCACATGGTTGCCAGACAACATCAGACAAGGGCCATCATGAGCCAGTTTCCCAAAATCCAAACTGTCGGCCTGACGGGTATTCTGATCAGCTTTGCCGACACCATGTCAGAGCCAGCCAACCGTGCTGCTCTGTCCTTTCGGGCCGCCATTGACGCTGCCAATTGGCCCGAAGTGTCCGAAACAAGCACATCGCTGGTGTCGACCTTTCTGCAAGTCGATCTGGTCACCCAGCCGCTGGACGCGATGCTGACGCGTCTGCATGACCTGCTGGACACGCAAGACTGGTACACTGCCCCTTTGCCGTCGGGCCGCACACTTTGGCATATCCCGACTGTCTATGGCACCGATCTGGCCCCCCAGCTTGAGGAAGCCGCCGAACTGGCAGGCCTTGATCCCGACGCCGCCATTTCGCAGCTGTCGCAAGCCCGTGTGCGTGTGTTGACCATCGGCTTTGCCCCAGGGCAGCCCTATATGGGCGAGCTGCCGAAAAACTGGGATATCCCCCGCCAGCAGGCGTTAACGAAATCGGTGCCCGCAGGCGCATTGATTGTCGCGATCCGGCAGTTGATCATTTTTACCAACGCCTCGCCCACCGGCTGGCGCCACATCGGGCAGACCGCATTCAAGACATTCCGACCGCGCAGCGACAGCCCGTTTTCGCTGTCACCGGGGGACGAGCTTTGCTTTCCGTCCATCTCGCGCAGCGCGTATGACAAGATCCTGTCGACTGACACATCCGGTGCCGGCGGCGCAGAGACCGAGGTGCTGTCATGACCACAACCCTCACCATTGTGCAGGCTGGCCCTGCCCTGACGATCCAGGACCGTGGCCGCGCCGGTTGGTTGGCCCAAGGGCTGACCAAAGGCGGTGCTGCCGATCTGGTCGCACTTTACGAGGGGGCCGCATTGCTGGGCCAATCCCCCGATCTGGCCGTGATCGAGATGACAGGCACCGGCGGCACCTTTACCGCAGACGCTGACATGCGCATTGCCCTGACAGGTGCCAGCATGGCCGCCAATATCGACGGCGAGACCATCGTTTGGAACGCCAGTCATTTGCTGCCCGCCGGGGCCAAGCTGACCATCGGCGGCGCGACGTCGGGCACCTATGGCTATCTGCACGTTGGGGGCGGGATTGCGACGGAGCCTGTTTTGGGTGCCCGTGCCAGCCACCTAAGCGCAGGTCTGGGTGCGGCGCTGAAATCTGGCGACCGTTTCCCGATTGGTCCGGACAAAAGCCGCGATACGGGGATGCGACTGCCCCGCGACACGCGCTTTGATGGCGGTGTGGTGCGTGTGGTCGCCAGCATGCAAACCGACCGCTTCACGGCCGATGAACGCGACCGTTTTACCGCCACGCAGTTCGCGCGCGACCCACGCGCCAACCGCATGGGCGTGCGCATGGATCACGACGGCGCAGGGTTTTATGCCGAAGGCGGGCTGACGATCCTATCTGAAGTCATCGTGCCGGGCGACATCCAGATCACCGGCGATGGGGCCCCTTTTGTGCTAATGGGTGAATCGCAAACCACCGGCGGCTATCCCCGTATCGGCACCGTGATCCCGCGCGATCTGCCCCGCGTAGCGCAGGCACCAGCGGGCACCAAGATCACGTTTGAATTCATCACTCTGGAACAAGCCATAACTCTTGAAACCCAACACCGCCGCGATATCAAAGCGTTAACGGGCCAACTGACCGCCCTGATCCGCGATCCTGCGACCATCAAAAACCTACTTTCCTACCAATTGATCGGGGGCGTTACCTCGGCCATCGACAACCCGTTTGAAAAGGACACATGACATGACCACCGTCGATCTAAACGCCGATATGGGCGAAAGCTTTGGCCCGTGGAAAATGGGCGATGACGCGGCTTTGCTGAAAATTATCAGCTCGGCCAACATCGCTTGTGGTGGCCACGCTGGCGACGCCGATGTGATGGCAGCCACAATGAAGATGGCACACGAGAACGGCGTCGGCATTGGCGCGCATCCGGGCTTCATGGACATCGCAGGCTTTGGCCGCAATCGCATGTCTATACCGCGTTCAACGCTGCAAAATCAGGTCCGCTATCAGGTGGCCGCCAATGTCGGCATGGCCCGCAGCGTTGGCGCGCAAGTGCGCCACCTGAAACTGCACGGCGCGCTGGCGAACATGGCGTCAGAGGATGAAACCCTTGCCCGTGATCTCTACGAAGCCGCCCTGAGCGTGGCACCAGACCTGATCATCATGGTGCTGGCCGCTACGGCACAACAGGACGCAGCACAGGCATTGGGCTGCAAATGGGCCGCTGAAATCTTTGCCGACCGTGCCTATAATGACAACGCGACGCTCGTGGACAGGTCCAAGCCCGGCGCTGTGATCCATGATGCGGCCCTTGCGGGCCAACGTATGGTCAACATGGTCAAGGCCGGTGCGATCATCACCGAAAGCGGCAAGAAGATCCCCGCCGCCATCGACACCATCTGCCTGCACGGGGATACCCCAGAGGCCGTGGATATCGCAGCCTCTGTTAAATCCGCGTTACAAAAGGCAGGCATTACCCTGAAATGCTTTGAAGGTCGGACCGCCGCGTAGATACACAAGCCTGAAAACACGCCTTGCGACTGCAACGTCGCAAGTGCCACGGATCGCATACCGTCGGCGCATTGCGCCCCCCTTATCCATCTGCGCTTTGACATAGCGGGGCTCTTTGCATCAGAATAGCCCCGCTATGTTGCGTTTATTCCCCGCAATCACAAAAGCCTTAAAGTTTCTAAAACGTTTACGATGATTGCCCAAATTTCGCCATTATGCCCGAGCAGGTTGTAGTCAACGACGTTACTATATCAATTCCTTAAACGGTATCTACTGGGGCTTTACGATGAAAATTCTGGCGGTTGACGATGACCCGATTATTCTTGAGTTGCTGTCCCACTTTGTGGAGTCGATGACGGATCACCAACTGGTCACGGCATCCTGTGCAGAAAATGCATTAAAGGTAATGCAGGACCACGCGCGCAGACCTTTTGATTGTTTCTTGTTGGACATTCAGATGCCCGGCAGCGATGGTATCGCGCTAGCCGCTCAAATCCGTACCATGGACAGCTACTTTGATGCGCCAATCCTGATGCTGACGGCGATGTCTGAAAAGCAATATTTTGATTCCGCATTTGCCGCCGGGGCAACCGATTACATCACCAAGCCTTTCGAGGTGAATGAACTTCAGGCACGGATTGGATTGGTCGAGCGGGTCGTAGAATCAAACCGCGGCAAGACCCGCAAGGTCTTTGCAACCAAAGCACTCAAAGCAGAACCGGGCAAAGCCACACCGCCAATTCAACTGCACGAACCTGTTTCAATCTACGAAGTCGACAATGTTATCGAATTCAGGGCGATGGAAAACTATATCCAGCATCTGACGCGCAACGACCTTTTCGGGTCAACCGTGTTTGCCTTTACGATCCGTGATATCCAAAATTTTCATAGCGCAATGACGCCCTTTGAATTTTACAGCATGCTGTCAGATGTGAGCGAAGTGATCTCGGACACGCTGGGAAGCCACCAGTTCCTGATGACCTATGCTGGCAGTGGGACCTTTTTGTGCATCACTGAAAGCGGGTGGAGCCCCGAACCAAAGATGCTGGAAAACAGCATCAACATCGCGCTGTCGCAAATCGAACTGTTCGACAACCAAGGTCAGATGATCGAGCCACGCCTTTGCGCAGGCCGGGCAGAACGGCTGATCTGGAAATCCGATGCCTCGTCCGTGATGCATGCGGTATCAATTGCCCACATGTCGGCCGAAGCTGCGGCGCAAGAATACGCCCGCATACAACAGAACTTTTGGCAAATAGGACGCCTGGTATGATTCAGCAGAAGCTTGAACTTCCCGGCATCGAGCGGATCCGCAATCGTTTTCTGGAGATGCTGAAAGACCGGCAATATGCCATCGCCGAACATGCGTTAATTGCCTGGGAAAGCGATGAACTGGATGAAATCAACAGCAACCTAGACAATGCACGCACTGTCCTGCACCAGATTGCGGGTACGGCGGGATCACTGGGATTCAAAGACCTCGGCACCCAAGCACGCGCTTGCGAAATTGAGATTGACGCCCACCTGAACGGCCCTGATGCAGATCTGGCGATCTGCCCTTCGCCGCTGATCTTTCTGATCGACCAGTTCGTGCAGGAATCAGAGGCGTTGATCGCCGCGAACCCGCAAAGCGTCAACGCCTGAGCAAGGGCCACGCGCCTGTCAAAGGGCGCGGGCAATCAGGAATTTCCCACACTATTTCAATCATTTTTGTATAATAGACTAGACCGAATGGCACAGCCTAGGGTTCAGCTGATCGCGGCCTTGATCTGATCTGCCAAGGACATGGGATCAAATGGCTTGCTGATCACCTCTGTCGCACCAATCGAACGCAATTCGTTCAGTTCGCTGTTCTGCGCCCGCGCGGTCATAAAGATCGCCGGCACGTCTGCAAGGGCGGGGTTTTCGCGCATCCGCTCAAGGGTCTGACGGCCCGTCATTCCCGGCATCATCATATCAAGAAGCAGGACATCAGGCGCAAAATCGGCCACGCGTTCCAGCGCGGCCTCGCCACAATCGCACTGCACAACCTCGAATTCGCCGGAAAGCTCCAGCGCCATTTTCGCGATCTCGCGGATGTCCGCGTCGTCTTCAACATGAAGTAATTTAATCATTGTGTTCTCTCAACCGACGCTGCGCAGCATCGGCCTTACTGGTTCTTGGACTTTATCACCTATTCTGGTGGGTAGTGTAAACATGAATGTAGCGCCTTCACCTTCCCGACTTTCAAAGCCGATCGTGCCGCCCAGGCTTTCAACGATCGCCTTGCAAATGCTTAGCCCAAGCCCCGTGCCGCCTTTGGCGATACGATCAGAATTTGTCATATCGGCAAACCGCTGAAACAGCTTGTGCTGATCTTTTTCAGGGATGCCCGAGCCTTCGTCACGCACGCTTACACGCACGCCAGACGCCAGCGATTCAATCATAACCTCGACCGTATCGCCGGGTTTAGAAAACTTGGTCGCGTTGGACAACAGATTGATCAAAACCTGAATGATCCGGTTTGGATCCGTCTCGACGATATGCGGCGCGTCAACGCCAACACAGCGGATGTTCATGCCGGATCGTTGCTGCATTGCCGAATTGGACCGCACTGCCTCGTTCACCATTTCAGACACATCGAATTCCTTGATATCGAAATCCAATCGACCGGATGAAATCTTTTCCATGTCCAGAATATCGTTGATGATCAGCACCAGACGGTCGGCGTTCCGATGCGCGATCTCAAGCAATCCTTCGGCTTTGGGAGAAAGCTCCCCCGCTGCTCTGGACAACAAGAGCCCCATAGCCCCTTTGATCGACGTCAACGGGGACCGTAATTCATGGCTGACCATCGAAATAAAATCCGCCTGCTTGCGCTCTTCGGCCATCCGGTCGCTGATGTCATTAAGCATGATCAGGAACCTGCCATTGGGCGTATTCGGGTGCAGCCATTTGGTCGAAACGTCGAATTTTGTCCCGAAAATGTGGGCTTCCAGCTTGATGAATGTTTCCTTGTTCGCTTTCAGCGCGGCACAGGCATCCAAGATCGCTTTACAATCATGCTCTTGCGCCATCTGCGTCAGGGTAATGTCTGTATAGCTTGTGGGGGTCCAGCCAAAGCGGTTCTTGGCCGCGCGGTTCATGTATTTCAATGTCTCGGTTTTTTCATCCACGATCCAGACATCATCGCGCAGTTCGTGCAGGGTCAACCCGATGTCACGCTCTGCAATCAATTCGACTGTTTTGGTGATGTCTGTCCGCGCCGAGATTGACCCGATCCATTTGCCGTCAGAATCCAGCAACGGAGTGACCGTTGTCTGGGTGATGCAAATGGTGCCGTCCCGTCTGCGCAGCAATGTTTCGCCTTGCCAGCCTTCTTTGCTGCACAGCTTAGCTCTGATCTGATCAGCGAAACTTGTGCCGTCATTTGCATAAAGCTTTGACACCGGTTGCCCGATCAGTTCATCGCGGGAATAGCCGGTCGCCTCCAGCAGCAGATCGTTGACTTCGACCAGCAGGTTTTGCGTATCGACGACATTGACCATCGTATGTGTCTTCAGCAGCCGAAGCTGCTGGGCAAGGGATACATCCCCGATGTGCTGGATTGCGGTGGCTGGCTTTCGCACAGCAAAGGCTGACATGAGCGCAGCAATAATGACTGCCCCAATCACGGGAAATACTTCTGCAGACCAGCCCGACAGGACCGCTCCGCTTAAGGTGTACCAAACAACAGCCAGAAATAGCCCTGCCGAAAAAGCGGCAATTGTTCGTCCATCAAATTTTATTTTAGGCATCCAAATGTCCTTAGCTTCCAGAGAAATTGCTGTAATTCAGCAGGCAATACTTGCCTTCCCTAGCGTTCTATAGATCGAAAGTTCTGGACATTTTTAAGGCGTTTATGGGCCATGCATCATCACAACTATGCGCGTTAGCTTGCTTTTCTCGTTAAATCAGAGACACAGGCAATAAGATGGGCGATCTCTGTTTGCGATTTCACAAGGTTCACGTTTACCCGGTGATCCTTCTTGTGGGCAGCATCAGACGATAGGCTGATAATCCGCGCATGCGCTTGGGTTCTGGCGATTTCCTCAAGCAAGACAGTGGCATCACCATCTGGAAGCTTCCAGTCCAATATGATCACATCCAGCGGGCCTTCGGTCAGCATCTTGCGTGCTTTGGCTACTCTGGTCACGTTCCTCACATCGGCTAGGGGATCAAGCCCGGTGCGGATGACTTCTGCAAAATCCTCGTCGTCTTCTACATGCAAGATCTGCAACCGGCGGCCCGTCCAGGTCTCAGGCCCGAAAAGTTCCGGGCGCTCGGACACTTCAACGGCTTTTGCGATAGGACAGGTGAACCAAAACACAGTCAGCCCACCCGGCATGCTTTCAAAGCCGATCTCGCCTCCCTGCCGCTTGACAATCTGCCGGGTGATGTTGAGCCCCAATCCGGTGCCGCCCTTAGCGCGGGTATCCGACCCATCCGCTTGCGAAAAAGCCTGAAAGATCCGATTGCGAAAGGATTCCGGAACGCCCGGCCCTCTGTTTTGGACATAGATGATGGCGACATCGTCCAGTTGTTCGAGCTTTATGCACACCTCGGTATGTTCCGACGAGTATTTGCAGGCATTCGAAATCAAATTAGCCAAAACTTGCACCGTGCGGCTGCGATCTGCGGTTGCGAAAACCGGAGTATCGGGAAGCTCGCAAACCAATGTGTTGTCATGGGTCTGCGCGAAGGGCATCATTTCGTGAACAGCCGCCTCAACGGTCTCACCGATATCCACCGGCCCCAGATAAAAATCGACCTCCCCCGAGGAAATCTTTTCGAGGTCGAGAATATCATTGACGATGTTGGTCAACCTGTCTGCATTGGTGCGGGCGATTTCAATCAGCCGCATCGTCGTCTCGGGAAGCTTCTCGCGGGCGGATACATCAATGAGTCCAAGCGCCCCCTTGATCGATGTCAGCGGCGTGCGCAATTCATGGCTGACTGTCGACACGAATTCGCTTTTGATCTGGTCGAGCTTTTTCTTGTCTGTGATGTCAACGACTTGCGCGATATAGACATGAGCATTCGCGTTTTTGTCATAGGTCCAGGTGATATTGAATAGACCCCAGCGTTCGCCGCCATTCTTGGGCATGATCCGATGCTCTTCGCGGTAAACCTCTTGAACATCCATTTCTGTTGCCGCCAACAAGGCTTTGCGCATCCGCCTCATGTCATCGCTTGGGACAATCCGCATCATCGTTAATTCGTCCAACATCTCGGGTTCTGTGTACCCTGTCAGGGCGCACATCGCCCCGTTGACAGCGACGAACCGGCCTTGATCGTCAAGGATTGCCATACCGACAGGTGCCGCCTCAACCACCGTGCGGAACCGCACTTCACTTGCCTCAAGCGCATTGCGGGAATGTCGAAGCTCTGTGATGTCCGTCTGGGTGCCAACCATGCGCACTGCCGTCCCGGTGTCATCCCGTTCGATCACAACCGCATCAGAAAGCATCCAGCGCCAGCCATCCCCAAAGCCCATCCGGTATTCGGTAACCGACCTTCCGGTTTCCCCCATGATACATTTTCTGTCCGCTTCAAACAGATCGGGCAGATCGTCAGGGTGGATACGATTCATAAAGATGCCTTGGGTATCTTCTTCGTCCTCATCTACCTGCATAATCTTGCGCCATGTTTGCGAAACAACAGAGCTACCGGTGCGCAAATTGACTTCGAATACGCCAATTTCTGAGCCATCAAGAGCCATATCATAGCGCTGCTTGGTGATGGCCAACTCCTTGACCGCGCCCATCTCGACGGTGACGTCGCGCACGATGGCCGTCGTGCGGCGCACACCGTTCAACGTCACCCAACCATTTTGCTGCAGATCAAGGTAAAGCTTGCCGCCGCCCATCGTTTTGCCCACGGCATTATAACCGCTGTTGCTGGGGATATCAGACACCTCAGTCACAAACTGACCAAGGGGCACACCCCCCATTTCGTTAAAATCCTTACAGCCGAAACATTCTACCGCAGCGCAATTGGCGGACAATATCTTGCGGTTCTCATCAAGAATAAGCACGGCCACTACCGTGTTTTCCATAATCGATTTGTTTTCTTCTTCGCGCGCACTGATCTGCTTGGCACGTAGCGCTGCGATCTCTTCCATGGAATTGCCACGCAAGCGAATTTCGCGCAGCGCCACAGCCATCATACCCGTCAACAAGATCCCTGCCAAAAACAACAAAAGCGGCGCGCGGCCGGGGAAAAAATCATCAAAGTATTTTGTGCTTTGATAGTGGATCGTCCAAGGTCGGCCAAAGAAACTGGTCGTGTATTGCGTGCTGTATTGCCCAGCCACCTCATCGCTAAGGTCACTGCCGTGGATAAGCATCTCCGCGTCGGTGCCGATCCCTTCATACACCTGAAAATCATACATTTTGCTTTGATTCAGCGTCAGGTTCTGCATCGCCTTCTTGCCCACAAAAGGCGAATAGACCCAGCCCCGAAATTCCCCCTCGCGCGGTCCTTTTTGGTAAAACACCGGGTTCAGCAGCAAAAAGCCGGGCTGCTTGGTTTCATCCTGCACAAGGACAATGCGCTGTGTCAGTTGCGGCGACCGCATGTCGCGCGCGCGCTCTGCGGCTTCCCTACGCCCCTTCTCAAAGGTGATATCAAGGCCGAGTGCTTCGGCGTTGGTTGCAATAGGTGCGATGTATTTGATGATGTATTTGACGTCGCTATCGGTCTTGGGATGAACGCTAAAGTCAGTCAGGCCATTGGTGCGCAGATCCGCAACATAGGCCGGCATTTGCGCGCTCGGGACAGCTTCGATAAATCCGATTCCACTGAGTCCCGGCAGGTTTTCTTGCAAATTCAGGCTGTCGACAAAGACCTCGAAGTCATCATATTCCAAATTTTCCGAGGTATGCATCATCCCTGCTGCGGCATTCAGACTTTGCAGATAGGTATTCATTCGGACTTGCAGCGTTTGAATACTGTCTTCCGTGACACGCCGCATTTCTGTTGCAGCCGTGTTGTTAATGACCTGCATACCCCGCGCATAGACCCCAAAGGTCACGCAAAGGCATACCACCACAAGAATAACTTCAAGTCGCTTGAACAAGGACCAACCCACACATCCTAGTCGGAATTGGCATCGGCCCTCTAAGAAGGATTACCCCCGATGCTCACCAACATTTTACCAAAACGTTAATTCACTTATAGGTAGTGTATTTCGCTACAGACAACAAAAATCGAATCTGTGCAGAATGTGTGGCTCAAAAGACACCCTATCGGACGCGTCAACGTTCGCTCATCACGAGGGTACAGGACCAATATTTACACGAAAGTCGATTAGACAGGTAAATGGGGTTAACACATCCCTTGCCCGCCATTTTTACTACTAGCGACTATATACCGACCGGGGCACTTACATTGTCGCATAGCGCATTTCTGCACTATAAAAGTAAAAATGGTGAGCCCGTCCGGGTTCGAACCGGAGACCTACTGATTAAAAGTCAGTTGCTCTACCAACTGAGCTACAGGCCCACTAGGCGGCTTACTAGAAAGGTGGAGCGTTGGGGTCAAGCCCCTAACGTACTAATTTATCCGCAGATGCTGGATAAGTTTCAAAGCTCGGGTTATATGCGCCAAATGTACAGCGATTTGACAGACGGATTGCCCTTCATGAAAATGCATGGGCTCGGAAACGATTTTGTCGTGCTGGATGCGCGCGCGTCTGGCGTGCCGGATGCACGCGTATCTAGTGAATTGGTCACGCCCGCATTGGCGCAAGGCATCGGGCATCGGCATTTTGGGGTGGGCTTTGACCAGCTTGCCGTAATCTCTGACGGGGCGGGCGACGCACATCTAACCTTCTATAACTCTGACGGCTCGCTGTCGGCGGCTTGCGGCAACGCCACGCGCTGCATCGCGCGCTTTTTGATGCAGGAAACTGGCAAGACCCAACTTCACCTGACCACGGACCGCGGCGATCTGGCTGCGCAGGACATGGGCGATGGGCTTACGGCGGTGAACATGGGCCAGCCCCAGCTTGACTGGGACGAAATCCCGCTGGCACACGAGATGGATACGCTGATCCTCCCGATTGAAGGCGCACCGACGGCCACTGGCATGGGGAACCCGCATTGCACGTTCTTCGTGGACGATGTGATCGCGATTGATCTGCCCCACTTTGGCCCCAGCATCGAGAATCACCCGCTTTACCCCGAACGCACCAATGTTCAGGTCGCCCAGCTCATCGGCCCCGATCACATTCGCATGCGCGTCTGGGAACGGGGCGTGGGCGTCACACTTGCGTCCGGCTCGTCCAGCTGCGCGACAGCCGTTGCCGCCGCGCGCAGAGGCCTTACAGGGCGCGTGGTGCGCATTGACCTTGACGGGGGCACCTTACACATCGACTGGCGCGACGACGGGGTCTGGATGACCGGGCCAACGGCCCATGTATTCAGTGGCACGCTGTCGCGTGAATTTCTGGACAGCCTGACATGACCGCCCCCATTTTCTCGAACCACGGCTGCCGTCTGAACGCCTATGAGACCGAGGCGATGAAGGATCTGGCCGCTCAGGCGGGCCTTAAGGACGCTGTGATCATCAACACCTGCGCCGTCACCGCCGAAGCGGTGCGCAAAGCGCGCCAAGACATTCGCAAGCTCCGCAAAGCCAATCCGAATGCTCGATTGATCGTGACGGGCTGTGCAGCGCAAACTGAACCAGAAACCTTTGCAAAGATGGCAGAGGTCGATGCCGTTATCGGCAATACCGAGAAGATGGTCGGCGCTACTTGGCAGGGGTTGGCAGCTGACTTTATCGGCGAATCAGAGGCCGTTCAGGTCGATGACATCATGTCGGTGACCGAAACAGCTGGCCACCTGATCGACGGGTTTGGCACGCGCAGCCGCGCCTATGTGCAGGTCCAGAACGGTTGCGATCACCGCTGCACGTTTTGCATCATTCCTTACGGTCGCGGTAATTCACGGTCGGTTCCCGCAGGCGTCGTGGTGGATCAGATCAAACGCCTGGTCGACAAAGGCTTTAACGAGGTTGTTCTAACCGGCGTCGACCTGACCAGCTGGGGGGCTGACCTGCCATCAGAACCCAAGCTGGGTGATCTGGTGATGCGGATCTTGCGGTTGGTGCCAGACTTACCCCGCCTTCGGATCAGTTCGATCGACTCGATTGAAGTCGATGACAACCTCATGCAGGCGATTGCGACAGAACAGCGCCTGATGCCGCATCTGCATCTTAGCCTGCAACACGGCGATGATATGATCCTCAAGCGGATGAAGCGTCGACACCTGCGCGACGATGCGATCCGTTTCTCAGAAGAAGCGCGCAAGCTGCGCCCCGACATGACGTTCGGTGCCGATATTATCGCAGGGTTCCCAACGGAGACCGAAGCAATGTTCGAAAACTCGCTTAAGCTGGTACAGGACTGCGATTTGACGTGGCTGCACGTCTTCCCCTACTCAGCCCGCCAAGGCACCCCGGCGGCGCGCATGCCGCCCGTAAACGGTGCTGTGATCAAAGACCGCGCTGCAAGGCTGCGTGCTGCCGGGGACGCGCAAGTAGCGCGGCATCTGGACGCCCAGCAAGGGCGGATGCACGACGTCTTGATGGAAAGCGCGACAATGGGCCGGACAGCCCAGTTCACCGAGACACATTTCGCACAGCCCCAATCCGAAGGGGCAATTGTTCGTGCACAAATAACTGGGCGCGCGGCGACACATCTGCTGGTCGAATAACTTTGTTGGCTTTTCAATTGTTTCACCGCTAAGTTGCCTGTGAAACGGGAGGGTTTTGGCATGAGTAACGTGATTGAATGGGTGCTTGAAATGAACGTTCAAGAAGGGCAAGCCGCGATGGTTCAGCCGCTTTTGGACGAAATGGTCAAGGCCACTCAGGCCGATGAGCCGGGTGCCTTGCACTATGAATACTACATGCCCGAAGACCGCAGCACCTGCACCGTTCTGGAGCGTTATGCCGACAATGCCGCAGTCATGACGCATCTGGGAAATTTCGGTGCGAAGTTTGCCGATCGTTTTCTGACCGCTTTTACCCCTGTTCGCTTTACCGTCTATGGGCCTGCAAATGACGAAGTGATGAGTGCCTTGGCAGGGTTCGGGGCGACCAACCAGAAATTGGTTTCGGGATTTTCGCGCTAACGCACATCTTTCGCCATTGTTAAAAATCTATCTGGGAAATTCCCGTGACTGGTACAAACATTTCCCAAGTTCAAAATTTGATCGCCAAGGGCTTTCTGGCGACTGCATCCATTGCGCTGCAAGCATTGATGATCAAACTTGCCCAGGAAAAGACCCTGAAAAAAGGCGAGGTGTTGTTCGAACAGGGCGATACCGGCGACAGCCTTTATGCCATCGCGACCGGTGCGCTTGAATTTAGTGTGCTTTCGGAAGACGGGCGCAAGCTGAGCCTTGATGTCATGCGAGATGGCGCGATGTTCGGCGAAATTGCGTTGTTTGATCCCGGACCGCGGACTGCAACGGTCATGGCGATCGAGCCGACCAAGGTCTGGGGCATCAAAAACGCCGATGTCTTGGCCGCTCTTAGGAATGAACCCGAACTTGGGGTCGACATGATCCAGCTTGCCGGACAGCGTATGCGCTGGATGGGCCAGCAGTTGCGCGATCAGGTTTTTCTGCCCCTGCCAACGCGTTTGGCGCAGAAAATCCTGTATCTGGCTGACGGCCACGGCGTGCAATCTTCGACCATCAAACTGTCGCAGTCAGAGCTTGCCGAATTCGTCGGTGCCAGCCGCGAGGCTGTTTCCAAGACCTTGGCCGTTTGGAAACGGGAAGGCACGATTGACTTGGGCAGAGGCGCGTTGCGGATCTTGGACGCTGATAAC
>NZ_JBFEKM010000077.1:0-18904 GCF_041552635.1 Sulfitobacter sp.
ACCTCGCCGTTGCAATCGCCCTTGCGCATGGATGATCCTGCACAGATTGCCGCCGCGCACAAAACCCGCGCGCTGCTGGGCCTGCCGGGCGGACAGCTGGTGGCCAACCCGATCCCTGCTCAAGATGAAATCCCCGCCGCAGATCTGGCACCGATCATTGCACGCGCGCAGGCCGACGCTGACCAACAAGGCATTTCCGGCAAGGCCGTCACGCCCTTTCTGCTGCAACGCATATTTGAACTGACCGAAGGCCGGTCTCTGACGGCAAACATCGCGCTGGTGCGCAATAACGCGCAACTGGCGTCTAAAATTTCGGAGGCCCTGTTGCCCTGACAGGATTGCGCCCAAAAATCTGGCATCCTCCATTGTAGCTGCACCACAAAGCTCTTAGCTGGTGTTTACTGATTATTTCGGAAAAAAGCGCCCACATGAACACGCATTTCACGCCTCCCACGCCACCTTTGCCCCGTCGCACGATGTTTGCGCGGCTGCGTGCATCGTTTCTGACGGGTCTGGTGGTGATTGCCCCCGTCGGTCTGACCATGTGGCTGATCTGGAGCGTGGTAGGCTGGATCGACGGGATCGTACTGCCCATGGTCCCCTTGGCCTACCACCCCGACAGATTGGTCCAGACCTATTTCGGGCTCGACCCGTCGTCACAAATCAACGTGCGCGGCATCGGGGTGATAATTTTCCTGCTGTTCACGATCATCATCGGCTGGCTTGCCAAAGGCATCATTGGACGGTCCTTTATCCGCTTTGCCGAAGGGCTGGTGCAACGCACCCCTGTCGTGCGCACAATCTATTCGGGCATCAAACAAATCTCCGAAACGATCTTTGCCCAGTCAGAGCGCAGCTTTGAAACTGCCTGCATGGTGGAATACCCCCGCAAAGGCTCTTGGGCGCTTGGGTTTATCTCAATCCCGGCGAAGGGCGAAATTGGCAGAAGAAACGGAGCGGATACCAATCTGGTCGGCGTATTCGTACCAACCACGCCCAACCCCACTTCGGGTTTCTTGCTGTTCTTCCCGCAAAGCGACATCATAGAACTGGACATGTCCGTAGAGGACGCGGCGAAACTGGTTATTTCAGCCGGGCTTGTTTACCCGCCAGATCGGCCTTTGCCCGTAGACAAGAATTCAGACACACCACCTGAATAGTCCAGCCGCTAACCGGACATCTATCCAAGATCACAGAATAGCGCTAATCGACCATGTCGATGTAGCCGATCGAAATCTGTCCGGACAATCTAGGCGTGGTTGCGCGCGTCGGGCTCGAAGGGGAATGAATAAACTGGGGATGCCTGCGGGTTAACTGTATCGCCCAGATGTAAAAACGCCGCGCGAGATCGAGAAAACTGAAGCCTTCGGCGAGGATATTTAAGAGCCAGAGAAGGAATAGAGGCGGTCCCATTTTCTCTGGATCTTAAATATCCTCGCCGAAGGCATTAAATTCTTAAAGCGCGGTCCAGCCGCCATCAACGCTGAGCGTTGTGCCCGTAATTTGCGCTGCAGCATCCGAGCACAGGAACGTCGCCGTGCCGCCCAATTGTTCGACCGTGGCAAATTCCTTGCTGGGTTGGCGTTCAAGCATAACGTTCTTGATCACCTCTTCGCGGGTCATGCTATATTCCTTCATCGTGTCCGGAATTTGTTTCTCCACGATATCGGTCAGGACATATCCAGGGCAAATGGCGTTGCAGGTGATCGGCTCTTTGGCTGTTTCAAGTGCTGTGACTTTGGTCAGCCCGACAATCCCGTGCTTGGCCGCGACATAGGCGGATTTGTAGGGCGATGCGGTCAGACCATGGGCCGACGAGATATTGATGACCCTGCCCCAGCCTGCGGCGCGCATCATTGGCAAGGCGATTGCCGAGGTGTGAAATGCCGAATTCAGGTTGATGGCGATAATCGCATCCCATTTTTCCATTGGGAAATCGGGGATGGGGGCAACGTGTTGGATGCCCGCGTTGTTGACCAATATATCGCAGACCTTTGCATCCTCGATCAACTGGCGGCATTGGTCCGCCTTTGACATGTCTGCTTTGATGTAGCGTGCTTTGACACCGGTTTCTTGCGCGATTTTTTCCGCGAGTGCGTGGTCCTCATCCCGGTCAGTAAAGGAATTCAGCACAACGTCCGCCCCTGCGCGCGCCAGCCCCCAGGCGACCCCAAGGCCAATGCCCGAATTTGAACCCGTGATGACGGCGGTTTTTCCAGTTAGATCGATGCTATAGGCCATAGTCTTCTCCTGCGGTTTCTGCGACTGCATCATGCAGCGCCGCGTCTGCAAAGAAAATGGGTAAAGCTTTGGTGGCCCCCAAGGTTCTGGCCGAAATCTGCTGACACTCGTGGCAAAAAAAAACGTCCGCACGAAGCGGACGTTAAGTTATTGAGGCAGGTTTCATACAGGCAAGAAACCTATCGAGCAGTGAGATCTTTATACGCAATATGGCGGCGCAATCCAAGCTTAAAGTTTGATAACCCCTGCTTGCGCCGTTAAGACTTCGACCAATAAAACAAGGGCAGAGCAGGATTGTTTCGAAAATGGCTTCATATTTTTTCCAAAGCTGTCGGGCAGTTGCGGCAGTTTCTTCACTGATTCTTTGCTTCGGCAGCGCGCAAGCGGAACCGGTGCACGGGATATCTATGTATGGCACCCCTGCGCTACCACAGGATTTTGTGTCGCTGCCTTATGCCAACCCCGATGCGCCCAAGGGCGGAGCGATCGTACTGGGCAACACCGGCGGCTTTGACAGCCTTAATCCTTTCGTACGAAAAGGCACCGCACCGTGGCAGCTCGCTTTTTTTACCCACGAGACCTTGATGGGGCGATCTTGGGACGAACCCTTTGCACTTTACGGTCTTTTGGCCGAATCGATAGACGTCGCAGAGGACCGTTCGTGGGTGGAATTCACCCTTAGGCCCGAGGCACGATTCGCGGACGGGACACCCGTGACCCCCGAGGACGTGATCTTTAGCTTTGATCTGCTTGGGAGCGAAGGCCATCCGCGCTATCATGGGCTGCGGGCACAAATCGAAGCTCTGGAACAAACCGGACCGCGCAATGTGCGGATGACGTTTAACACCGAAAACCGCGAACTGGCGCTTTTGGCTGGCATGCGCCCGATCCTGAGCAAAGCCCAATGGGATGGACGTGATTTCGCCAATGCACCGCTTGCCGACATTCCAATGGGCAGCGGACCCTATACTGTCACCGATTATCAAGCAGGGCGTCAGGTAACCCTGACCCGCAATGCTGATTATTGGGGCAAAGACGTTCCCATTCGCCAAGGCACCCACAACATCGACCAGATCAAACTGGATTTTTACGGTGACGCCAACGTCCTGTTTGAAGGGTTCAAGGCGGGGGAAATCTCGGCCATTCGGGAATTCAACGCCGAAACCTGGGCCACGCAATATGATTTTCCGGCCGTTCAGCGCGGCGATGTGGTAAAATCTACCTTCCAGCACCAGAAACCGTCGGGCATGACCGGCTTTGTGATGAACACACGGCGCGCACCTTTTGACGATATCCGCGTGCGCGAGGCGCTGATTGCCGCGTTCAACTTTGAATATATCAATGAAACTCTGACCGGGGGGTCGCAGCCACGCATCACGTCTTATTTTTCGAATTCTCCACTCGCGATGGAACCGGGGCCTGCCAACGCCGAAGTGGCCGAAATGTTGGCCCCCTTCAAAGACATTTTGCCCGAAGGCACGATACAGGGCTATGCCCTGCCTGTGTCCGACGGATCGGCACGCAACCGTGCAGGAATTCGCGCTGCAATGCAGGCGCTGGAAGACGCAGGGTTTACCGCGCAAGACGGCACCATGCGCAACAACGCCGGCAAACCGCTGAGTTTTGCCATCTTGCTGTCCAAGGGCAGCACTGAAAACATGGCCATCGCCGAGCTTTATATCCAAGCGCTCAAGCGGTTGGGGATAGAGGCCACAGTAGATGCCGTGGATGACGCGCAGTTCGTGGCGCGCAACAACGAGTTCGACTTCGACATGGCGATCTTTCGCCGCGCATTGTCACTGAGCCCGGGCAACGAACAGCGCTATTACTGGGGGTCCGAGGCCGCAGACCAACCCGGCAGCCGCAACCTGATGGGGGTGAAATCACCCGCGATTGATGCGCTGATTGACCGGATGGTCGGGGCGAAAAGCACGCAAGAGTTTACCACTGCAACCCGTGCGCTGGACCGTGTGTTGACGGCGGGGCGGTATGTGATTCCGTTTTGGCAATTCACCCAGGATCGCATCGCGCATATCGCAGCTCTGAAATATCCCGACCACGTGCCGCTTTACGGCGATGGGCCAAACTATATGCCCGAGGTCTGGTGGATTGATCCCAACCGCTGATTTTCGCGGGGTACAGCCAAACCGCTGCCCTGAGCGCGCGAGGCTGAACGGCCCTTCGGGGAGAGTTTAACAGGCAAAATGAAGATCGGGCTGCGGGTTACGTGAGCGAGGTGACCCAAAGTATGGTCGCGTCTTCTTCGCTGGTCGAAACCACGTTGTGGCCCATGGTCGCGTCGTAATAGGCGCTGTCGCCGCGGCGCATTTCAACGGGTTCGTAGAATTCAGTGTAAAGCTGAATGACACCTGTCAGCACATACAGAAACTCTTCGCCGTCGTGGCGGACCCAGCCATCGAATTCTTCCATTTTGCGCGCACGGATGCGGGCACGGTAAGGAAGCATCTGCTTTTTGCGCAAGGTATCGGCCAGCAGTTCATGTTCATAGGTTGTGGTGGCTTTGGCGGCACCCTCGCCCGATTTGGTGACCGCCATGCGCCCGTTGATCTGGCCCGCCGAGGGTGGTGTGAACAGCTGCGGCACCGAGATTTCAAGCCCGGTCGCCAACTTTTTCAGCGCATCATAGGTGGGCGACATTTGCCCGTTTTCGATTTTGCTCAGGGTTGACCGCGCCAACCCTGCTTGATTAGCGGCCTGTTCCAGCGTCCAGTTGCGCGCTTTGCGCAGCTCGCGGACCCGCGCACCTAGGTCAACGGGGGGTGCGGTTTCCGCCTCGCCGCTTTCGCGGGCGATCTGGATCATCGATTTGGGGGCTTCATCGGACATGCGTTTGCTTCTAGCGCCCCTCCATGTGGCTTGCAACGGGTCAGAGGTCACGCTAGCGATGGGCCATGACATCCATCTTAGCTGCACACGGGTTCAAACCCTGCCCCGCCCCGTTCAATATGGCTGCCCATGTGATGGCGCAGGCAACACCGCTTGGGGATAAAACAGCACTTTGTGTGGTCGGGCCGCAGGGATCCGAGGATTGGAGCTTTGCCGCGTTGGAGGCTGCCGTTCGGGGGACGGCGACGGGGCTATTGGCATTAGGGCTGGAACCGGGCGACATTGTATTGATGCGCTTGGGCAATACTGTGGATTTCCCGCTGGCCTATCTGGGCGCGCTGGCTGCTGGTCTGGTGCCGGTCCCCACAGCGGCGGCGTTGACCGCAGGCGAGGTCGCGTCGATGATCACCACGCTTGGCCCCAAAGCGATTTTGCGCGATCCCGATGTGGCATGCCCCGACTCCGCGCAGACGGTGACGCTGGATGCCCTGCGTGCCATGCGCGATCTGCCCCCTGCGGATTGGCACATGGGGGATCCGGACCGGCTGGGCTATATCATCTATACATCTGGAACTTCGGGTAAACCCAGCGCGGTGATGCATGCGCATCGCGCGATCTGGGCGCGGCAGATGATGTTTGACGGCTGGTACGGGCTGCGGGCAGACGACCGCGTCATGCATGCAGGCGCGTTCAACTGGACCTATACGTTGGGCACAGGCCTGATGGACCCATGGACAATGGGCGCGACCGCGTTGATCCCTGCCGCAGGCATCCCGCCCGCCGCGCTGCCCGGGATGATGCAACAGTATCAGGCGACGATATTTGCAGCTGCACCAGGGGTGTACCGCCAGATCCTCAAGCACCACAGCCATCTGGACCTGCCCCATTTGCGCCATGGGTTAAGTGCCGGGGAAAAGCTGCCCGAAAGCCTGCGCCATGGGTGGAATGCGGCCACTGGCCTGCCGATATTCGAAGCTTACGGCATGTCGGAATGTTCTACGTTTATCTCGGCCTCGCCCACTACTCCGGCACGGCCGGGCACCTTGGGACGACCGCAAAATGGCCGTCACATTGCATTGGTCGGCGACGATGGCCCTGTGCCAAACGGGACCGAAGGCACAATCGCTGTGCACAAAAGCGATCCGGGACTGATGCTGGGGTATCTTGGCGCGCCGGACCAGACTGCCGCCAAGTATCAAGGCGACTGGTTCATGACCGGCGATCAGGGGGTGATGGGCGAGGATGGCCAGATCACCTATCTGGGGCGCAATGACGACATGATGAATGCGGGTGGCTTTCGCGTATCCCCGATTGAGGTCGAACAAAGCCTTGCCAAATTTCCCGGCATTACCGCCGTCGGGGCCACCGAAGTCACCGTGCGCGCCGATGTCACCGTAATCGCTGCCTTTTATACGGCAGATACCGCGCTGGACGATGCTGCCCTGGCGCTTTATGCACAAGATAACTTGGCGCGCTATAAACAGCCGCGCCTTTATGTTCACGTGCCGGAGCTGCCCATGGGTGCGAACGGCAAATTGCTGCGACGCGCGTTGCGTGCGGCCTATGAGGCGCAAAAATGACCGATACCGTTAAACTTGATATCATGTCCGACCCGATTTGCCCGTGGTGCTATATCGGCAAGGCGCATCTGGACCGCGCGCTAAGCGCCGAACCTGACCACCCTTTTATCATCGAATGGCATCCGTTTCAGCTGAATCCCGATATGCCCGAGGGCGGCATGGACCGCCGCGCCTATCTGGAAGGCAAGTTTGGCGGGAAGGAAGCAGCCGTCAAAGCCTATGCACCCGTTGTCGAACATGCCAAAAATGCCGGGCTGACCATCAATTTCGAAGACATGAAACGCACGCCAAACACCCTGAACGCGCATCGTCTGATCCATTGGGCCGGGATCGAGGGGCGTCAGACAGCGGCGGTGTCGGCCTTGTTCAAATCCTATTTCGTCGAGGCGCGCGATATTGGCGACCTCGAAGTGCTGTCCGATATTGCGGACGGGATCGGGCTGGATGCAGCGCTGATCTCGCGGCTGCTGGCCAGCGATGCCGACGTCCAGTCGATCCGCGACCGCGATGCTCACAGCCGCAGCATGGGGATCAATTCGGTCCCGACCTTTATCGTCGCGGGCCAGCATGCCGTACCCGGTGCGCAGCCGCCAGAGTTGTGGACGCATGTACTGGCCGAACTGCGCGCCAAAGCCTGACGCCAAGCCTGTCGGGACAATAGTGTCAGAAACGCTTTGCTTTTGCGGGGAAGCCCGCATAGAATCACCTCAATAATAGGGCGCAGACCCTGGGTAATATTGAGCGGGCATAATGATACATCGAAGAAAAGCAGCCTTTGGGGCTGCCCGATCGGCACAGGCAAATCCAAGCTTTGGCGTGACATCTGCGCTGTCGGTGACAGAAGTCAGGAAGGTTTGCGCGCCGCCCCTGCGCAGTGTGCTGACCTATGGCTGCTTTGACGGCTTCAGCGCAGATCACGCGCGCTGGCTTGGCCGCTTGTCCGCCCTTGGCAGTGACTTGATCGTCGGCTGTGCCACGGACGCATTTTGCGCTCAGATGGAACATCCGGCAAAGGCGTCATTCTCGGCGCGGCGCGCCGTGCTCGAAAGCTGCCGCTTTGTGTCGCGTGTGATCGCGCTTGAAAGCTGGGACCAGCGGCTGACCGACATTGTGAACTATGACATCGCGGTTTTCGCAGTCAGAAATGGCATGGAACCCAGCTGCGATGCGTTGAACGAGATTGTGCAAGTCGTTCACTTTCCTTCGGAGTTGCCCCCCACTTGGGTCGAACCGATGGCCAAGTCCGCCTGAGGCAGCGCTGCTTCACAGTTGATGTGCGTTCTTGGCAATTGTACTGTCGGGGCCTGCCCGCTAAACGTTGGCCGAACGGGCACTTTGGGTGCCCGAAATCTGCGGAGCGGCCCCTATGCAATCGGAAAAAGTTGATTTTCAGATGGGGCGCACTGAGTTTATCGCGCTGATTGCGATGATGTTCGCGACCATCGCCTTTTCTACCGACGCGATGCTTCCCGCCCTGCCCCAGATTGCCGCAGATCTGGCCCCTGCGACGCCGGAACGAGTGCCGCTGATCCTGACGTCTTTCGTCCTTGGCCTTGGGCTGGGGACGTTTTTCATGGGGCCGCTGTCTGATGCATTCGGGCGCAAGAATGTGGTTTATGCCGGGGTTGCCCTTTATATTGCCGCCACATTTGTGGCTTGGGCCAGCCAATCGCTTGAGGTGATGTTGGCTGCGCGCGTGGTTCAGGGCATCGGGGCCGCTGGCCCGCGGGTCGTTTCCCTCGCGATCATCCGCGATCTGTTTTCGGGGCGTCAGATGGCCAAGATCATGTCTTTTGTGATGATGATCTTTGTGATCGTGCCCGCCTTTGCCCCTGCCATTGGTGCCGTGATTGTCAGCTTTTCCAACTGGCGCGGGATTTTCGCGGCTTTCGTCGTGTTTGCGGTGATTTTGATGGTGTGGCTGTGGGCGCGTCTGCCCGAGACCTTGCCCAAATCAGACAGACGGCCGTTACGGTTGCCCTTGTTGTGGCGCGCGCTGAAAGAAGTGTTCAGCAATCCGATGGTCTGCCTGTCGATTATGGTGCAGACGCTGGCGATGGCGATCCTCTTTGCGACGCTGATGCTGGTGCAGCCGATCTATGATCAAGTCTATGACCGTGCGGCCAGTTTTCCGTTCTGGTTCGGGGTCATCGCGATCGTGTCCGGCACATCCAGCTTGTTGAACGCGCTTTTGGTCGTCCGGTATGGCATGCAGCGGTTGGTAACGATTACGCTGGGGGCGCAGATTATCCTGTCAGGCATTATGCTTGGCCTTGGTTTAGGGGATCTGCCCGAACCATTCGGATTTTACTTTTTCCTTGTCTGGCAGGCATGTCTGTTTTTCCAAGCAGGCTTGGTTATGGGGAACCTGAATGCCCTCGCGATGGAGCCGTTGGGCCATATCGCGGGCATGGCAGCATCGGTGATCGGGGCTGTGTCGACCGTTCTGGCCGCTCTTATCGCATCGCCCGTCGGGTTGTTGTTCAACGGCACGATCACCCCGCTGATTGCCGCTGTGGTTGTGCTGGCTGCGATCGGGTTCGGTCTGATGCTGGTCTTGGGGCGGGTCGTACGCGGCCAAGAAGGCGCGGCGTCTGCACCGGCACCGTAGCATTTGCAGCCCCTGTTGCCGGTTTCGCCCTGCGGGCGAGGATTTTAGACCATTTGGAAATGATTAGCGGCGGTTCTTCAGCTTAAAGGCCAGCGCCAAGAGTACGGCTGCGATGCTAAAGGGCAATAACCACATCAGAGCTGCGTCCGCAGTGAAGAACTGCCGCGAGGTGACCGCACAGGGCGCGTCAGTGCAAGAGGTGATTGACGCCATCATCACCACGGGTGGCACTGCAACAAGCAGCGCCACCGCGAAGTAAAGGACGCCAAGCGTCAGTTTTCGAAAGGTTAGGTTCACGCCGCGCGTTGACCGCCGGGCGCGCCGCCACCACTGGGTTTGCGACGGCGACGCGATGCGCCCTCGCCTGCGGGTTTGCCAGCACCACCGCCGCCACCGGGACGGCCGCCGCCTGCGTTGCCACCCGGACGGCCACCGCGGCCACGCCCCCCACGGCCCTTTGGCTTGGCGGGTTCTTCCATCGCTTCCCATGGGCGGCCAGAGGCCACCGGGATCGAGATTTTCATGGTCTTTTGGATGTCCTTGAGTTCACCCATCTCGTCAGGCGCGCAGAATGCAATCGCTGCCCCGTCTTTGCCCGCGCGGGCCGTGCGGCCAATGCGGTGAACATAGTTGTCGGGGACGTTGGGCAATTCGTAGTTATAGACGTGCTTTACATCGGGAATGTCCAAACCACGTGCGGCCACATCTGTGGCGACCAGCACGGTGATCTCGCCTTTTTTGAAGGATTCAATCGCGCGGTCACGCTGGCCCTGGCTTTTGTTGCCGTGGATTGAGGCGGCTTTGAAACCAGCTTTGACCAAGTCCTTCATCAGCTTTTCACAGCCGTGTTTCGTACGGCCAAAGACCAATGCGCGTTCTTCGGTGTGCTTGCCCAGCAGTTCGATCAGCAGGGCTTTCTTTTCGGCTTTGGCGATAAAGTGGACTTCTTGCGTCACTTTGTCGGCAGCCTTGCCGGGAGGCGATACCTCGATACGGATCGGGCTGATCAGATAGCTGTTGGCGATTTCGTTCATCAGCTTGGGCATGGTCGCCGAAAACAACATGGTCTGGCGTTCTTTGGGTAGGACGGACGCGATTTTGCGCAGGTCATGGATAAAGCCCATGTCAAGCATCTGGTCCGCTTCGTCCAGCACCAGAAACGTGGTTTTGTGCAGTAGCACTGCGCGACGGTCCATCAGGTCAAGCAAACGACCCGGCGTGGCGACCAACAGGTCAACGCCGCGTTCCATCCGTTTGATCTGTGGGTTGATCGACTGACCGCCCACGACCATCATCGTTTTCAACTGCGTGCCTTCGCAGAACCCTTTGAGGTTTTCCATGATCTGGTTGGCCAGTTCGCGGGTCGGTGCCAGCACAAGGCCACGCACGGTGCGCGGTTCGGGGCGGGCTTCCATTTCCAGCATCTGGGCAACCAAAGGGACGCCAAATGCCGCCGTCTTACCGGTGCCGGTCTGGGCAAGGCCCATCACGTCGCGGCCGTTCATGGCATGGGGGATCGCTTGTTTCTGGATCGGGGTCGGGTCTGTCATGCCCATGTTGGTCAATGCTTTGACCAAACGGCGTGGCAGGCCCATCATTTCAAAATCGCTCATATTCTGTCGTCTTTCCGAGGGCCACAGCACAAGCGCCGGACCCGTCTAAATCACGCGGCACCCCGAATTGGGGCTAAACCGCGAGGGACGCAAAGCAGATCGCAGGGGCCAGCCTAATGCCAACACCCTGTCTGTTGCGTTTGGCCCCACGCGTGATTTTGGGAACATCGGCGGCCTTTTCTCTCAGCAAGATGATGACCGGATGGTCAAAGGGCTGACTGCTCACGCGGCAGAAGACATCGCTTGAGGGTCAAATGGGCGCTTTGGCGGGCAAAGTCAACCGCCGCGCCGAAAACTTGCCTAACGCGGGTCGCTGCGCGCCAGCATCAGCGGCAAAAGCACGCTTAGGACAAAGATCCGCATCATATGACAGGCCGCGACGAACCCCGGTACAACGCCAAGGACTGCGCCCATGGCGATCATCGTCTCGAATCCCCCTGGCGCAAAGGCGACCAGAACATGGGCCAAGGGCACCCCAAGGGCCAGTGCGACCGGAACCGCCGCCAGCAATGCCAGCCCGACGGCTACACCGGTCACCGCAAGACCTGCCGCCAGCCCCTTGCCAAGATCGTCCATGCTGACGCCGGAAAACCGCGTCCCGATCAGCGCGCCCAACACCAGATAGGCTGGCAACACAAGCCATATGGGTAAAACCCCCGGCGCGATTTCCGTCAAATGCCCCAGTGCCGACACCAGCATCGGGCCGATCAACATCGGTGCAGGCACGTTCAACCGACCAAGCAGCAGCCCTGCCCCGACGCCAAATGCCAGCAACACCACGGTCAGCCCCGCGCCCATCAATGCCCCCTGCGGTACGATAGATCCGCCCAGATCAACCCCCATCGACAGCGCCACAAACGGCACCACCAAGGTCAGAGACAACAGGCGCACCGATTGGGTCGTCGATACGCGCACCACATTATCCCCCGCCTCAGCCGCCATGGCGAGAACAAAGCTTAGGTGGCCCGGGGCCGCTGCCAAGAGCGCCGAGCGTCGGTCAAACCCGAAATACCGACTGAGCAACCAGCGGCTAAGCGCGAGCATCCCCCAGATCAACAGTACAACAACGACAAAAGCCAAGGGCCAGCGGATCATCGCATCCAATGCGCTGCGGTCGAACCCCGCCCCGACGGCCAGCCCGATGACCACAAAACACGCGTTGCGCACCGAGAGCGAAATGCCCATCTTCAGCCCCGCCAGCCCGGCCAGTGACACCAACACCGCAGGGCCGATCAAAAGATATATCGGTGCCCCCACAGCCCAGCCGATCAGCGCGCCAATCGCGCCAACGGCAACGGTCAAAGCGGTTGTGATCAGATCAGACGAGGGATTGGGCCATTTCATTCCACCGTGCTAGCACCGGGCGCGCCAAACGACCAGATACTGGCGACCGATACCCCGCGCCCTTGCGCATCACCCGGCAAATCGGCATGGGTCAGACCAATTCAGTCATCCGAGGCATCCAAATGGACAATCTGCGCGGCGCCATTCTTATGGTTTTATCGATGTTGGGCTTTGCGATCGAGGATATGTTCATCAAGCTGATGGGATCCGAGATCCCCATCGGGCAAATTATCTTTGTGCTCGGGGTCGGCGGATCAATCTGCTTTGGCGGTCTGATGATTGCCAAAAAACAGCCCCTGTTTGAACGCGCAATGCTGACCCCGCCGATCCTGCTGCGGGCTTTGGGTGAAATCGTTGGAACGCTGGCTTTCGTGTCTGCAATCGTACTGACGCCGATTTCATCTGCATCTGCGATCTTGCAAGCCACGCCGTTGGTTGTAACTCTCGGGGCGGCTCTTTTCTTGGGCGATCCTGTCGGCTGGCGCCGGTGGAGCGCGATTTTGGTCGGCCTGTTCGGTGTGATTTTGATCATCCGTCCCGGCATGGAAAGCTTTCAGGCTCTGTCGCTTCTGGCCGTTTTGGGGGTTTTTGGCTTGTCGATGCGTGATCTGGCAACGCGGCGCGTGCCCAAAAGCACGTCAAGCTTCCAGCTGTCTTTTCTCGCTTTTATCGCCCTCGTTCCCGCCAGCCTGCTGTACATGCTGGGCACGGGCACTTCTTTTGTCGCCATGACGGGCCTGCAATGTGTCTATATGGCGTCTGCCCTCGCCATCGGCATGGTCGCCTATTACGGCATCGTCGCGGCCATGCGCGTGGGCGAAATCAGCTTTGTGACGCCATTCCGCTATGCCCGCTTGCTGTTTGCCATGGTCGTCGGCATCGCCATCTTTGGCGAACGGCCGGATATGCTGACCTATGTTGGCGCAACCATCATTGTGGCGTCAGGCATCTATACGGTATGGCGTGAACGCAAAGTAAAACTCGCGGGTTGAAGCGCTTTTCATCCTCCCATGATCACGCTAAACACCGCCAAACCGCCATCCGCAAAGGGATAATCAGACCATGAGCACCATCATCGACATCCACGCCCGCGAAATTCTGGACAGCCGGGGCAACCCCACCGTTGAGGTCGACGTAACACTTGAAGATGGCACCATGGGCCGCGCAGCCGTGCCGTCGGGTGCATCGACCGGTGCCTACGAAGCCATGGAGCGTCGCGATGGCGATAAAGACCGCTATATGGGCAAAGGTGTGCTGGAAGCTTGCGCGGCAGTGAACGGTGAAATCGCCGAGGCACTGGTAGGCATCGACGCGACTGAGCAGGTCGAAATCGACGGTATCATGATCGAACTGGACGGTACCGACAACAAGGAACGTCTGGGGGCCAACGCGATCCTTGGCGTGTCCATTGCAGCTGCCAAAGCCGCTGCGGATTACTGTTCTCAGCCGTTGTTTCGGTATATCGGCGGTACGTCTGCGCGGATGTTGCCTGTCCCGATGATGAACATCATCAATGGTGGCGAACACGCGGACAACCCGATTGATATTCAGGAATTCATGATCATGCCGGTCGCTGCGGACAACATCCGCGAGGCCATCCGCATGGGTGCCGAGGTGTTCCATACCCTCAAGAAAGAACTGACCGCCGCAGGGCTTTCGACCGGTATCGGCGACGAAGGCGGCTTTGCGCCCAACCTCAGCTCCACCCGCGAAGCGCTTGATTTTGTGATGAAAGCCATCGAAAAAGCCGGTTTGAAGCCGGGCGAGGAAATCTATCTCGCGCTCGATTGTGCCGCGACCGAATATTACGAAGAGGGCCAGTATGTCCTGTCCGGCGAGCACAAAAAGCTGAGCAGCGCGGAAAATGTCGACTATCTGGCAGCGCTGTGTGCCGACTATCCGATCATCTCGATCGAAGACGGCATGTCCGAAGATGACTGGGACGGCTGGAAGCTTCTGACAGAACGTCTGGGTGACAAGATCCAGCTGGTGGGCGATGATTTGTTCGTCACCAACCCTGCCCGTTTGTCCGATGGCATCCAGCGCGGCTGCGCCAATTCCATGCTGGTCAAGGTCAACCAGATCGGCACCCTGTCCGAAACCCTGCAAGCCGTCGAAATGGCACACCGCGCAGGCTATACCAACGTGATGTCCCACCGCTCGGGCGAGACAGAAGACACTACGATTGCCGATCTTGCTGTTGCCACGAACTGTGGTCAGATCAAAACCGGGTCGCTGTCGCGGTCGGACCGCTTGGCCAAGTACAACCAGCTGATCCGGATCGAAGAGGCGCTTGGCATCACAGCAAAATATGCGGGCCGCTCGATTCTCAAGGGCTAAGCCGCAGAGCCAGCACCCATCCTTTGGTTACAAAAACAAGAAAAGCGCGCAGGATTGCGCGCTTTTTTGTGGCTTGGTGATTTCGTGATTGGCGTGGTATCCCCCTGCCGCATCCAATCAGGACGCGGCTTAACCGTTGATACGCGTCAGCAACGAGACCTTTCTAAAACCGATCCGGATCATGTCAGGATCGCCTTTGGGCGCTTTCAGGCTTAGCTGGATGGTGCTTTTGGGGGCCCCGAACGCCGCGTTCATGCGCACAGCGGCCACAAACTGCCGCCACCGCTACCGAGGCGGGAAATGCAAGCCGGATAAACACCTTAGCCCGCCGGATCGCTGCGATATTTCTTCTTCAACGCTGCCGTTTATAGATTGAAGATTGTAGGTATGCTAACAGTTCCGCCGCCCACTGCTGCGCGCACGCCAGTTGTGCTGCGACACGATGTGGGCAGCCCACGGGCCACGCGAACCGCCAGATAGCCGAAAGCTTGCGCCTCAAGCATGTCACCGTCCAACCCGATGTCCTCGATGGGGGCCACGGGGCAATCAAGGCTGACGGCCAGCATCTCCATCAACACCGGGTTATGACGCCCGCCGCCCGTGACCAAAACACGGTCCGGCAAGCGCGGGCAATGTTCCATTGCCTCGGCCACGCCAGCGGCGCACATGGCAGTCAGGGTGGCGGCGGCATCGGCATCCGACAGTTCGCCCACCAGCGCCACCATTTCGGCAAAATCGTTACGGTCCAGTGACTTCGGCGGCATTCTTGCGAAATATGGCTCTGCCAGGAACAGCTCAAGCGCGCCGGTTTCCACCGTCCCTTTCGACGCAACCGCGCCCCCCTTGTCATAGGCCAGCCCCAGCCGCGACTGCATCAGATCGTTGATCGGCGCATTTGCAGGGCCCGTATCAAACGCCAGCAACGCCCCATCTGCATGGGGCTGCGCAATGGCAGGATCAACCCATGTCAAATTGCCAACACCGCCCAAATTCAAGAACGCCACGGGTCCGGTCAGCCCCGCATAGCGCGCACAGGCGTGGTGGAAGAACGGGGCCAAGGGCGCACCTTCGCCACCCAGCTCCACATCAGCACTGCGAAAATCCCAGACCACAGGCGTGGCCAGCGCATCAGCCAAGGCGGCACCGTCGCCAACTTGCAATGTGCCCTGTTGGCGTGGCGCATGGGCCAGGGTCTGACCGTGAAAACCGATCACATCCACATCCGTAAAATCTCGCAAGACCTCCAGATGCGCGGCCTCGATCACTTGTGTTGCCGCCTGCACCTCTGCGCCAGACCACTTGCCGAAACCTGCAGCAATCACTTTGCGTTCATCGGCCGTATATTCGCGGTATCCCGACGAACCAAAGCCCATGATATCGTGGCCATCCGTGTCGATCACAGCCACATCGACCCCGTCCAGAGACGTGCCGCTCATCGCGCCAGCGGCCCGCAGCACGCCGGTTTTTGCGATCCGATTTCCATGGGCCTTATTCATGGCCTTTTCCTTTGTCTGCTCAGCACCTATAGAGTGCACCACCACCCAAGCTGAGGGCAAGCGCCATGACATACCACCCCAAATCCGAATTTATCCGCATCATGATGGAGCGCGGCTTTCTTGCCGACTGCACGGATTATCAAGGCCTTGACGAGGCGCTGCTCAAGGGCGCGCAACCCGGCTATATCGGATTTGATGCGACTGCCAAGTCCCTGCATGTCGGATCGCTGATCCAGATCATGATGTTGCGCTGGCTGCAAAAGACTGGCGGCAAGCCGATCACCCTGATGGGCGGCGGCACCACCAAGGTGGGCGACCCGTCGTTTCGCGCGGACGAGCGCCCCCTGCTGACGCCTGAACAGATCGACGACAACATCAGCGGCATTAAAAAAGTGTTCAGCGCCTACCTGACCTATGGCGACGGTCCATCTGACGCACAGATGGTCAACAACGCCGAATGGCTGGACAGTTTGAACTACCTCGATTTTCTACGCGACATCGGGCGGCATTTTTCGATCAACCGGATGCTGTCGTTCGAAAGCGTAAAGTCACGGCTTGACCGCGAACAGTCGCTTTCTTTCCTCGAGTTTAACTACATGATCCTGCAAGCCTATGATTTCATGGAGCTTCACCGCCGCTATGGCTGTATCCTGCAAATGGGCGGATCGGATCAATGGGGCAATATCGTTAACGGTATCGACCTGACCCGCCGGGTGATCGATGGCGAAGTCTATGGCCTGACGTCGCCGTTGCTGACCACATCTGACGGCAAAAAAATGGGTAAATCGCAATCCGGCGCGATCTGGTTGAACCCTGACATGCTGTCACCCTATGAGTTCTGGCAGTTCTGGCGCAACACGACTGACGCTGACGTGGGCCGTTTCCTGAAATTGTACACCGAACTGCCGATTGACGAATGCGACCGTCTGGGCGCGCTTGAAGGGTCTGAGATCAACGAGGCCAAGATCCGCCTTGCCAACGAGGTAACGACCCTGCTGCACGGTGAAGATGCGGCCAAGGCAGCCGAGGCGACCGCCCGTGAGGTCTTTGAAAAAGGCGGTATCGGGGACGATCTACCAACCCTGACGCTCAGCGCTGAGGAGATCGGTGACGGCATGTCCATCGTTCAGTTGATCGTAAAATCGGGTCTCGCGGGTTCCGGGAAAGAGGCCAAGCGCCTGATCTCGGAAAATGGCGCGCGGATCAATGACGAGCCGCTGACCGATGCCGGCATGATGATTGACGCGACCGCCTTGGCCTCCCCGATCAAGCTGAGCGCGGGTAAGAAGCGGCATGCGCTGGTGCAGTTGGGCTGAGTGGACGGAGGGCGGAGTTACCTGCCCTCTGCTTGCAAAAGTATCCAAGGTTCGCTTCGAGCCCACTTTGACTTTCTCTGCGCGATCGGCCGATAATAGCTTTGGTCAAATAGACGCCTCCGCCGCTTCCCAAGCCACATTGATATACGCTGAACTTCAAGACACGAGCTTGTAAGGCAATTGCTGTTGGGTGCCGGATAAAAGCAAAACAACGTTATCAGTAGGAGAGTTCGCATCACGCTTGTCGTTTGCCGAAAGGAAGATCACGAAGTCTTCGTCCAATCAGACTCCAAAGTCATCGATAGCTTTGGCACCGTAAATGAGCGCTCACTTCGTCAAAATGATATGGTTGGTGGGTTGCTCAAAACTGTAATACTTCATCCCCATATCTGTCTTTCTTTCGCTGGGAACTCCCTTCACGCAACGAAATTTCTGAAAAATTTCATGGACAGCAATATACGAGAGTGGGACACGCCTTGTTTAGTCATATAACTTTGCAAAGTTCACAATGAATCCGGCCTGGCATGTGAGTTCATTCTTTGTGAATCAGTTGAAAGATCACCCAGAATCACTTTGATCAAGGGTGGTAGTGTCCACGTAGATCAGCAGAACGCGTGGATTGGGAGTCAACCAGCCTTCAACAAGTATCAGACATCATTGCACAAACTTGACGCTTCAGTGCCGTTGAAACAGCGAATGCGCCATGCATTCCGCGAAGTTATAGATGATGAGACCCTTCCTGAGGTTGGGCATTTCCACATTGAGGTTTATCTGGAGCATCACTTCGCCAATACGGGGCTGATTGGCGGTGGGCCAGACAGTGTGTTCGCCTACGAATTCAAGAGCGAATGGGATACTGGAAATCAAGTTTTTAGCATTAATGCGAATGAAGCTACAGCTCTTCAGATGGGAAGCGCACCTTACGGCGCTTATGGACTCAGCTATTTCCGCTCACTGTCAACCAAGCGGCAGGGTGTAGCCGTACACTTTCCCCACGCTAACTTTGGGATCCTGATGTGTCCACAAGTCGATTGTGAGAAGGCAATTATCTTCAAAGACTGTGTTCCCACTGAATTTCTTGACCAAATATTGGCGACATATCAGATTGCTATGGAAGGCGTGGCTGTACTTTCAGAGACGAAGTTTCAACTTATTCGAAGTGAGCGATAGGAGATTTCAAAGTCAAAAAGCTGCAGTTCGAATTTGTTGGGCTGAAGGCAGCTTTGTCCTGTGTGGATGGCTCCACAAGCTTCAATACCAACCAAACATGGCTCAAGGCGTTCAAAAAATGCCAACACTTGCGCCCGCCGTAAAGCACGGTTGAATGCAATCTCTCCATTATCATCAATACCGTGGACCTGAAAAACGTTCTTAGCCACCCCTCTCGGGACATTGCTGCGCAATACCCTGCCGGTCAATGATCAAGGCCCATTGTTGTAACATGCATTGGGTGGCTCCTCTCATAAGCAGTTCATAGCAACTGCACTATGGCGCATTGCGACGCCGATTGATGCAG
>NZ_JBFEKM010000078.1:0-18749 GCF_041552635.1 Sulfitobacter sp.
CGTGAGAAGAACTACCCCTGCCGCCACGCTCATTGGCCCAGGCGGCTGCGCACCGCCCACAGAAGCGATATCGCCGGGACGCGCCATGGCCGTCATCACAGCCCGAAAGGCATAGGAGGCATCTACGGGCAGATCAGCAAATCCCCCCTCCAGAACTTGGCTCTGCATCAGTCTTCTCCTCGTACCATTGTAAAGAAATCAACTTTGGTTGCCGCGGCCTTTGCGGCGCGGTCGGTTTTGCGTGCGGTTATGGCATCGCGAAGCGGGGTCAGCAGAGCAGTCTCGACCGCGTCTGCCGCCTCGGTTTGCATCAGCGCATCGACCAGAGCCGCTTGGAGGGCGTGGTCTTTGCTTCTGCCTTGCACATACCCGTGCCCAACCGTGCCATCGGCCAACTTGACGGAGGCACGGGTCACCGTCATCTCCCCCAGGTTAAAAGGCGCGCCAATAGCGCCTGCACGGCCCCGCACCATGACGCCGCCAATCTCGGGGCTGCGCAGGGTCGTGTACGCTGGAGCCATGTCCAAAGCCGCCCAGCGGCGCGCAACGTCCGCAGCACGAGATCCGGCCAACAGGCTAAGCCAGCCTTTGCGGGATGCGTTCGGATCGCTCATTACATTCATCTAGACAGCTTTCGCAGGTTACTATACAACTATACAAATACTAACTGATGAACCTTCTCCCGCCAATCCCCCGAAGTGTGAAGTTTTAATGACATGACCCGCCGCACACCGATCTGGAAAGCCATTGCCGCGTCCTTGCGCAGCGATATTGTCGAGGGTCTGTACCACGAAGGTGCCAAGCTGCCGACCGAGGCGGCTTTAGCCATGCGCTTTGGCGTCAACCGTCACACTGTGAGGCAGGCTTTGAAGGCTTTGGCGGACGAAGGTATCGTCCACGCGAGGCGCGGTGCGGGCGTTTTTGTCACGACGACACCGACTGACTATCCCATCGGGCGTCGTGTTCGGTTTCACCAAAACCTGACAGACGCAGGCCGCAGCCCAGCCAAGAAAGTTCTGCTGCTAGAGACCCGCATCGCACATGCGTCCGAGGCCGAAGCCCTGCGGCTTGAAATCGGCGCGCTGGTCCATGTCTACGAGGGGCTGTCTCTGATGGAAAAACAGCCCATTGCATTGTTCCGCAGTGTCTTTCCTGCCGACAAATTACCCGACCTGCCAAACCATCTGCGCAATAACCCTTCGGTGACAGCGGGTTTGGCACAATCGGGTGTGGCGGATTACACGCGCGTCTCGACACGGGTCAACGCCAAGCTTGCGACCGCGACGCAGGCGCTTCAGCTGCGTATCGTTGAACATGCGCCCGTCTTGCGCACCATCAGCGTGAATGCAGACCCCGATGGAACCCCCATTGAGGTCGGGCGCACCTGGTTTGCAGGCGACAGGATTACCCTGACACTCTCTGATCCCTAGCTGATCCTTCATAGCGGTCCAGAAAGTCCTTTGCGCTGAGGGCGCGAAAATCCTTGAGCGCCGCGCGTAACGCATCATGGGGCCAATCCCACCATGCTAAGGCCATCAGCCGATCAGAAATCTCAGGCGCAAACCGCGCCCTTAGCGGCACAGCCGGAATTCCGGCAACGATCATATAGGGCGCGACATCCTTGGTCACGATGGCCCCGCCGGCCACGACAGCACCATGGCCGATCGTTACCTCTGGCCGGACTTGCGCCCCATGCTCCAACCACGTGTCATGTCCGATGATCGTGCGCCGAGTGCGTCTGTGTGCAAACCAGGCTTCATCATGGTCCACATCGTCAAAGTAGTCCCCCGACCGATAGTGAAAGTGATGCAGGCTGGCCTTGTCCATCGGGTGGTCCGTGGCCCCGATCCGCACGAAGGCGGCGATATTTGCGAATTTGCCCACGGTGGTGTTGGCAATGTCACAGGATCGGTCGCAATAGGCGTAGTCGTCAAAATGACTGTGGGCCAATCTGGTGCTACGCCCGATTTCAACAAATTTTCCAAAAGTTGCATCATTTAACTCGCAATCGGGGTGAAGAAAAGGGGTGTCCGCTTTCAGTCGAGCCATCAGTGTCCGCCCTCATCACCTGTGATCAGTTTGCGGCGCAGCCAGCCGGACAAGGTGTCCATCGCCATGACCAGCAGGATAATCAGGACAATGTAATAAGTGACCTCTTCCCAATCTTTCTGGGTCGCGATGGCTTGGGTCAACAGCAACCCGATCCCGCCCCCCGTGATTGCCCCGATAATCGTGGCGGAACGGGTGTTGGATTCAAGATAGTAAAGGACCTGACTAAGCAGAACAGGCATCACCTGCGGGAACACGCCAAAACGATAGCGCTGCATGGGTTTCGCTCCTGTGGATGTGATCCCTTCGATCTGTTTGTCGTCCACATTCTCAAGCGCTTCAGAGAACATTTTGCCAAAGGTGCCCGTGTCCGTCAGCAGGATAGCAAGCGCGCCGGTCAATGGGCCGGGGCCAAAGGCCCGGCTCAGCACGATCGTCCAGATTAGGCCATCAACGCCCCGCAGAAAGTCGAACATGCGCCGCGCCGCAAAGCGGAAAATACCCAAAGGGGTAAAGTTCCGCGCGGCAAGAAAGGCCAGAGGCAACGCAACGATGGCCGCCCCGAACGTGCCCAGAAAGGCCATCAGCAGTGTCTCGAACAGCGCCCAGAACACATCGCCATGCCGCCACATCTTGTTGGTCCAGAAATCCTGCACAATCGCGGCGGCCTCGCCTGTGAACGCATGACCCAGCAGTTCTATTGGCCCCATACCGTAATAGGGACTGTCGAGGGTGAAAAAGAATAGCTCCCAACCATAGCTGTACTTGAACACCTCGGCCCGTGCGCGTGTGATGGTGAACCGTCCTGCATCCGTCGCGATCATGACACGGTTTTTAGAGGCATTGATAAACTCTGGCAGGGCCCCCTCGGGAAACACCGCATTGACGCCTGTGCCGTCTGGCCGCGCTGTGACCAGTCCGTACCCCGGAATGTCATAGCTGACTTGTGGGCCCAGGGTGATCAGGTGACCACCGCCCAGATCAACCATGGTGGCATCGCCAAGGCGGACCCAGTCGGGGCCGGTACCATCGGGGTATTGGCCTTTACGTTCCCCCTCGATGGAAATGGCGACGGTGCCGGTCCGGTTGTCCTGTGCCACATGGGTTTTATAACTGTAGCTGTCGGAAATCAGGGTGCGCGCGTTGTCGATGTTTATCCGCTCGCTTAGCCCCGCGACGTCAAAGGACACGAAGATATAGGTCAGATAGGCTAGGATCACCAAAGGGACGGCCAGTGTGGTACGCTTTTTACGGCTGAACTGGCGCAAGGTCGCGGCATGAAGCGTTGCAGTTGTCATAGGGTCACCTGTGAGGTCGCGGCACCATGGGTCAGCCGGTTGCGCAGCAGGCCCGACAGCTGATCCACGGCGACGATGGTCAAGAAGAGTAGGATAAAGATCGCTGCGGCCTCGTCATATTTGCCGACACCCCAGCTCATTGTGTTGCGCAGGTCATAGCCAATGCCGCCCGCGCCGACGAAGCCCAGGATGGCCGACGCACGGATGTTGATCTCGAAACGCAACAGCGCATAGCTAAGATAATTCGGTGCCACCTGCGGGATCACCCCAAGCCACATGCGCTGGATCCACCCCGCCCCGACAGAGTTCAGTCCCTCAACGGGCTTGAGCGATGCGTTTTCATTGACTTCGGAAAACAGTTTTCCCAAGGCACCGACAGAATGCAGCGCAATCGCGATCATCGCGGGCACAGGCCCGCCGCCCAACATAAAAATCAGCACCAATGCGATGACGATTTCAGGGATCGCCCGCAGGATATCAAGGACCCGCCGCAGCGGGGTCACCGACCAAGGCAAAGGCGCAAGACCGCGCGTGACAAGCAGCGACATGCCCAACCCCAGCAACCCGCCGATCAAGGTGGATGCAGCCGCGATGTTGATGGTTTCGATCAGGGATGGGAAATATTTGACAAGATAACCGGGCATCAGGGGCGCACGTTCAACAGCCTCGCTGAACATGGCGGTCGGGAAATCGAAAATGTTGGCAAGGCCGTCCCAAAAGCCCCCCGCATTGCGGCTATCAGCGGCGTAAAAGCCCGATACCAGCAGGGACAAAAACACCACCAGCATGGTGAAATTCATCAGTCTCTTTTTCTTTACCTGCGCAAGATAGGCTTCGCCTACCGTGCCCTTCTGACCACCGTTTATTGTTTCATCTGCCATGCTCTGCCCCACATAAATTACTGGCCCCGAAAAGATCCGGAGCCAGCAGAGGTTATAAAATCAGTTGATTTAATTCGATTTCGCCAAACGGGCGGCGACGATCGATGTGTAGGCGTCATGGGTGATCGGATCGAAACCGCTGACTTCGCCACCGGCAAGGGCTGCGGCACATTCAGGGTCTGTCTCGCCCATGGTGTCGATGATCTGTGTCACTTTCATGCGGACATCATCAGGCAGGGCGTTGCGCAGAACTACAGGCTCGCCCGGGATCAGTTTGGAGCGCCAGATTTCAACCAGATCGTTCATATCGACCAGACCTGCATCAACGGCCTTGCGCAAGGCACCGAACGTATAGCCGTCTTCCCAGTTGCCCTGCCCGTCGGTCCAAGTCACGCCGGCGTCTACGTCGCCGTTATTGACCGCTACGATGGTCTGTTCGTGACCGCCGGTAAATTTCACCTCGCCAAAGTAATCACCGCTCTCCATCGAGGCACCGACCTGACCGGGGATCTCTACCGAAGGGATCAGATAGCCGGATGTCGAATTGGGATCGCCAAAGCCGAAAACCTTGCCTTTCATATCTTCAAGCGACTTCACGCCGCTGTCAATGCGGGCAAACCCAACCGAGTAATATCCCGTGGAGCCATCAACGTTCACCTTAACAAGGATCGGCGACACTGCGGCTTCGTCGGCGATGTGAACGGCTGCATAAGAAGATGGACCCATCAGCGACAGGTCAATCGTACCGCCCAGCAGGCCCTGAATAACGCCATTGTAATCGGCAGGTGCGAACAGTTTGGTTGGTACGCCAAGGGCCTCTTCGATTGTGCTGCGCAAACATTCGTTGCTGTTCATGCGGTCTTGGGCATTCTCGCCCCCCAGAATACCAATGCGGAATTCGTCAATGGCATGGGCATCGGCCAGGACTGGACCCGCCAGCGCTGTTGTCAGAAGGGCAAGTGTGATCGTCTTTTTCATCGGAAGTCTCTCTTGATTGATGCACCCAGCAGTGGGGTGCGGGGGTAAATCGTTTGGCGCTACTGCGCGGCGACATCGGCCAGTTCTTTTTGGGCCGGGTCGGTCGTTTCAATTTGGGTTGATGTTGTTGCTTCGGAAAAGCGCGCATCAGCGCCGTAAATCTCGCGGGCCATGGCGGTGGTAAGTTGTTCTGGCAGCCCGTCAAAGACGATGCGGCCGTCCCGCATGCCGATGACGCGGTCACAATAGCGGCGTGCGGTATCAAGCGTGTGCAGGTTGGCAATCACCATGCGGCCATCCTGTTCGTGAATGTCGCGCAACGATTGCATCACGACCTGCGCGTTCATCGGATCAAGGGACGCAATCGGTTCATCTGCCAGAATGATCTGCGGGTTCTGCATCAAAGCCCGCGCGATGGCGACACGTTGTTGCTGGCCACCCGACAACGCCTCGGCGCGTTTTGGGGCGTGTTCAGCGATCCCGAGGCGTTCAAGAATGTTGATCGCGCGGTGGATGTCTTCGTCAGGGTAAAGATTGAACATCGTCGAAAAGGTCGACCGCCGGTTCAAGGTGCCGTGCAGAACATTGGAAACTACGTCCATGCGGGGCACAAGGTTGAATTGCTGGAAAATCATGGCGCATTGCGACTGCCAATTGCGCTTGGCTGCACCTCGTAGATCCGTCACTTCCAACCCGTCGAACAGGATTTTACCAGAAGATGTATCCGTCAGGCGGTTCAGCATCCGCAAAAGCGTCGATTTACCAGCGCCAGAGCGCCCGATAATCCCGATCATCATGGATTTTTCGACTGTGAAGCTCGCCGCATCTACGGCAGTGTTCGCACCAAAGGTTTTCGTGACCTGATCAAATTGCAGCATAGCAGCCCCCTGTGTTGGGCTGTCAGTACGTCGCTATCAATTCACTTTTGTGTTGGTTGAGCGAAGCTTTTGTGACAGAGCCGCAGCCGAACTTCACGACGTCAGGCGTGCAAATCACTATAACAAAGCAACGATTTCTGGAGCACTATCTCTCTAAGCAAAGCGAAAAATCATTGAGCCAATGAAAACCAACAAGACATCCCCGACCAGAGTTCAATGACATCCCTCGAACCTCCCCCCCTTAAAGTTAATTGCAGCTTTGAACTCACTGCAGCATTTGCCATAGTGAGTTCAGAGCTGTCGTTCGCTGCGGTTGGGCTTCGAAGCCATCGATCTCACCCATAAGCTGGCCTAGCGCTTTAGGGACAGTGATGGCTGAGCGATGTACGCAAGTCGGCCTGATCAGTGCATCGCGCAAGGCATAAGTAGGATCTGCTTCCGCAACACCACTCGCGACCGCAAATCGAAACACAGATCCTATACGGGCGCGCAGGCGGTGGGCTGTCTCGTAGTTACCCTTCGCTTCGACCTTTCGCAGGGTCTTTAGGATTATGGGCGCAGTGATTTCGGTAATCGGCTTACGCCCGAAATCGCGGTTGGCAAGCTTTAGGTGATATTCTGTCTTAGAAAGTGTTGCCGCCGATTTCCCCTCCTTACTCTGCTTGGCTAAAAACGCAGCGCCGATTTTTTCAAAGGTCTGGCCCTTGGCTTCGGTTCTTATGCGCTTGGCTGGCGACCCAAAGGTGTCACAAAGCTCTCAGGGGCAATCCAGAAGGCACTGGCGATTGTCGACCAATGGGATGGCGAAGGCTTCGGTGATGAGATCGCCCTCGTAGAAATCGCGGATGAGATTGGAATGAATAGAAAGGACTTCCGCAAGCAAGTCGCCAACGATCCTCGTTTCAAGGACGAGGTCTACAGTCGAGGCTACGTCGAGGGAGGCATCTCCTTGGATATCTGCAATCCGATGCGGGTTGTTACCTGACCGTCGAAGACATCAATCTCGCGCAAGAGTTTACCGAGCGCCTTCGGCTCGGTGATCGCAGCACGGTGAACGCGGGTTGGCCGGATCAAGGCGTCGCGCAGCGCATAGGTCGGATCGGTCTCTGTGATCCCGCTGGCGACTGCATAGCGGAATACAGACCCAATCCTAGCTCGTAAACGATGCGCCGTCTCATAATTGCCCTTGGCCTCAATCTTTCGCAATGTCCTAAGTATCATCGGCGCGTTGATCTCGCTGATCGGCTTGCGGCCAAAATCAATGTTAGCTAGTTTTAAATGATATTCAGTCTTATCCAAAGTAGCTTTGGACTTCCCCTCTTTACGTTGCTTGTCCAAAAACGCTTCGCTGATTTTGGCAAAGGTCTGCCCCCTAGCCTCTTGCCGTAAGCGCTTGTCCTCTTGTTTGGCCTCGCTGGGATCTTCACCAGCGGCCACCATCACACGCGCGTCTTCTTTAGCTTTGCGCGCTTGTGCTAGAGTGACAACAGGATAAACGCCAATCGAGAGAAGCCGCTCTTTGCCATCCATCCTGTACTTGAATTGCCAAAGCTTGGACCCATTCGGTTTCACCAACACGAACAAACCTTCAAAGTCATAGACCTTGTAGGCATTTTCTTTCGGTTTCAGATTTCGAATCTGGATATCGCTTAACGGCATGTTGGGGGTATCACTATTTCGGCGAGTTGACGATACCCCCGACAACACCCCCAAAGCGGGGGTATCGTATCGGATGGTACCAAACGTAGCTGGATGAACATTCTCATGATATGCCTTATAAACAAGGCCTAAATGCATGTCATCGGTCTAATCTGGATGTGAAAATGGTGCCCCCACACGGACTCGAACCGCGGACCTATTGATTACAAATCAATTGCTCTACCAGCTGAGCTATAGGGGCACTGGGCGTCCGTTTAGAAGATTGTTTCGGGGCGTGCAAGAGGTGAAATTGAAGAAATTTTGGAGTTTTACAGATCGCGCAAGAAAGGCTATTGGCTGACGGAGATTTAAAAGAGTTGAGCTGAAATTCATGCAGTTGGTTTTGCACACAGGTGCGCACTATACAGAAGAAGAGCGGTTGCTCAAAAGCCTGCTGGCCAACAAGGCAATGCTGGCCAAGCGCGGGACATGTGTGCCCGGTCCCAGCACGTATCGCGGGCTTTTTCGTGATACGTTGAATGCGATGTATAAATCATCCGTATCAGCAGGGGCGCGTGATGTTTTGCTAGACGCGGTCCTAGACGATTCCGAAGCAGATCGGGCGATCTTGTCCGATGCGAATTTTTTCCGCACGCCTGCCACTGCGATGATCGAGGGGATGCTATACCCTGCGGCACCGGTGCGCATGATGCGGATGGTGCAACTGTTCCCAGACGACGAGTTGCAGATTTTCATGGCGATCCGCAACCCGGCGACATTACTGCCAATTTTATATGATGTGTCAGGCGATAATTCCGACGCGCATTTCTGGGGCACAAAGGATCCGCTGGATATTCGCTGGTCAGATACGCTGGGTTTGTTGCGCGACTCGGCACCTGAAATCGCGGTCACCGTCTGGTGCAACGAAGATGCGCCGCTGATCTGGGGCAATATCTTGCGTGAAATGACCGGCGTGCCGGCAAATCAACCCATCGCCGGTGAATTTGACCTTCTCGAAACCATCATGAGCAAAGAGGGCATGAAGCGCTTTTTGTCCTATCTTGAGGCGCACCCCGAGATTTCAGGGGCGCAACAGCAGCGCGTAATCTCTGCGTTTCTCGACAAATTCGCGCTTGAAGATGCGCTTGAAGAAGAGCTGGACATGCCGGACTGGACCGATGAACTGGTCGAGGAAATGACCGACAATTACGACCAGGACGTGCTACGCATCCAGCAGATTCCCGGCATACGGTTCTTGCAGCCCTAATAACGGCCGTTCGCGCGATACCACCCTGCCCGTGCCACATTTTTTGTCTGCGCAATAAAATACGTGCCATACTATTTTTATGGAACGTTCCCTTTTTTCCTTCATATGGCGACATTCCCGGCGTGATCAGATCATCTTGGCGGTGGTGACGCTGATGCTGTTTCCCCTGCTCTACGTCACCCTTGAACTTCCCAAACGGATCATAAACGACGCCATCGGTGCCCCAGCGGACCGGGTCACGGTCTTTGGCGTCGATCTGCAGCAAACAACATTTCTGTTGATCCTGTGCTTTGCTTTTCTTGGCTTTGTGGTTCTGCACGGTCTGTTGAAGATGCGGGTAAACACCATGAAGGGGGTAGTGGCAGAACGATTGCTGCGGCGCTTTCGTTTTGGCTTGATCGGGCGCGTTCTGCGGTTTCCGCGCGCCTACCAGCAGCAAACCTCGGAAGGGGAACTGGTTGCGGCCCTGACCGCCGAGGCCGAACCTTTGGGCGGAATCATGGGGGACGCGATTGCGACGCCTTTGATGCAGACTGGCCAGATGGGTACGATTCTGTTGTTCCTGTTCTTGCAGAACTTCTGGTTCGGATTGGCGGCTATGGCGATGTTTCCCGTGCAGGTCTGGCTGATTCCCCGGATGCAAAGGCGGATCAATGTGCTGAACCGCAGCCGCGTACGTCAGGTTCGCAGTCTGGCGGCCGAAGTGGGGGAAATAGCCACCGGCGCTGCGACCTTGCGCCAGCATGGCGGTTGGACGGCCCGCATGACCACGATCAGCGTGCGTCTGGGCCGGCTTTTCAACACGCGCTTCGACATTTACCGCAAAAAATTCTTTATGAAATTCGTGAATAACCTTCTCACCCAGATCACACCGTTCTTCTTTTTTCTGGTCGGCGGCTTGTTGGTGATCAACGGTAGTCTCACGATTGGCGCGCTGGTGGCGTCGCTGGCAGCATTCAAAGATCTTTCGTCGCCGTGGAAAGAGCTGTTAACTTATTATACCGCCGTTCAGGAGGTTTCACAGCGGTACCAAATGATTGTCGAAAAATTCGATCCGCCCGATATCCTGACTGATTTCCTGTTTGAGACGCCGTCAAACGCGTCGGAAAACCCGATGGCGGGCACCGTGTCGCTTTCGGATGTTGTCGTTCAGGATGACATGGGCCGCCAGCTCCTGAGCGGTGCAAGCCTAGAAATTGCATCCGGCGACTGGCTGTGCATTGCGGCCCCCGAGGACGAAGACCGCGCCATGCTGGCGGAGCTTTTGCTGCGCGACATCGCCCCCGTCTCAGGACAGGTAAAGATTGGCGGCCATGATCTGGGGGCCATCGGGCAACATAGTATTGCGCGCATGATCGGTCATGCCAATGCCACGCCCTACATCTTTCGCGGCACCGTGGGCGACAATGTGATGGTGCCGTTGACCATGGCCCCGGCGCTGCAGTTGTCAAAGGATGATCTGGAAGAGACCCGCCGCAGCGGCAATCAGTTGGGTTGGCCTGCCCCCCCCCAACCGACAGATGCACAAATGGCCGCCGCGCGCCATGACTGGCAGCTGCTGGTGTCGGCCATTGGCGCGCAAAAGTCTTTGTTGGCCAAGGCCTTGGACCGGTTCCTGTCGCATCCAGACGACAGCGCGCTCCAAGATCAGCTGACCGCTTTGCGAGAATCGATTCCGGCGCAGATCGACCAGCTGAGGTTAAAAGGAGCCATAGATTCATTTTTAGATGATATCTATTTTGATGACCTCACCTTGGCCGAAAACCTGTTGATGGCCGTCAAAGCCAAGGATGACTGGATCGGCCTGAACTCAACCCGCAAGCTAAGCGACCTCTTGGTCGCTTTGGGGTTGCTTGATCTGGTGATTGAACAGTCTTTGACCTTGGCAAAAGCCCTTGTCGATTCCTTTGACAGCGATACGACGGGCAGTGTCCTGTTCCGCAGGCTTGGCATTCCCGGCGATATCCTGCCCCAATTGCAAAAGGTCATCGAGAACGCCAATAAAACCGGTGAAAACCTGAAGCCAGCAGATGAAACCTTGTTGCTGTCGCTGCAATTCAACGTCCCCGCCCGTGCCTTTGACCGTGCGTTTGCCAAAAAGGTCAAACACGCCATCATTGCCGCGCGCCCCAAGGCCAAGACACTTGCCGACCCTACTTTGGCCGATCGCTATCTGCCCTTGCAACCGGATCACTGGAGCGATCGGTTAAATGTGTTGGAGAACCTGGTTTTCGGCAAAGTCACCCCTGCGGGGCGTAAACATCTGGAAAAAATCCGCGATCAGGTCGTCGCGGCATTGATGCAAAGCGTTGGGGAAGATGCGCTGTTCGACTTGATCCAACGCCTGCCGACGGGGCTGCGCGGGGCGAACCTGTCGCAGCAGATCGCTGAACATATCAGCTTGGCGCAGGTGGTGGTCAAGCGGCCTAACATTGTAATCCTAGACCGTGCCATGGCCAGCTTTCCCGCCCCGGTGCGCCACGCAAGTTTCGCCCTGCTGCGCGAGATACTGCCCGACGCCACCATTCTACAGCTCGAAGCAGCGCTGCCGGAAGACGGTTCCCACGACAACCAACTAGAGCTGCGCCAAGGCCGGTTGATTGCGGTGGGGCAAGACACGGATCATGCGCCAGAGGGTGGCGAAACATCGGACCTGCATCAAAAACGGTCTGCCCTGCGCAAGGCACCGCTGTTTCGCGAGCTAAGCCGCGCGCAGTTGCGTCTGTTGGCGTTTAGTGCCCGCTGGGTCGATGTCGCCCCCGGCCAGATCGTGTTTCGCAAGCACGACCTGCCCGACGGGGCCTATCTGATCTATTCCGGTGCAATCGAATTATACGACGAAGATGAAACCGGCACGGTGACCTTTAGCGTGATCCCCCCACCCGGTACCCTCGTGGGCGAAGTTGGCCTGATCCGCAACGATCCGCGCCGCCTAAGCATGCGCGCGCAAAGCCCTGTGACCTTGCTGCGCATTGATCCTGAAGATTTCCTGAGCATCATCGAAAGCGACGCGCGCACGGCGTTCAAACTGATCCAGTATCTTGTCGGCTATATCGGTGGGGGAAATTGACCGCAAAATCGCTATGCATAAAACCAATGGCACACCTGTCTATATGCAACTGCACGCAAACTTGATATGTTAAGATATGATTAACGGCTGTCATATTCCCAAAAAAGAGATGATCCCATGAAATTTTCACGCCATTCAGTAAAATCCGTTCTGCTCTCGACGGCGCTTGTTGCGCTGGCCGGCCCTGTGTTGGCCTCGGACCACCGGGATGCGCCTGACACCATTGCAGCACCGCAATCAGACATCGGCGACGTATTCCTGTTCAAAGGGTCCGAAACCGGCGGTCTGGCTATGGCAATGACCCTGAACCCCTTGGCCGGATCCGGTCTTGAGGGGACGACCGACCCCGACAAGATTACCCTGTCCCCCGATTTGATCTATATCTTTAATTTCGACCAAGATGGCGATGCGGTTGCGGATATCGCCTATAAAATCAAGGTCACTGCTGGCGATGGCGGGCAACAGCAACCTGTTGAACTGCGCGTAGCCACCGGGGCCGACGCGCGCGACGGGATGTGGTCCGGTACCACCCACGGCAGCGGGTTGACCACTGCGTTGAACACACCATTGCAGGTCGTCGAAGGTAAACTGGGCGAATTGCTGTTCGTCGGCCCCCGCCGCGACCCGTTTTTCTTTGACTTTCTGACGGTCGACGCCCCCGTCGCCCTGGCCATCACCGAAGCACTTGCAGGCGGCGACCACCTGCCGGCCGAAGCCTCCTCCGAGAAGGCCTTTGGAGAGACAGACATGACCCTGATCGTGCTCGAGGTGCCCGACTTGCAGGATCAAAAGCTAAATTACTGGGTGACGGTCGCAGATGGCAAAGGCAAAACCGTCGACCGTGTGGGCCGCGCGGGCATTCAAGGCATCTATCTGGTCGATGCGCCAGCGGGCTATAACTCCGAATATTACATCCCGCGCAACAGCGCAAAATACCCTACGATTGGCGATCTGAACCGCGCCTACAACGCGTCCACCCCCGATCAGGACGGTGCAAACTACAGCGAACAATTCACCTATCGCTTTCAGCAGCTTGAGGTCATCAAAGCGGATGTCGCGGAAAAAGTGGCGTTCTATCTGCCCGATATGCTGGCGTGGGACCCGTCCCAGCCCGATGGCTATCCCAACGGGCGCAACCTGCGCGAAGACGCGATTTACTGGACCCTCGAAGACCTGAACCCGTTTTTGCAGCCCGGCGAAGGTGTCGAATTGCCCAAAAGCAGCGTTCAGCCTCTCAGCGACCGGTTTCCCTATGTAGCACCATCGACGCAGCAAAAATACAAGGATGGGAACGCCAAAGAACCGATCGTGCCGATCTACATGGAGTGATCAGGAGCTGAGTGATCAGGAGGTCCTGAGCCGGTACGCTTTTAGCGTGCCTTTGCCCTTGGCCTGAATATCGCCATGCTGTTCGACCCGATGTGGCTGGTCGAACAGTTTTTCAGACGCAGCCGAGAGCAGAATTGTATTGGGCGCGCAGGCACTTACCATCCGCGCGGCAGTATTGACCGTATCACCCCAGATATCAAAGCTAAGCCGTTTGGTCCCCACCACCCCGGTCGAAATCGGTCCGGTGTGAATGCCAATGCGCAGTGCCCATCCGGCGATTTCATCAGCTTCGGTTTGGTCCAGACGGCCACTGACATAGTCCATGATTTCGACAGCCGCAGCGCAAGTGGCCGCGACATGGTCGATCTCGTCTGAATCGTTCAGATCCCCTGCCACGGTCATATAAGCGTCGCCGATGGTCTTCACCTTCTCGACGCCATGCTTGGCGGAAATTTCATCAAATGCGCCGTAGTACCGGTCCAGCATGCCCACAAGGGCAACCGGATCCATCGCTTCGGTGCTTTTGGTAAAGTCGACAAAATCCGTGAACATCACCGTGGCCGATTCCACCTGCCGAGGACGCACCTTGCCATTGGCCTTCAGCTCTTCCGCGATGGATTCAGGCATGATCGAACGAAGCAATTGCTCCGTTCGTATCTGTTCAATCTCGAGCGAGGCATAAAGCTGTTCGATCTTGGCCTTCGCCGCCTCGATGTCGGTGATCACGCGGCGCTGGAACGCCTGTGATCCATCCATCAGTTCCTCTAGTTCGGTCCGACGGAATTCCGACTTGGCAAGACGCTTCTCCAACCGCCGAAGCAGTTTTTCAGGGTCAAGTGCCCTGCCCGGAGAAGGTTGCGTGTTCATGCGCTACATGTGTCACGATGCCGATGCTGATCCAAGCAAAACTGCAAGGAAGGCATTGGTATGTTGCAATGATTTACCTTTGTTACCGGCGGGGCCGATTTCACCATAGGTATAAAACCCTGCGGTGGGAAAGGCATCGCCGATGATTGACTCAAAGCTTTCGTATTCCTCTTTGGTGCGGGTGCCCAAGACGGCACGCCGACCCGCACATGAGAAAAACAGCGCCGCATCGGGTTTCTTGTTGGGAAAGCCTTTGAACGCGGTTTCCACAGCAGTCCGCGCCGCGACAACGATTTCATCGCGCGATGCCGTTGCGATCTGAACCTCTTTGTCGGCCTCGATCGGGTTTACAAAGGTCACGGCACCGGTTTCTTCATTGAAGAAATGCGGTGACGACAGTAAAAAACCTTCGCGTTCGGGGCTGTGAACCGCCAGCGGAAAGTGCACCGATTGCGCCTGTACATATTCTTTGTAGAGGTTGATCGCCGGGCTGCCGTCAATCTCGTGGATCGTCGACCCTTCGGATTTGGTGACCCTGTGTCGGTTGCCCAAGGGGACATATCCTGTCGCCACACCGCACGAATAGACCAGCGGGCCGGACATGATCAGCACAACAACGGCATCCGACGTTGCCACAGCATTGCAAAACTGCTTGGTCCCCTGAAAGCGCATCTGATCGCCTGACGCTCCGCCCACAATCGGGAAATCTTCGCCCAATGCAGCCCGCAAGCCGCCGACGATTTCGCTAATATTGGGGCCGATCCCTTCGGGCATCGCCACGCACAGCGCCGAGGTTTTGTCGGTCTTGCTTTGCGCGTCGGCAACAGCCGTTGCGGTCGCCCCTTTCGGGTCAGACGATGCGCCATGCCCGATGCCCACGGTAAAGTCGATATCATCAGACCCGAACAGCGTGATCACAACGCTGTCTTCCAGAAACCCGTCGGGCCCCGCCACTTCGCCATCCGTGGTGCAGCCCGCCAGTTCGACCCCCGGCAGCGTTTCGGCAAAGGCTTTGGTCAGCGCCTCTACGTCGACATCAATGCCAACAAAGGCAAGCGCTGCCTGGGGTTTGATCCCGTCCATGCCTGCAAGTGCGATCTCGAGCGCTTCTTCAACAGCTTCGGTGGTATCCGTTTCCTCGCTTGCGCCGGTTGCAATTTTCAGCATGTTCATGTCTCCCCTTGAACGTTTAACGGCCTGTCTACACAGGTCAATTCTTGATGTCAGGCTTCGCCAAATGCCCCGACGGTGTAAAGCCCATAATTGCGCCGTAGAAGGACAGCTCTTCTTCTAGTGACTGAATTATGTGCGCTTTCTGTTTGAACCCGTGGCTTTCGCCGGGAAAAAATTCCCAGGCGACGGGCATTTTCCGGTCCAACAGGCTGTCAATCAACACGTGGGCCTGTGGCGGCGGCACAACCGGATCATCTTCGCCTTGGAAAATGATCAGCGGGCAGCTGATCTGATCCGCATGAAACAGCGGCGACCGCGCCTTGAACACCTTTTGCGCATCGGGCCACGGACCGACCAGCAAAGCGGCGTAAAATGCCTCAAGCTTGTCGGTGTTCTGGGCGATCATCTGCAAATCCGAGATCCCGTAATAGCTGGCACCGGCCGACAGGATGTCGGTAAAGGTCGCAAGCGCCAGCGTGGTATAGCCCCCCGACGATCCGCCGCGCGACGCGATGCGGTAGCGGTCAACCTTGTCTTGCGCCACCAGATGCTGCGCCCCTGCAACGCAATCTGCCACATCAACCACCCCCCAGCCGCCATAGATCCGCTGGCGGTAGCTGCGCCCGAAACCGGTGCTGCCGCGATAATTTGTATCCAGCACCGCAAACCCCCGCGAGGTGAAAAACGCAATGTCCAGCGACAAGGCGCTTGAGGCTGAGGCACTTGGGCCCCCGTGGATCACGATGATCAGCGGCGGGCGCTCATTGACGGGGCCTTTGTAGTCGGGGTTGGCAGGCGCATGATAAAACGCATGGCTGGTTTCCGTGCCCCCCTTGCCGTCATCCACCTGAAAAGAGATCGCCTCGGGGGCCTGAAAACAAGCCTTCGCCTCGGCACTCAGCCCCGGATTGGCGCTGCGCAGCACAGTGGTTTCACAGGTCTCAAGATCAAGCCGGATCAGTTCGGCAGGCCCGTCGAAACGACCGCCGATGAACACAGCAAAGCCATGGCCCACACGCAAATGCGTGATGCTGGTAAAGGGCAGGTCAACGGGCTTTAGCATCCCCGACGTCACATCCACCAGCGCCAACGCCCATACCCCGTCTTTGGAATAGGCCGCAAGAATGATGGTTTCCGACACGAACCCGTAGCTAGACACTCCAAGCCGCCACAACGGCGAGGTGAATTCAGCCGCCTGCGTGGTCACGGGCACCAAACTATCCCCTTCGACCCGGTGAATGTTCCCCCAACGGGTGCCTTTGACGTCCAATCGGTCGCTCACACAATAAAGCGCGCCTTTGGGGGACCACAAAGGTTCGGCAATCGCCTCGTCGGAATAGCGCATGGCGTTTTGCAAAACCGGATTTAGCGTCGGGTCAATATCGGTCGCGGGCGCACCGCCGATTGTCCGGATATCAGTCGCATTGCCCTGCGCGTCCAATGTCGCGACTTGCAGGCGGGTGCCTTCCCACGGCATTGACGGGTAATCCCATGTCAGCCACGCGATCTGGCTGCCATCGGGCGACAGACGCGGTGCGGCATAGAAATCCCCCCCCGACGCGACAGTAATCGGCAAAGCGTCGCCCTGCATATCCAGCGCCACAAGGGTTTGCTGCGCCTGCCCGTTCAACAACACATCGCTGCGTTCCTGCACCGCAAAGATCACACCGCGTGCGGGGTCAGGCACCATATCGGCAAAATGTACCGGCTGGCGCGGGGTGATGGGCTTGGGAAAATGGCCCGGCGTTTGGGCATAGACGCGCTGGTCTTTGGTTTGCGGAAAATCCGAAGCGGCAAAGTTGGTGAACCATACTGTGCCATCCTTGGCCGCCATCGCCCCGCCGCCATAGGAATTCACCAGCGTTCGCGCACAAAACCCCGCAGGCGTGATGTCTTGCGGGCCATCGGGGCCCATGCGCACCACGACCGACCGGCCTTTTTCATCGGGTCGGCTTTCGACCCAGATCACGTCATCGCCGTCCAGTGCAAGCTGTTCAAACTTGACCGCCCCCGCCGCAAGATCCTGTGCGGCGATGGGCGATGCCCAAGATCCGAAAGCTGCTGTTGTGACCGCCATGGCGCTTACCCCCCTACCCATGGTTGAAGTTTGTTCTTTTCGACGATCAGTTTGGTCTGTTCCAGCGCGGTTTTCTTGAGCGATTCCAGCACGATCGGCAACCAGTTGAGTTTTTCGGTCGCGGTCACCCATGGGTCCTGCGTGGTCGAAACAAGGAAGTTGATCCCTGCCCCGTTGGTCGGTGCCAGTGACAGCCGCGCCCCGAATGCATCCACAAAACGCTGGCCATAATCGCCCACCTCAAAGGAGGAAGACGTCACGAACATCGGCTGCTTCGGCACGTCGCCAGTGGTGAATTCCCCGATGCTGAGCGCTTGGAACATCGCGGTGTTAAAGTCATTGGCCAGCGCCACATCGGTATTCCAGCCCGCCTTGGTGCGGAAGTTCAGCGAATAGGTCACGATGTTCTGATCCGACCCCATCTCGCGGAAAACCTCTTGGGCGTCGGGATTTGACATGAAGTATTCAAGCAACGCATCGTTTTCGCGTGGCACGATTTCGTTTCGGATCAGGGCCAGTTGTGCGGCGATCTCGGCGTTGGATTTGCCTTGCTTTTCGGCTGGCAAGCGCTGGAACGGCACGACCTTAAAGCATTCGTTATCGCCTGCGATATCCATAAGCTGCGCGTAGAACCGTTTGGAGTTGAAGATACATTTGCCCAGCAACTTGCCATAGCCGGACTTGTCCGGGCGGATCACCGCATGCGACAGGTAGACCCCCGCAGCGGCCGCACCGGGTTTGGACCCTTCGATGCCGTAAACACCCACCGTCGGATCAACACCGCCGTGGAACACGACCGGCGCGGTAAAGGCGATCAGATCACGCATCGCACCATTGCGATAACACATGGCACCGGCAGGGTACGGGATGAAACCGGCCTTGTGCGGATCGACTGTCTGAGTGTCTGCGTGGCTCAGCGCCTGATATTGGCGCGTCACGTATTCGCTCATCACCATTGCCGGGGTATGTTCGACAGCGCCTGCTTCGATTTCAGGCTGGGGGAAACGCGGCTCGCGCAGGATCGACGCGAAATAGCCGCCCCATGCACCGTCCACATGCAGGGAAAATTCCATCCCCTTGGCGCGGTATTCTTCGCGTAGCGCAACAATATCAGCGAGCGGATCAACCGAGCTTTCTTCGGTGGTGCCCATGACAGCCACGACCTGCAAGACCGGCTGGCGGTTCTGGTAGCATGTTTCGATCTGGTCACGCAGGTGATCCATGCTCATGCGGCCATCCAGATC
>NZ_JBFEKM010000079.1:0-18658 GCF_041552635.1 Sulfitobacter sp.
CTGGTCGGAGGGGCCACATTGGCCGCGATGTATCTGCCCATTGGTTTTGCTCTCCCGATCCTGCTGGCCCCTGCGATGGTCGGCTTTGGCCAGCTTGAAAAACACCGGACGGTTTTCATGTGCTTTACCGTGCTGATTGTGCTGGCCGGGTTTGGACTGGCGCAAGTGCGCGATGATTTCGGCTTTGGCTGGATGATGTGGCTGGTGCTGGTGGTCGTCGTTACGGATGTGGTCGGGTATTTTGCGGGCCGCGCGATTGGCGGGCCCAAATTCTGGCCCAAAGTCAGCCCCAAGAAAACATGGTCCGGCACGGCTGCGGGCTGGGTCGGGGCCGCGATAGTGGGTATGTTGTTTTCGATCAATACAGGCGTCGGATACCAGCTTGTCGGCGTATCGATTGCGATGTCGATGGCGTCGCAAATGGGCGATATCGCAGAATCCGGTATGAAACGTCGGGTCGGGGTCAAAGACAGCTCGAACCTTATTCCGGGCCACGGCGGTCTGTTGGACCGGTTTGACGGGATGCTGGGCGCGGCGCTGTTTTTGTTGATCATCGGCCAGTTTCTGGCCATCACGCCCGGCTTGAATTGATCCGGTCAGATGCGACGGATTAGTATTTTCGGGGCCACTGGCTCTATCGGGCAGAACACCATTGACCTGATTGCGCGTGCGCCAGACGCCTATGACGTCGTGGCGCTGACGGGGGCGGGCAATATCGCGCAGCTGGCTGCGGACGCGCGCCGCCTTGGGGCTGACATTGCCGTAACCGCCCATGATCATCTGCTGGACGATCTGCGCGACGCCTTGCACGGCAGCGGCATCCACTGCGCCGCCGGTGCAGACGCCATCCGCGAGGCTGCGACCCGTCCCGTGGATTGGGTGATGTCCGCGATTGTCGGCGCGGCAGGCCTTGCACCGGGGATTGAGGCGCTGAAGCAAGGTGCCACCTTGGCGCTGGCCAACAAGGAATCGCTGGTCTGCGCCGGCAAGCTGATGTTGCACACCGCCCAAGCGCACGGTGCCGCAATCCTGCCGGTGGACAGTGAACATTCCGCCGTTTTCCAAGCGCTCATCGGCGAGGATATGGCCGCCGTCGAGCGGATCATTATCACGGCCAGCGGCGGGGCGTTTCGTGATTGGCCTTTGGACAAACTGGCAAGTGCGACGCTGGAACAGGCGTCGAACCATCCCAATTGGAACATGGGACAGCGGATCACGATCGATTCAGCTTCTATGTTTAACAAAGCCATGGAAGTTATTGAAACCCGTGAATATTTCGGCATTGAACCCGCGCAGATCGAAGTGTTGGTGCACCCCCAATCGATGATCCATGCCTTGGTCGGTTTCAACGACGGCGCGCTGATGGCGCATATCGGGCCACCTGACATGCGCCACGCCATCGGCTTTGCGTTGCACCACCCCAACCGCCAGACGTTGCCTGTGGAACGGCTGGATCTGGCCAAGATCGGCAGCTTCGAATTCCGCGCCCCCGACGAGGTACGCTGGCCTGCCTTGCGACTTGCCCGCGAGGTCATGGCGCGCGGCGGCATGGCAGGGGCGGTTTTCAACGCGGCCAAGGAAATCGGGCTAGACGGCTTTATCGACGGACGCTTGCGATTTCCGCAGATGGCAGAGGTGGTCGAAGACACGCTGGACCAGTTAAATTCGGACAGCAGCCTTATTGATGCCAACATGACCCTTGATAACGTCGCCCAAGTTGACCATCTGGCAAGGCAGGCGGCAAAAGCCGTGATCAATAAAAGGGCAGGGTAGCGTTTTGGACATTTTTGCACTGATTCCGCAGTTTAGCGGGCTCATCTGGACATTGCTGGCCTTTGTCATCGCGTTGTCGGTGATCGTGGCGGTCCATGAATACGGCCACTATATTGTCGGGCGCTGGTCAGGCATTCACGCTGATGTGTTTTCGCTTGGCTTCGGGCCGGTCCTGTTTTCGCGCACCGACAAGCACGGCACGGTCTGGCAGCTGGCTGCATTGCCCTTTGGCGGATACGTAAAATTTGCGGGCGACGCCAATGCCGCATCGGGCAAGGATACAGCCGCGATGGAGCAGGCGCAGGCCGATCCTGCCCGTTTGCGCAGTACCATGCATGGTGCCCCGCTTTGGGCACGCACGGCGACCGTTGCGGCAGGGCCGGCGTTCAATTTCATCATGTCGATCCTGATCTTTGCCGCCGTTGCCCTGTCGGTTGGCGTTGCCAAGGACCCGCTGACCGTGGGGGAAATGCGCGCGCTTCCGTACGAAGGATCGCAGCTTGAACCCGGCGACGAGATCATCAGCGTGGGTGGCGTCACCATCCCGCCAGCGCTGGATGAAACCGCCTATTCTGATGCGTTTGCAGCGGTACCTGTCGCGGAATCCCTAGAATACCAAGTGCGCCGCGACGGGCAAACCATCACCGTGCAGGGCCCCTATTTGATGCCCACGCTGATCAAGCAAGTGATGCCGCAATCCGCCGCCTTTGAGGCCGGATTGATCGGAGGCGACGTTATCACAGCTGTCGATGGAACGCCGATTTTCGCGTTCAAACAGCTTAAGGAAAAGGTCGAATCCTCGGAGGGTGCGCCGCTGTTGCTGACCGTCTGGCGCGACGGCGAAACGCTGGAATTCACCATGCGCCCCAAGGTGACCGACGAACCCCAGCCTGACGGTACGTTCAAATCTCAGATGCGCATCGGCATTGTGGGCGGGACCGCGTTTGATACCGCAACCACGACGCCCGGCATTTTTGAAGCGTTGTGGGGCGGGGTCGAAAACACCGGTCGCATTATTCAAGGGTCGCTGTCCGGCCTTAAACATATGATCGTTGGCAATATCAGCACCTGTAACCTTAGCGGACCTGTAGGCATTGCACAGACTTCGGGCGCGATGGCATCGCAGGGCGCGCAAAGCTTTATCTACTTTATCGCTGTGCTTTCGACCGCAGTCGGGCTGTTGAACCTGTTCCCGGTGCCTGCGTTGGATGGGGGTCATCTGGTGTTTTACGCCTATGAGGCCGTTACCGGAAAGCCGCCCAGCGATGGTGCGCTGCGGATCTTGATGACCATCGGTCTGACGATGGTGCTGGGGTTGATGGTATTTGCCTTGGGGAATGACCTATTCTGCCCATAAATCGTGGACCGTACAGCGAAAATCATCGGCCTGCCCAATTCCTGCCACATTTCGCCAAAACCTCGCCTTAATTGCTTGGTAAGGATTGGGCAACGCAGCAAAGGATTTCGCAATGCAGACGATGAAGACAAGCTACCGCGGACTTAGCCTTTTGGTAGATTTGAACTGGGATCGTGCCCTGTACATCGGCACGTTGGCCCTTGCCCTCGCCGCGGGGGGCTGGCTGGGATCGCTTTAACGCCAAGCATCCCTTACCACTTCATGATGATAAAAATGGCTGCCAGACCCCCTATATAAGGTGTTTGGCAGCCTCTTGCTTTTGACAAACCCCGTTAATCTGTCTAGTCAGGAAAGAAAGATGATCAATTAAAGCGGGTAGGGCACATGAGGCAGAATAACAGGTGGGGAAAATCCACCGACGCAGCGGTCTATATGCCGGTTGCAAAATCAATTCGTAGTTTATCAGTTTGTGTAATGCTATCAGTGGCTTGTTTAATTCCAGCCCCCGTAGCACAGGCGCAAAGCTATCAATTCAACACAGTTCAGATCAACGGCAACGAACGGATTGGCGACAGCGCCGTCCTAAGCCGCGCCGGAATCGCACGCGGTCGTGCGATCAGCGGTGGCGAATTGAACGATGCATATCAGAACCTGCTTGCCAGCGGATTGTTTGAGTCGGTTACGATTGAACCGCGCGGCAACACGCTGTTGATCAACGTCGTCGAATACCCCACGATCAACCGCATCAGCTTTGAGGGGAACGCCCGCATCAAAGACGAAGCGCTTGCTGCGCTGATCAGCTCCAATGAACGCCGCGTATTTAACCCGTCGCAGGCGGAAAAAGACGCCAACGCCATCGCCCAAGCGTACAGCAACGAAGGGCGCATCGCAGCGCGGGTTCAGCCCAAGATCATCAAACGCAGCCAGAACCGCGTCGATCTGATCTTTGAAGTTTTCGAAGGCGATAACGTCGAAATCGAACGGCTAAGCTTTGTCGGCAACCGGGTCTATTCCGACCGTCGTTTGCGCCGTGTGCTGGGCACCAAGCAGGCAGGCCTGTTCCGCCGCTTGGTCAAGCGCGACACGTTTGTGGCTGAACGCACCGATCTTGACCGGGAGCTGTTGCGCACATTCTATTTGTCACGCGGCTATGTCGATATGCGGATTTCCGCTGTGAACGCGCAACTGACCGAAGAACGAGACGGCTATTTCGTGCAGTTCAACGTGCAAGAAGGTCAGCAGTTCAACTTCGGCGAATTGACGGTCAGTTCAACCATCAACGGCGTTAACGCCCAAGATTACATGGACGTCATCAAGACCAAGTCAGGTGCGGTTTATTCGCCATCCTTGGTTGAAACCGACATCGCCCGGATGGAACGCAAAGCGATCCGTGACGGTGTTGATTTCCTGCGCGTCGAACCCATCATCACCCGCAACGAGCGTGATTTGACACTGGATGTTGAATATCGCATCTCGCGCGGGCCCCGGGTTTTCGTCGAACGTATCGATATCGAAGGCAACACGACAACGCTGGACCGCGTTATCCGCCGGCAGTTTGACAGTGTTGAAGGCGACCCCTTTAACCCGCGTGAAATCCGGGCAAGCGCGGAACGCATCCGTGCGTTGGGCTATTTCGAGACTGCCGAAGTGAACGCCCGCGAAGGGTCAAGCCCCGAGCAGATCGTCGTTGACGTCAACGTTGAGGAAAAGCCGACAGGCTCTTTGAACTTTGGCGGGACGTTTTCATCAAATGACGGCGTAGGCGTTGCCATCAGCTTTGCCGAGGAAAACTTCCTTGGTCGCGGACAAAAGCTATCCTTGTCGGTCAGCACCGCCACGGACGCCCGCCGCTATGGGCTTAGCTTTGTTGAACCCAGCCTGCTGGGGCGCGATGTGGCGTTTGGCCTGAACCTTGATTACGCCGAAACCAATTCGTCGTTCTCAAGCTTTGACACCAAGAGGGCGATTTTCCAGCCAAGCCTGTCGTTCCCGGTCAGCGAGAATGGCAATCTGACCCTGCGCTATTCCTATGACGATCTCGAGATGATCGAGAGGTCTACACCCGTAAACGGTCCAGTGATTGCGGATGATATTGCCGCGGGATCGCAGGTCGCGTCGTCCTTGGGCTATACCTACAGCTATGATACCCGCCGCACCGGCTTGGATCCGACGGCAGGCTACTTGGTCCAATTCGGTCAGGATTTCGCCGGTCTTGGCGGTGATTCCAAGTTCATCAAGACCACGGCGAAGGTCATTGGCGAAAAGCGTATCCTGAACGAAGAAGTCACATTGCGGGCCACGCTTGAGGGCGGTGCACTGGCCTGGAGCGAAGGCAACAACCGGGTTGCGGACCGTTTCGTGATTGGTCCGTCCATCCTGCGCGGGTTTGAATCGGGTGGTATCGGGCCGCGCGACCAATCGGCCGGTTTCGACGATCCCTTGGGTGGCAATATGTATGTGGTCGCCCGTTTCGAGGCGGAATTCCCGCTGGGCTTGCCCGAAGAATACGGCATTGGCGGCGGCGTCTTTTATGACGTCGGCAATGTGTGGGACTTGTCGGACGTGAATTTTAATGGCGGCACCGTGGTCGGTGAAGCCGGTTCGTTCCGCCATGTCATCGGGCTATCCTTGTTCTGGGACACCCCAGTTGGCCCGCTTCAGTTCAACGTGTCAAAGGCCCTCAAGAAAGAAGACTTTGACCAAGAACAGAAGTTTGAAGTCACACTCAGAACGGATTTCTGATCCGGTGATGCGGCTTTTTCGGGCATTAATGATCTGCCTGATCCCGGTGCTGCCCTTCGGGGCGGTGCCGGGAGCCGCGCAAACAACGCCGCCGGTGGGGGATCGTCCGCTTGTCCAAAGTCCGATCCTGACGATTGATTCTGACCGTGTTTTCAACGAAAGCGCCTTTGGTCTGCGGGTCGCACGCGATCTAGAAGCCCAAGGGGCAACGCTTTCTGCTGAAAACCGGCAGATCGAAGCCGATTTAGGGGAGGAAGAGAAAAAGCTGACCGCGCAGCGCGCCGCCCTGAGCCCAGAATCCTTTCGCGATCTTGCAGACGCCTTTGATGCAAAGGTTCAGGATATCCGCGCGACCCAAGCCGCCAAAAGCCGTGCCCTGAACGAGCTTGTCGAAAAAGAACGCGAGGTCTTTTTGAACGCAGCAGGGCCGGTTCTTGAGAAAATGATGCGCGATTCAGGTGCTGCGGTGATCCTTGAACGTCGGTCGGTCTTTATCAGCGCCAACGCGATCGACATCACAAACGAGGCGATCGCGCGGCTTGATGCCTCCTTGGGCAGCGGCAAGAACTAGCGGCAGAACCCGCCAGACGCTTGCCCCCCGACGCTTGCTCATAGCCGCCAATATTGATAGCCATATCAAAGTTTTTCAACAGACAGGACCCGCAATGACTGACACGCTGCCAAGTGCCGATATCCAGATGATCCAGCGGATTATCCCGCACCGCTATCCGTTCTTGCTGGTGGATAAGGTGATCGACATCAATGGCACGCAAAGCGCAGTGGGCATCAAAAATGTCACCATGAACGAACCGCATTTTCAGGGGCATTTCCCCGGCATGCCGATCATGCCCGGCGTTACCATTATCGAGGCGATGGCGCAAACTTCTGCCGTGATGGTCGGTGTGACCCTCGAGATGGCTGATAAAGAGATGAAGGTCTATTTCATGGCCATCGACAAATGCAAATTCCGTCGCAAGGTTGTTCCCGGTGATGTGTTGCGGATGGAACTGACGACTTTGCGCGGCAAAGCCGGCGGCAAGGTCTGGAAATTTGGAGGCGTGGCGACGGTTGATGGTGAAATGGCCGCCGAAGTCGAATTTACAGCGATGATGGATCTATCGTAATGGCTGGCATTCACCCCAGTGCGGTGATCGAAGACGGCGCGCAGATTGATCCCTCGGCCAGCGTCGGGCCGTTTTGCGTGATCGGGCCGCAGGTGGTGATCCATGCAAATGTCGAGATCAAATCGCATGCCATCGTGACCGGTCGCACCGAAGTGGGTGCTGACACGGTAATTTTTCCCTTTGCCGTGATTGGTGAAATCCCTCAGGATTTGAAATTCAAGGGAGAGGCCAGCCGCCTTGTGATTGGCAAACGTAACCGAATTCGTGAACATGTCACGATGAATTGCGGCACCGAAGCAGGCGGTGGTTTGACCAGTGTCGGCGATGACGGGCTGTTTATGGCCGGCTGCCACATTGCCCATGATGCTATTCTAGGGGACCGCGTGATTGTGGTGAACAACGCGGCTGTTGCCGGACATTGCATCATCGAAGACGATGTCATCATCGGCGGTCTTGCTGGCATCCACCAGTTTGTGCGCATCGGGCGCGGTGCCATCATTGGCGCGGTGACCATGGTGACCAATGACGTGATCCCCTACGGGCTGGTGCAGGCACCGCGCGGCGTGCTGGACGGGTTGAATTTGGTCGGTCTGAAACGGCGCGGTGTTGCGCGCGCAGACATCACCGCCTTGCGCGCCGCGTTCCAGATGTTGGCGCAGGGCGAGGGGACATTCCACGACCGTGCCCAACGCTTGGGCGACGAGACAAGCAGTGACTATGTCCGCGAGATCGTTGACTTTGTCATGGCCGATACCGGCCGCCATTTCCTGACGCCGGGTTGATGCTGGCGCTGATCGCCGGGGGCGGCGGATTGCCCCAACGCGTGGCTGCGGCCCAATCCAAGCCGCCCGTGATCTGTGGGTATGAGGGCGTGGCCGTTGAAGGGCTGGATGTCGATCAAAGCTTTCGGCTTGAAACCCTTGGGTCCTTGATTAAATCCCTGCAAGATCTGGGCGTTACGCAGCTGTGCTTGTGCGGCGCTGTGCCAAGACCGGCTTTTGATCCGTCAAAGCTGGATGCGCTGACCATGCCCTTGGTTCCCACATTCCAAAAGGCGTTAGGCGCGGGCGACGATGGTGCGTTGCGGGTCTTGATCGATATTTTCGAGACCGCGGGTTTCACGGTTTTAGCCGCCCATGACCTTGCGCCTGATCTTCTGGCGGTGCCCGGCATTCTAAGCGGTAAAGCACCGGACGCACAGATGGCGCAAGATGCTGCGCGCGCGGCGGACGTGGTGGCAACACTGGCCCCGATGGACATTGGTCAATGCTGTATCGTTGGCGGCGGTCAGGTTTACGGCATCGAAACGATAGGCGGCACGGATCACCTGCTGGCGACATTGCCCCAAAGGGTGAAAACAGCTGCGGCAATTTTGTTCAAAGGCCCGAAGACGAACCAGAGCCGCCTTGTCGATATGCCGACCATTGGACCAGCAACGCTTGAGGCCGCCCATAAAGCAGGGTTGGCGGGCGTGGTGATTGCGGCGGGCAATGTGATTATCCTTGAACCCGAGCGCTGCAAAACCTTAGCAGACGATCTTGGGCTGGTGCTATGGTCGCGGGCAACGCCATGAAGGTGTTCATCATCGCGGGGGAACCTTCGGGCGACCGCCTTGGTGGTGCTTTGATGGCCGGGTTAAGATCGCTGCGGCCTGATGTGACATTTCAAGGGATCGGCGGCAGCGAGATGGCGGCGCAAGGTCTGGAAAGCCGCTTTGACATGTCCGAACTTTCGGTCATGGGAATCGCCGAGATTTTGCCGAAATACCGCGCCTTGATGGCCCACATCAATGAAACCGCCGACGCGGTGATTGCCGCCAAGCCCGATGTGATGATCACCATCGACAGCCCGGATTTTTCCCTTCGTGTGGCCAAGCGGGTCAAGGCACGTTCCAATATTCGCACGGTCCATTACGTCGCACCGACAGTTTGGGCGTGGCGGCCGGGGCGTGCCAAAAAGATGGCGCGCTATATTGATCATGTGCTGGCGTTGTTTCCCTTTGAGCCGCCCTTGATGCAGGCCCATGGCATGGCGTGCGATTTCGTCGGCCATCCGGTTGTGGCAGAGCCTGTGGCGACACAGGATGACGCGACCGCCTTTCGCGAAATGTTTGATATCGGGGATGCACCCTTGTTGATGGTGCTGCCCGGCTCGCGTCGGTCGGAAGTGGCGAAGCTGGCTGGGGTGTTTGGCGAGGCCGTCGGGCTGTTTGCAAAGGGTCTTCCCGCGCTGCGCGTGGTCATCCCTGCCGCTGGTCCTGTTGCCGATGCAGTGTTGGCGGCGACGCAAGACTGGCCGATAGAGCCGATCATCCTTGATCCACGCGGGGTTCCGAGAGAACAGGCGCAGGCCCGAAAGCGGGCGGCCTTTAGGGCGGCTGATTTGGCCTTGGCTGCATCAGGGACGGTGTCTTTGGAGCTTGCTGCCGCACGAACGCCGATGGTGATCGCGTATCGGATGCATTGGTTGAGCTTTCGGTTGATCAAGGCAATGGCGCTGATCGACACGGTGACGTTGGTGAACTTGGTGTCCGACACGCGGGTTGTACCAGAGTTTTTGGGGCCCGACTGTATGGCTGACAAAATTGCTGCGGGCTTGGCGCAGGTGCTGGACAAGCCTGACGCGCAGAAAGTGGCCATGGATTTGACAATGGAGCGCCTTGGGCGGGGCAGTGATGCGCCGGGACTACGGGCGGCACGGGCTGTTCTGGATCGGATGGGATAAAGTCTTGAGGATCGAATGAGGGGCGCTGCCCCTCAAACTCCCCGGGATTTTAGGCCATTTGGAATGATTATTTCCTTGGTTTATCCTTTGTGAATCCATCCGCCACCAAAGATGCGCGAGCTGTCGGGGTCGTAGAAGACGCAGGCCTGACCGGGCGAGACGCCTTGTTCTGGGGTGAGCAGTTCAACCGTTGCAGTGGTCTCCGACAAGGGGCGCAGGATTGCATCGATCGGCGGTCTGGTTGAGCGGATCTTCACGCAGATCGGCCATTCGGGTTGTGACATCAGCGGGGTGTCCCCGAGCCAGTTAATTTCGCGGATCGGAACGCTGCGGGTGGCGAGCATCGATTTGGGGCCGACGACGACCTGTGCTTTGTCGGCGTCGAGTTTCACCACGTAGAGCGGGTCAGCGAGCCCGCCGATTCCGAGGCCACGGCGTTGGCCGATGGTGTAGTTGATCACGCCGTCATGGCGGGCCAGAACATTGCCATCCGGATCCACGATATCACCGGGATTTTCAGCTTCGGGGCGCAATTTACGGATCACGGCGGCGTAGTCGCCGTTGGGGACGAAGCAGATGTCCTGGCTGTCGGGTTTGTCAGCGACGATCAACCCGTATTTGGCAGCCAAGGCACGGGTTTCATCCTTTGACGGCAGGTGGCCAAGCGGGAATCGTAGATAGTCCAGTTGTTCAGGGGTGGTTGAGAACAAGAAGTAGCTTTGATCGCGATTGGCATCGGCCGCGCTGTGGAGTTCGGCCCCGTGATCGCCCATTTTACGTTGGATATAGTGGCCGGTGGCCATGCAATCGGCATCAAGATCCTTGGCTGTTTCAAGCAGATCCTTGAATTTCACCCTCTCGTTGCAGCGGATGCAGGGCACGGGCGTCGCACCGCCCAGATAACTGTCGGCAAATTCGTCAATCACGGCGTCCTTGAAGACGTTTTCATAGTCTAGCACGTAATGGGGAAAGCCCATGGTTTCGGCCACACGGCGTGCATCGTGAATGTCGATCCCAGCACAACATGCGCCCTTTTTCGCCAAGGCAGCACCGTGGTCGTAAAGTTGCAGGGTGACGCCCACAACATCGTAACCTTCTTCGGCCAGCATCGCAGCCACAACTGAGCTGTCAACGCCGCCTGACATGGCAACGACAACGCGGGTTTCAGCCGGGGTTTTTGCGAACCCTAATGAATTGAGCGGCGGGGTGCGATCGAGAGGCATGGCAATACTCCGGGAGGTTTAAGGCGATATATATGAAAATGCGCCGTATTCTCAAGGGGTGGCCTTTAGGTGTCTTTAAGATCAGAACGCGCAGAATGCACCCTATATCAGTGTTGGGTGAGTAATATGTATTTAAAAAAGGTAGTGGGGCCTCGGGCTGTAACTTTGCCAGATGGATCAACGTTCACGCAAGCGGACCTTCCAGATCAAACGACGCGAAGGTGGGTGGCATCACGAAAGGCGGCTGTTGTGCGGGGGGTCGTATATGGATTGATCAGTCAATCAGAGGCGCTGACGCGCTATCAAATCAGCAATGATGAGTTTATGGAGTGGGTTCGAGCGGTATCTGAACACGGAGAAGCTGCTTTGCGGGCAACAGCGCTTCAAAAATATAGACAACTTTAAGTTGCTTTGCTAAGCTACCATCATCATTAACGTGTGATTAAGTAATTTTGTTCACGGTACGGATTGTATCCAAATTTAATCGAGCGGAGAAAATGAATGCGCGTATTGCTGGTAGAAGACGATCCTACAACATCCAAAAGCATCGAAATGATGCTGACACATGCGAACTTGAATACATATGCAACCGATTTGGGAGAAGAGGGAATAGATCTAGCAAAGCTGTATGACTACGATCTTATTCTGCTGGATCTGGATCTGCCCGATATGAACGGTCATGAGGTATTGCGCCAATTGCGTTTGAGCCGAATCGAGACACCAATTTTGATCTTGTCAGGTGCCGACGATACGGAAAGCAAAATCAAGGGTTTCGGGTTTGGTGCTGACGACTATCTGACCAAACCCTTTCATCGCGAAGAACTGGTCGCCCGCATTCATGCGATTATCCGCCGGTCAAAAGGGCATTCCCAATCGGTCATCCAAACGGGCCAGGTTTCAGTAAATCTGGATGCCAAAACAGTGACCGTAGACGATAAGACAGTGCACCTGACGGGCAAAGAATATCAGATGTTTGAATTGCTCAGCCTGCGCAAGGGTACCACTTTGACCAAAGAGATGTTCTTGAATCACCTTTACGGCGGCATGGATGAGCCTGAATTAAAGATTATCGACGTCTTCATTTGCAAGCTTCGTAAAAAGCTTAGCACCGCGACGGGTGGCGAAAACTACATCGAAACTGTTTGGGGCCGTGGCTATGTATTGCGTGATCCGGAACCGTCTTCGCTATCTTCCCCTCAAAGGCTTGCGGTCGGCGTATAGAACAAAAACTGCGTCAAATCCGCTAGACCTGCCTTAGATCGCTGCGTATTTATGCCCTTGTACTGGAAATAGGCAGGGGCAGATCATTGGCAGAAAGTATCAAAGTTCAAGACCTTAGCAAGGATCAAGCCGCCGAAGAATTAATGCGCCTCTCGACGATTCTGGCTCGGGCGAACACGGAGTATTATAGCGAAGACGCGCCGCAAATTTCGGACGCCGAATATGACCGCCTGAAAAATCGCAATAGTGAGATCGAGGCGCGCTTCCCTGATCTTAAACGCGAGGATAGCCCGACTGAAAAGGTCGGGGCATCCCCGACTTCGGGCTTTGCAAAGGTTGCTCACGAAATACCGATGCTTTCCTTGGGGAACGCTTTTGAAGACGAGGACGTTGTCGAATTTGACGGGCGTATCCGAAAATACCTCGGTTTGACGCCAGATGCGGACTTACTCTTCACGGCGGAACCCAAGATTGACGGTCTTTCGCTTTCCTTGCGCTATGAAAACGGCCTGCTGGTACAGGCGGCGACACGCGGCGACGGGGCAATCGGCGAAAATGTCACCGCAAACGCACGCACGTTGCAGACGATCCCGCAACAGCTTGAAGCCGCACCGGACCTGATCGAAGTGCGCGGCGAAGTTTATATGAGCCATGAGGATTTTGATGCTTTAAACGCCCGCCAGAATGAACGCGGCGGCAAGCCTTTTGCAAATCCACGCAATGCGGCCGCTGGATCTTTGCGGCAACTTGATGCTGAAATCACCCGTGCCCGGCCGCTGAAATTCTTTGCCTATGCATGGGGGGCGTTATCGGAACCCCTTGGTGAGACACAATTTGAAGCGATCAAGAAGATGGAAAACATGGGGTTCCAGACGAACCCTTTGACGGAATTATGTGTCTCGGTCTCTGACATGATTGACCACTACCGCAAGATCGAAGCACAACGCGCGACGCTTGGTTATGATATCGATGGCGTCGTTTATAAGGTAAATGACCTTGCGCTTCAGGAACGGCTGGGGTTTCGATCGACCACGCCGCGTTGGGCTATTGCCCATAAATTTCCGGCCGAGTTGGCTTGGACCACCCTCGAGGATATCACCATTCAAGTTGGCCGCACGGGGGCTTTGTCACCTGTTGCGCGTCTCAAACCGGTTACCGTTGGCGGAGTCGTCGTGTCGAGCGCCACCCTTCACAATGAGGACTATATCAAAGGCCTAGACAGCAAGGGCAACGAGATTAGGGACGGTAAGGATATCCGCATTGGCGACTGGGTGCAGGTCTACCGTGCTGGTGACGTGATTCCCAAGATTGCGGATGTTGATCTTTCCAAGCGTCCTGAAACTTCTGTTTCTTTCATCTTTCCAACCGTCTGCCCCGAATGCGGCAGTGATGCTATTCGCGAAGAAGGCGATGCCGTCCGGCGCTGTATGGGTGGATTGATTTGCCCCGCACAAGCCGTTGAAAAGCTAAAGCATTTCGTCTCGCGTGCTGCGTTTGATATCGACGGTCTGGGCGCAAAACAGGTCGAACAATTCTACACCGATGGCTGGATCGCCGAGCCCGCCGACATCTTTACCCTCCAAGCGCGCTATGGATCAGGCGTGCAACAGCTTAAGAACCGCGAGGGCTGGGGGGATAAATCTGCCAGCAAACTTTTTCAAGCGATTGAAGAAAAAAGAAATATACCCCTAGCACGTCTGATTTTTGCCCTTGGTATTCGCCATGTAGGCGAGGCGGCTTCGAACCTGATCGCGCTACATTACGGGACGTGGCAGGCCTTTGTGACTGCAATGGAAAGTGCACGCGATGGGGCGGGACCCGCTTGGGACGATTTGATCGGCGTGGACGGTGTGGGGCAAGTGATGGCGCAATCCCTGATCAAGACGTTTGCCCAAGAGGCCGAGCGCGCATCAATTGACCGGCTCGTGGCCGAGCTTTCTATTCAGGATTCGACGCGCCCTGACACGCAAGGCTCTCCGGTGGATGGTAAAACCGTAGTCTTTACCGGAACGCTTGAAAAAATGACTCGCGCAGAGGCAAAGGCGCGCGCAGAACGCTTGGGGGCCAAGGTCTCGGGTTCTGTCAGTGCCAAGACGGATATTCTGGTGGCGGGGCCCGGTGCCGGGTCCAAAGCCAAGAAAGCGGCGGAACTGGGCATCGAGATCTTGGACGAAGATGCGTGGCTTGACCTGATTGCGGGCGCATGACGGGCAGGCCGGAACCGCTTTTCCCGCTGTTTGCCGGGCTTGAAACCCTGGAAGGGGTCGGCCCCAAGACCGCGCAGCATTTCGCGCAACTGGACATCATAGCGCCGCGTGACCTGTTGTTTACATTGCCATATTCCGGCATCGACCGCCGCTTGCAAGCCACCCTGAAGGACGCGCTTTTGCCTGCAACCGTGACCGTTGCTGTCACAGTCGGGCCGCACCGCGCCCCTGCCAACAAGACCGGGGCATACCGCATTCACGTCGAAGACAGCGGTACTGCTTTTCAGTTGGTCTTTTTCCATGCCCGCGGCGATTACTGGAAGCGCCAGTTGCCTGAAGGGTCGCGTCGGATCGTGTCCGGCAAGGTCGAATTTTTCGATGGAATGGCGCAGATGGTTCACCCTGATTTCACCGTCGCAGAAGAAAACGCAGATCAGATACCGACGTTTGAACCTGTCTACCCGCTTACCAGCGGGATAACGCAAAAGCTGATGTACAAGGCCACGCGCGCGACCCTGACCCGCGTGCCGGTTTTTGACGAATGGATCGACTCGGGCCAGAAAGCCAAATCAAATTGGCCGGATTTTGGGGCTGCGGTCGAGGCTGCTCATGAGCCCGAAAGCCAAGGTGACTTGTCGGCGACAGCCCCTGCGCGCGAACGTCTCGCTTATGACGAGTTGATGGCGCATCAGCTCACGCTGGCATTGGCACGGGCAAAGGATCGGCGGAAAAAGGGCCGATCAAGCACCGGTGACGGGCGCTTGCAAAGCCGCGTTTTGGCCGCACTTCCGTATAAACCAACCGGCGCGCAGACCCGCGCAATTGCCGAAATCGCGCAGGATATGGCCAGTGTACAGCGGATGAACCGTCTTTTGCAGGGCGATGTGGGGGCAGGTAAAACGCTGGTCGCCTTCATGGCATTGCTCGCTGCTGTTGAGGCAGGCGGTCAGGGCGTGTTGATGGCCCCGACAGAAATCCTTGCACGGCAACATCTTGAAGGCCTGCAACCCTTGGCGGAACAGGCGGGCGTTGTGTTGGAAATTCTGACCGGCCGGGACAAGGGTGCCGAACGGCGGTCTAAATTGGCAGCCCTCGAGAAAGGCGATATCCAGATCCTTGTGGGCACCCATGCTGTGTTTCAGGCTGATGTCAGCTTTGGTGATTTGCGCCTTGCTGTGGTCGATGAACAGCATCGGTTTGGCGTGCGCCAGCGGCTTGAACTGGGGCAAAAAGGCAAGCTGGCCGATGTTTTGGTGATGACCGCCACGCCAATTCCGCGCTCTTTGGCGCTGGCGCAATATGGCGATATGGACGTGTCTGTGCTGGACGAAAAACCGCCCGGGCGCAAACCGATCCGAACAGCGCTGGTCAGCACGGACCGCATCGACGAAGTTGTCGGCCGTTTGCGCGCCGCGATTGACGAAGGGCGGCAATGCTATTGGGTGTGCCCGCTTGTCGAAGAAAGCGAGGTCAGCGATCTGATCGCCGCCGACGCCCGTTTCAAACGGCTACGTGCGGCCTTGGGCGAAGGCATCGTCGGGCTGGTCCATGGCCAGATGCCCCCAGCAGAGAAAGACGCCGCCATGCGCGCCTTTCAGCGCGGTGAAACCAAGGTTCTGGTCGCCACAACCGTGATCGAAGTAGGCGTAGACGTGCCAAACGCAAGTATCATGGTGATTGAACGCGCCGAAAGCTTTGGGCTGGCACAATTGCACCAGCTGCGCGGTCGTGTCGGGCGCGGGCAGGCGGCGTCGACCTGTTTACTGATGTATCAAGCACCCATGACGGAAACCGGTCGCCAACGGCTTGAGGTGCTGCGCGAGACCGAAGATGGTTTCGTGATTGCTGAAACCGACCTCAAGATGCGCGGCACGGGGGATTTGATCGGGACGGCACAATCAGGCGTTCCGCGGTTTCGCATTGCCGACTTGGAACGGCAGGCGGGTCTGATGCAAATCGCGCAATCCGATGCGCGCAAGCTGCTGGCTGACGATCCCGATCTGACCAGCCCTAGGGGCAAAGCCGCACGGATGCTGTTGTGGCTTATGCGCCAAGATGAAGCGATCCGTTTGATATCAGTAGGTTAGATCAAGGTGTTCCATTTTGTTCACAAATGTTCTTAAAAAGTTCTTTACAGGGCGTTAATAAAATGAGAACAAAGGAGCAACAGAAAACGGAGCACGCAAATGACGATGATCAAGACAGTCAAAGCCATCGCGAAACGGTCGCAAGACACGCTTTTGCAGGACGCGGCCGGTATGGCCGCATTGGTTGTGATTTTGGTTGTCGGGTTGCACCTTCCCGCTTTTGTTTGACTTCTGCCTGCGCATTCGTGGCGCTTTGATCTAACACACGCATCTGTCCCAAACTTAATGCGTCCGACCTTACTGCCTGTTTAGCGTCGGAATTCACCGAAATGTCCCTTTCGGTTCTGGATCAAAGCGAGCCTACATGAATAACGCACCCTTGCGCCGCCATCCTTTGGGATGTGCGGCGTTTTTTTTGGTCCGTCAGAAACAAAAAATCAGATGTTTCGGGCTGTGTCTTGGGTTTGGGTCTGCTGCATCGCTTCGGCCATCGCCTCAATGCTCAGCAGGATAGACGCATGGCGGTTCTTGTATTCCGTGGCAGGGGTCAGCACCTCGAACCCGTCAAAGGGCGCGTCAGGCACGGGGCCTTTTCCTTTTAGCATTGCCTTTAACTGGTCACGTGCCGTCTGAACTTGCGCCAGTGTTGCGCCAACCGCCGCCTGACCCGCGACGGCAGCAGCAGCCTGGCCCAAGGCGCAGGCTTTGACGTCCTGACCCAGCTCAGCCAGCTTGCCATCCTCGACAACGACATCAACGGTTACGGTTGACCCACACAAGGGCGACCGCCGTGTTACGGTCGCGTCAGGATGATCCAACCGCCCCAAATGTGGAATGTCAGCCGCCAATCCCAGAATCCTGGCGGAGTAGAGCTTGATCAGGTCTGTATCGGCACTCATGGCTGTTCCTTTCTACGCTTACCCCCTACATAAGCCACCACGCGGATGATGCAAAAATTAAATGAACGGATAGCCCATGGATTTTGATCCAAGCACATTGAAATACAACGACGCGGGGCTGATCCCCGCCATCGCGCAGGATGCAGTATCGGGTGAGGTGCTGATGATGGCATGGATGAATGCCGAGGCCGTCAGCCAAACACTGTCCACCGGACGTGTCACGTATTGGAGCCGTTCGCGCAAATCCTTCTGGATCAAGGGCGAAACCAGTGGTCACGTGCAGGAATTGGTTGAGTTACGGATCGACTGTGATCGCGATTGTTTGTTGGTCCGCGTGAATCAGACGGGTGCGGCGTGTCACACCGGTCGGCGCAATTGTTTCTATACAATGGTCGATAATGGTGTTGAGCGGATAACCCTTGATGCTATGGATTAAGGTCCAGCGCTAAAGCCCTACCATATCACGAATATCTTGCGGAGAGGCACCTTCGCGCCGGTAAAGAGATATCGCGCGGGCGTCATCACGCTTGGCCAGCCTTTTGCCATCGTCATCCCGGATCAACATATGGTGATGGTAGACCGGCGGTGTGTGACCGAGCAACGAAAGCAACAGCACCTGAACTTGCGTAAAGTCAAACAGATCAACCCCGCGCACCACATGGGTAATCCCCTGACGTATGTCATCAAGGGCAGAGGCAAGGAAGTAGGCAGCGGTTTGAATGTCTTTGCGACCAATGACAATATCACCCACTTCTGAAATTAGTGTATCCTTATCAAGCAGATGGATGCCGCTCTTCAAGTAACCGGTTTCCTCAAAGCTCATACCGGAACCCGGGATTTTGGCACAAGCGCGATCCATATGCAGGCGCACCGCATCCGATGACCCGCGATCAGAAATGCTGCGGGATTTGCAGGTCTGGGGATATACCGCATGCGGCGCGCCCTCTTGGGGGGCGGCCATGGCCGCGGCGATATCCTTGCGACTGCACCCGCAAGGGTAGGTAAGGCCAGCTGAGATTAGCAGATCAACACTCTGATTATAGTCATCAAAGTAGTGCGATTGCATCAACGGCGCTGCATCCCACGTAATGCCGAGCCATGTCAGATCATCAATGATTTGCGCGGTGTATTCCGGCTTGCACCGCTCCAGATCCGTATCCTCGAACCGGAGCAAGAACTGACCACCAGCCGCACGCGCCATGTCATGAGCCAACAACGCGGAATAGGCGTGCCCCAAATGCAGCGGCCCCGTGGGGGACGGCGCAAACCGCGTGACGAATGTCACGCCGGAACGGGGGCGC
>NZ_JBFEKM010000080.1:0-18579 GCF_041552635.1 Sulfitobacter sp.
AAGGTAGAGCCATTTATGACGTGGCGAGTCCTGTTCGCCTTTTTTGACCAGATCTTCCATCTCATTCTGGATCTTCTCCATGGCACCTGCCTTGTCGAGAAGATATTCGAGGTTCTTTTTCATGCTTGCTTCAAGCTCTCGTGTGCTCTGGTATTTCTTGCTAAAGAAATCCCAAGAGTCCTTGAGTGACTGCGCAGCCGCCTTCAGCGCCAAAGCACCGGCGGGAAAGGTGAAAGGATTGGTAGACAAAGTAGCACCAACAACAAACAGCGCAGGGGCGGCAATCGGCTTGACTGCGTGCTTCACGCTTTGAACTGCCAACCGCCCCTTTCGTGCTTTGCCCTTGAAATACTGGTGCATCGTCTTTTCCGTGTAATCGACGAGCTTGTTGAATTCTTTGGTCAGCAACTGGTCGATCTGGAAGAGCAGCGTATTCACGTCCTTTTCCCGCGTTTTCGGTGTCTTGAAGCCAGTCACACCGCCGACGGTCACGATATGCGCCTTCCAAAAATCGGTAATCATTGGAGATATTTTGGAGTCTACCTTGTCAGACGAGAGTTTGAATCGGGACTCTACCAGTTTCTTGAAAGACCTTTCATCCCCATCGGTCCAGTCATTGGTCTTCTCACTCGCGATGTTGATTGGCAACGTGTAGGTCAAATTCTTCAGGTTGCCATAGTCGAGAATTGATTTCTTGGGGTCATGTTTCTTAAAGCTTTTGGAGACTGATTCAGTCCAATCGACCTCAAAACTGTAATTCTTTTTAGGCATCGTGGATCCCCTAATATAAAATTTAGTTTAAAATAATCAAAAATAAACCGACATTTTCAAATTAAATTCGGTTTGAGACGATGTTCTTTGATCTTCGCCTTGATTTCAACCGTGGACTTCGCATCGTGGCCCAAAACGGCAGCTCTGGAGTTCGAAGAGGCGTCAAGAAGCTTGGTTTCCAAAGGATATGTGCAGTTGAGCATTGTCCAAGCAGAGTGACCTACCCCCCAAATTTCCCACAATTTTTGGTAGAAGCGGCCCACAGGCCTTTCCTTTTGGATTAGATGCATTGCCAGCGAAGCCAGTCTGCACCGCCCATGGCCTACACTCAATTTGAGCCAAGCGCCTTGGCAGAAAAAGTTGCCAGAACCCAAAAGATCGGCGCTTGGACTGGCAGCACAAGCCTGTCCAAAAACACGAACTACACGCGCGCAGCCGACCAAATCGGCATCCTGTCTGGGGGAGAACAAAGAACGAAAACGGTAAACCGTGTTCAACAGTTTCCAAAATCGCCAATATAATTCAATTAAATCAATTTGGTAGGATTGTGATGGTGAACCCAGCTGGATTCGAACCAGCGACCTCTGCCTTCGGAGGGCAGCGCTCTATCCAGCTGAGCTATGGGTCCATCTGAGGGCGGTATAGCCAGCCACGCCGTCACCTGCAATTACAAAATCGACCTGCGTAAAATCAGTGTCGTTTTATCCAAAAATGTCATGCGCCAATTCCAACGCCTCGATCAGTGTGTCGACCTCGCCGGTGGTGTTGTACATGCCAAAGGACGCGCGGCAGGTGGCGGTTTCGCCAATATGCGCCATCAACGGGCCACAGCAATGTTGCCCCGCCCGCACAGCAACGCCCTTTTTATCAAGGATCGTAGAAATATCATGCGCATGTGCTGCCCCGTCCAACGTAAAGCTGAAAATCGCGGCTTTGTCAGGGGTTGTCCCCTGCACCTGCAACCAGTTCAGGCCCGCAAGCCGCTCGACCGTATAATCGCGCAAGGCGGTTTCGTGGGCAGCGATGTTCGCCATCCCCACGCCCATCATATAATCCAGCGCAACACCAAGGCCGATGGTCTGCACGATGCCGGGGGTGCCCGCCTCGAACTTCATCGGGGCGTCGTTGTAGGTCACATTTTCTTTGGTCACTTCGCGGATCATATCGCCTCCACCCATGAAGGGGCGCATTTCAGCCATGCGTTCGGGTTTGATATAGATCGCACCGGACCCGGACGGACCATACAGCTTGTGACCGGTAATAGCGTAGAAATCACAGCCGATGTCCTGCACATCGACGGGCATGTGCACGGCGGCTTGGGAACCGTCCACCAACACCGGCACCCCCTTGGCATGGGCCCCCGCTGTGATCGTTTTTACGTCAACCACAGTGCCCAACACATTCGACACCTGGGTGATCGCAATTAGCTTGGTCTTGGGGGTGATGGCGTCAATCACGGCCTGCGGGTCCAACGCGCCGGTGGCATCCACATCAACCCATTTGATCACCACACCCTGACGCTCGCGCAGGAAATGCCATGGGACGATATTGGCATGATGCTCCATCACGCTGAGGATGATTTCATCACCCGCCTGAAGGTTGGGCATCGCCCACCCATACGCGACCAGATTGATCCCTTCGGTGGTGCCCGATGTGAACACAATTTCGTCTTCGTCGGCTGCGTTCAGAAACTTGGCGATGGTGCCGCGTACCGATTCATAGCGGTCCGTCGCAAGATTAGAAAGATAGTGCAAGCCACGGTGAACATTGGAATATTCATGGGAATAGGCATGGCTGATCGCGTCGATCACTGCTTGGGGTTTCTGCGCCGAGGCCCCATTATCAAGGTAGACCAGCGGCTTGCCGTTCACCTGTCGCGACAGGATCGGAAAGTCGCTGCGGATTGCAGTAACGTCATACATTTCAAACTACTCCTTGTGCTGCGATACCAACGATCGACAACAGGAAGCTAAGACCGAGAACGATCATCAGCATGGCAATCAGCAGCGTCCCGAAGGCACGCCCGAGGGTCGGAAACCGAAATGCTGCTGCAATAAAATTAACCAAAATCCAAAGCCCGACGATCCCCGTCGCAAGCGAGAAGATCACCGAAATCCCAGGAGCCACGAACATCAGGACAAAGATCACCAGCTGCGCCAGGATCCGCAACACCTGAAGGAACACGACCAAGGCCAGCATATCGCCCAGATCGCCCTGCCCCCCGATTGCGCGGCCTGTCCAGTACAATCCGTGCGTCGTGATCACCAACACCCCTGCCAGCAGCACGAACATCGCCAGCGGGCTGGTAAAGAACGCAGGCATGCCGGGGGTCGGCTGCAACATAATGCTGAACGAAAAAATCATCGTGTTCACGGCAGCGGCAAGCGCCAGCGCCGTCCACAAAGTCTCGCGGTCCAGCCGCCAGCCGATGATTTGTTCCGCCGCTTGGCGCGGGTTGCGCAGGCTAAGGATAACCAGTTCGGTCAGCATAATCCGCAGATCGGTACCTGTCATGATTTTCGCCCATATGCGACCAGCAGACCGCTGACCCAGAACCATAAAAACACACAAAGCCAAATCAGCCCGACGATCTGCAATTCGATGCCCGGCCCGACAAACCCGGCGGTCAGCCCGTGCAACAACACCAGCGGGCTGGACGCCAGCAAGGCCCAGAACAGCGCCAGACGGGTGTTAAAGCCGGTGACATTGCCGCGCAGCACCCGCAGAATGATCTGTGTGCCCGCCGCGAGGATATAGAAAATCAACGGCGCGATGAAAAGCCAGGCCAACAAGGTGCCGCCCAGCAACATGTTCAGCTCGGTCCCGCTTAGAAATGCTTCGCGGGCGAGGCGCGGCGTTTGCGCGACAAAAAAGATCAAACAGGCCACCATGAGGTAAATCAGATTGCGATCCTCACGGGTGCCCTGCCCCAACAGCCGCCGTACGACGGCTGCGGGGTTGCGATAGCTTGCAATGATGTCGCGCGTGGCAGCCATCAGCTTGCGTGCCGCTCAAGCCAGGCGGCAAGCCGTCCGGTGATTTCTTCACGCAGGGCTTCGTCTTCGACTTCGGTCACCGCTTCGGCCAAGAATGCCAGCGTCAGCAGATCGGTCGCCGCACCGTGCGGCACACCGCGCGAGCGCAGATAGAACAGCGCGTCTTCGTCGATCGCCCCCGAGGTCGAGCCATGCGAACAGGCCACATCATCGGCGTAAATCTCAAGCTCGGGCTTGGCAAGGAACTGGCTGTCTTCGTCCAGCAGCAAGGACTGGCTGATCTGGTAGCCGTCGGTCTTTTGGGCACCGGCCTTGACCAAAATCTTGCCTTGGAAAACGCCAGTTGCCCCGTTGCGCAGCACCTTTTTGAACACCTGACGGCTTTCGCAATTCACCGCGTCATGGGTGATGAAGACCGTATCATCATGGTGAAAATCCCCCCCATCGCCGACGCAGGCCCCCGCAACAGTCGCATTCGCATCGTCACCGGTCAGTTCGATCACGCAATCATTGCGCGTCATCACGCCATTGGCGGTCAGGGTGAACGATTTGAACGTGGATTCCGCGCCAAGCCGTGTAAAGATATGCGTGGCAGCACGCTGTTCGTGATCGCGCCCTTGGGCGCGCACGTGGTGGAATGCAGCTTTGTCAGCGACTTCAACCTCAAGCACCCCGTTAAAGCGTGCCGCGATGGGCCCGTTTTCCAGCAACGTCATCTCGGCACCGGCGTCCAGCTTGATGCAGTGATGCAGCATCGCATCGGCTGTGGTCGATGTCCGACGATAGATAAAGTTGACCGGCTTGGTCACTTTACCTGTCACATGGATCAAAATACCGTCCGGCGCGAACGCAGTGTTCAGCGCCGCCAAGGGGCGCGCCACCGGCGACTGACCACGGGTTTCCAACGCACCATAGATGTCGCGTGCCCAATGGATGTCGGCAGTGGCATCCGCCAGCCGCTCGATCTTGATCCCTTCGAGGGTCAGATCATCCGAAGCATCCGCATCAAACACACCGTCAACAAAGACGACCTTCAGGCGGTCGATCTGGTCAAACAGCGGTACTTCGTCGGATGCGCGCAACGCCGCGGGCGCGGCTTCTGCCTGAACAAGCGTATCGGGACGCGTGTATTTCCAGTACTCATCACGGCGCTGCGGCAGGCCCATAGATTGGACCCGCGCCAATGCGTCACGGCGCGCGCTGCCCGACCACCCAGCCAGAGGCATGTCGAGCGTCGCAATCATCGCGTCGGTCGGGGTTTGTTTTACAGCTGCTTCAGCCATTACGCCACCTCGGCAAGGATATCCGCATATCCGTTGTTTTCGACTTCAAGCGCCAGTTCGGGCCCGCCGGTCTTGATGATGCGGCCGTCTGCCATGATGTGCACAACGTCCGGTTTGATGTGGTCCAGCAGGCGCTGATAGTGGGTGATGACCAGAAAACCACGCCCTTCGCTGCGCAGCGCATTCACGCCTTCGGCAACCAGTTTCATCGCATCAACGTCCAGCCCGGAATCGGTCTCATCCAAGATGCACATCTTTGGCTCAAGCATCGCCATCTGCAGGATTTCGTTGCGCTTCTTCTCGCCGCCCGAAAAGCCGACATTGACCGGACGCTTCAGCATGTCGGCGTCGATCTTCAGCTCTTTCGCGCGGGCACGCACAACCTTGAGGAACTCTGCTGCAGACATTTCTTCTTCGCCACGGGCCTTGCGCTGTGCGTTTACGGCCGTGCGCAGGAACGTCATATTGCCGACACCGGGGATTTCAACGGGATACTGGAACGCCAGAAACAGACCGGCAGCAGCGCGTTCTTCGGGTTCCATGTCCAGCAGATCAACCCCTTCAAGGGTGGCGGCCCCCCCCGTCACTTCGTAGCCGTCTTTGCCGGACAGCACATAGGACAGCGTCGATTTACCAGAGCCGTTAGGCCCCATGATCGCGTGAACCTTGCCGGCTTCGATCTCAAGATCTACACCTTTCAGGATCTGCTTGTCTTCGTCTTCGAGTTTGACCTTCAGGCCTTTGATGCTCAGCATGGGATGGTCCTTTTCTTGTGCGTCTATGCTGCAATGGCAGCGAATTGAGTGAATGAAAAGCCCAAGGTTGGGCTGTTTTCAGTGAAAGATTTCATGCTGCAATCTCGGCCCGTAAGGCATTGGGAAAGCTGGCATAAAGAGCGTTTCGGCAGGCGTTTATTCCTGCCTGATAAGACAATGGCGCACCCGGATCGGGCAGGTGCAGTTCGGGGATATCCTCGATCATCACGGGGGCTGGCATGAAACGCCCGACCGAGGCCGCGTAGTCAAGATATTTCAGCCGCGACTGGCCCACAGGGGCGACCCATGTGTTGGGCACACCGTAAGCATCCGCGACGATCAATCCGTGCAGGGACGAGGCAAAAACATGGTCACACATGGCAATCGCCGCACAGACATCGCGGGCAGGATCACGCGGATCAATCAGCTGGTATTTCGGGTCGCTGTCCAACAGCGCGGTCAGCATCACGTCATCCATCAGCGAATGATGCGGCACGATGCCGATCTTGCCATTAGGCACGCGGTCCATCGGCCAGGCATCACTGATCAGCAGCCCCGGATCCCCGAAGCGATCCATTTCCAACCCCAGCAACGCGGCAGTGACCGGTCCACGGACCAATGCGATCTTGACATGATCGGTGAACGTCACCCCATGCACCGGATGCAATAACCCCGTCCCCCAAACCGTTGGTACCAAATCCTTTTCTTCCGCATATGTTCGTTTGACCACCTGCAAAAGAGACCCTATGGCCCAGATGTCAGCCTTGTTCACACCCGCATGCACCACCTCGCGGCCTGACACATGTGCCAACACCACGGGGCTTATCGCGTCCCCGAAATTCGGGACCGCCTTCCACCAATGCAATCGCAAAGGCGTGGTGTTGGCCGCATCCGCCATCAGGCCAGCCGGACCGCCGTGCCGGACACCGATACCATCATCATGCTGTCGCCAATGATCTCGTAATCGATGTCGATGCCGACAACCGCATGGGCCCCTTTGGCGCGCGCTTCGGCTTCAAGCTCTGCCATTGCGGCTTCGCGGGCATGGCGCAGCTTGTTCTCGTACTGCCCCGAGCGCCCGCCGACGATATCGGTGACCCGTGCAAACATGTCGCGCACGATATTGGCCCCCATAATCGTCTCGCCCACCACGATGCCCTGATAGGCAGCGATGGTACGGCCTTCGATGGATTGCGTTGTGGTCAGGATCATTCGTCTTTCCCCTTGCGCAACACCACCAGCGCCACACGGATCGCGGCATAGATCATCGCAAAGATCAGCATCGACGGCAGCGTTGATTTAAACGCTTCCAGCGACAGACCACCTGCCCTGAAAAAAGTCATCAACACCCAGAAAACCAGTGCCGCGATGGCCACATCCCATGTCAGTTTGCGCATCATCTTAAGAAACCTCGCGCGCTGTCACATTGGGCAGCATATCGATATAACTGTGGACCTCGTCTTCGGTCAGCATGTCTCGGTTGACCAATTCAGCCATCGCTGCGACGCCCAAATCCTGGCTAAGAATGACCGCGTCGGTCAGAATAACCAGATGCTTCAACTCCTCAACAGTCAGGGCCTGAAGGTTGAGCAAACTGCGGATAAACACCGCGTCACCGTCCAAAGCCTGAACATGATACGCTCGCCTAGGTAGACGCACAGAAAACTTGTTCAGCCTATGGATCGGCTTGAAGAACAAAAACTTGTGGAACTGAAAGCCAAGCTTTTCCAGCTCGGACATCTGAACATGCATCAAAGGTTGATCATGGTAAATCGGGATCGCAGCCACTTCGCTTATCACTGCCAATGCCTTGCCAACCCGCTTTTTACCGCTGGTATAGACATCGACTTCGCCACCCTGGATATCAATCTTGAGCAAATCAAACTGCGGCAATTCTTTCATGCCATCAAGCGGATGCAGCGTCATTTCAACTCGCTCGATAACCCGTGTGCCGCGGTGCAGCCTGCCAAACGCGTTGCGGGTATCATCATTTGGTTCCAGCAACGACGTAAAGCCGTCGTTATGGCACACGCGCAGCGTCGCTTTGCCAGCAGGACCAATCGCATAGGGCAGGAAATGCGTGTTTGGCGTTTGCGCTTCCACAAGCTTTGCAAAGGCTTCTTCCTGAGGTTCAAAGCCCCAGACCTCACAAAAACCGGCTTCCAGAAGGTCCGCATATGGCGTGGGGCCAATCGGGTTGGCCCCCACGTCGCAAATGCGCGTCAGCCGCTTTGGCTTGAGCACTTCTTGCAAATGGGCAGCACGCTTTTGGTCAAAAGGTGCGGCCATTACCCTACGGATCCTTCAAGCGAGATCGCCACAAGCGCCTGCGCTTCCATGGCAAACTCCATTGGCAATGCTTGCAGCACGTCCTTGCAAAAGCCGTTAACGACTAAGGCCACGGCCTCTTCCTCGTCCATGCCGCGCGAACGGCAATAGAACAGCTGATCGTCATCCACCTTGGATGTTGTCGCCTCGTGTTCGACACGGCTGCTGTTATTCTTGACCTCGATATAGGGCACGGTATGCGCGCCACATTCGGATCCGATCAGCAAACTGTCGCATTGGGTATAGTTGCGCGATTCCTTGGCCTTGGGGTGCATCGACACAAGACCCCGATAGGTGTTTTGCGCCTTGCCGGCACTGATCCCTTTGGACACAATCCGCGACTTGGTGCGCTTGCCCAGATGGATCATTTTGGTGCCCGTGTCGGCCTGCTGCATGTTGTTGGCGATGGCGATGGAATAGAATTCGCCTTGGCTATCATCACCGCGCAGGATGCAGCTGGGGTATTTCCACGTCACAGCAGACCCAGTTTCAACCTGCGTCCACATTACCTTGGCCCGGTCACCACGACAATCGGCGCGCTTGGTCACAAAGTTATAGATCCCGCCCTTGCCGTTTTCATCACCGGGATACCAGTTCTGAACGGTTGAATACTTCACCTCGGCGTCTTCTTCGATGATGATCTCGACCACCGCGGCATGCAGTTGCGATTCGTCGCGCTGCGGCGCGGTACAGCCCTCAAGGTAAGACACATAGGACCCTTTATCGGCGATGATCAGCGTGCGTTCAAACTGACCGGTGTTTTCAGCGTTGATGCGGAAATAAGTGGACAGTTCCATCGGACAGCGCACACCCGGCGGCACGTAAACGAACGACCCGTCGGAAAACACGGCCGAATTCAGCGTCGCATAGAAATTGTCATTCACTGGCACAACCGAACCAAGGTACTTTTTCACCAATTCAGGATGGTCGCGGATCGCCTCCGAGATGGAACAAAAGATCACCCCCGCAGCTTTCAGTTCTTTCTGAAAGGTTGTGCCGACGGATACCGAATCGAATACCGCATCCACAGCAACCTTGCGCGGCGCATCGGTCAATTCCTCGGCACCCTCGACACCGGCCAGCAATGCCTGCTCTTTCAGCGGGATGCCCAGCTTTTTATAGGTGGCCAATAGCTTTGGGTCGACGTCGTCCAGCGACTTGGGCTTGACCGCCATCGATTTTGGGCGTGCATAATAATACTGGCTCTGAAAGTCGATCTTTGGATAGTCGACCATCGCCCAGTCAGGTTCCTTCTTGGTCAGCCAGCGCTGATAGGCCGCAAGACGCCATTCCAGCATCCATTCAGGCTCTTCGTTCTTACCCGAGATCAGCTTGACGATATCTTCGTTCAGACCCAGCGGGGCGTAATCCATCTCGATATCAGTGGACCAGCCATGCTTGTAGGCACCGCCGACTTCGCGCACCGCATCTACTGTCTCTTGATCGACGCCGTCTTTTACTATCGTAGTGTCCACGCTCATATTCCTCTCGCTTCGGGCTTCACGCCGCCCGCATCTGGTGTTTCGTCCATTTTTCGATCCATGCATCGGCAAAGCGCAATACATCGTCTTTTCTCGTCTCAAGACCAAGCGATACGCGGATCGCGCTTGACGCTTCGGCCTCGGAATATCCCATCGCCCTCAAGACCTTGCTTGCCTTGACCTTGCCACTGGAACAGGCAGACCCAGCAGAGATCGCGAAACCCGACAAATCCATTTGCATCACCTGAGTCTCGCCCTTCCAGCCCGAGGTAAGGATGCACGAGGTATTCGGCAAGCGCGGCATGTCTTTCCCGACAAAAATAGTCTGATCAGTCGCAGCCGCAATAGTCTTTTCTAGAATATCTCTAAGGTGGGCCACTTCGTCCCACCGACCCGCGACCACATCTTGGCCCGCCGCCTCCGCTGCAGCACCGAAGCCAGCGATTCCAACGATATTTTCAGTGCCCGACCGCCGGTTCATCTCTTGCCCGCCCCCACGCAGCATCGCAACGGGATCATGGGCAGTAAAGTTGATCAGTGCACCGACCCCCTTGGGCCCGCCCATCTTGTGGGCCGACAAGATTGCATAGGAAGGCGTCACATCGCCGTAAGCCACTGCCATCTTGCCCGCCAATTGGGTGATATCGCAGACAGTCGAATAGTGCTGGGTGCTGCCAACCACCAAACCCGCCGCTCCCAGAACCCCTGTCTCGCTATTGGCGGCCGATATGGCCAGCAAATGATGTGCCTCGACAGCACCGGTCGCACCCTGCGCGGGGTCAACCGCAACCTCGCTCCAGTCTCCCAAACAGTCGTGCTCCGTCGGCAAAGCCGCAAACACACCCCCGTGCTGCGCCTTTTGTGCGACCGCCAATGCCGCCGCCTCGGTGGCGCTGCTGGTAAAAATCACCTGCGTGGTCTTGCACCCGACCAGCGCCGCAACCTGCGCCCGCGCCCGCTCAACCAATAACTTGGCTGCGCGCCCCTCTGAATGCACGCTAGACGGATTACCCACCACATCCACCGCCGCAATCATTGCCGCGCGCGCCACCGCCCTGACCGGCGTCGTTGCATTATGATCCAGATAAACCCTCACAACACCTTCCAAATGGCCAAATATCCCAGGGAGTTTGAGGGACAGCGTCCCTCATTCTTCAACAAAAGAAACCGCGCTTGCGCGTCTACAGGCCTGATCATTCCTCATCCACCAAAGCGAATAGGTTTGGCACAGCCGGACAAGGTGCAAGTTCATTGGCCACAACATCGGACAATCGCGTCTGATGCAGATACACATAAACCTGCGCGCTCAACCCCTCCCACAAACGGTTCGTCAAAGACTGTGCGCGACTGCCCGACGATCCGCCAGAGGCCCCGGCACCCACATGCATCGCATCAACCTTTTCATCCACCGCACTCAGGATATCGACGACGCGTATATCCGATGCAGGCCGCCCCAACCGGTATCCGCCCCCCGGTCCACGCACCGACGCCACCAGTTCAGCGCGGCGCAACTTGACGAAAAGCTGCTCAAGATAGGGCAAAGATATTGACTGCCGTTCCGCAATATCTCCAAGGCTCACCAGCCCGCCCGGCGGCTGCAACGCGATATCCGTCAGCGCCACCATCGCATATCGGCCCTTGGTTGACAGTTTCATATCGTTTGTTTCCTTGCCAAAATCGCCAGCTAGATTGACGTCAGCGGTGTTAATGCCTAAGTGCAGTGCCTGATCCACAGAAACGCTGGGGTCATGCAAGTTAGAACCGTTCTAAGGTGTCTTAGGGAATTCGTCAACTATTCCGCGACATCTTCAGAGCCCAAAGCAGGGACGCCCATGCCCGAGGTTATTTTTCCCGGACCCGAAGGCCGCCTCGAAGGCCGCTACCATCCACAAAAAGAACGCGACGCGCCAATCGCCATTCTTTTGCACCCACACCCCCAATTTGGCGGCACAATGAACCACAAGGTGGTTTATAACATGCACTACGCATTCTACCGGATGGGATTTACCGTGCTGCGGTTCAATTTCCGTGGCGTTGGGCGCAGCCAAGGTGAATATGATCAAGGCATTGGCGAATTGTCCGATGCCGCGTCCGCGCTTGATTACCTGCAATCGATGAACAACAACTCCAAGCATTGCTGGGTTGCTGGTTTCTCGTTCGGGGCTTGGATCGGCATGCAACTTTTGATGCGCCGCCCTGAAATCACCGGCTTCATCTCGGTCGCTCCGCCGGCGAATATGTATGACTTCAGCTTCCTTGCGCCCTGCCCGGCGTCGGGTCTGGTGATCAACGGCACTGCCGACCGTGTCGCACCACCGGCTGATACAGTTAATCTGGTCAACAAGCTGCATGAACAAAAAGGCATCACGATCACCCACCAAGAGATCGAAGGCGCGGGCCACTTCTTTGAAGAACCCCACATGGATACGCTGATCAATTCGACCACGGACTATGTGAAACGCCGCCTGACCGAAACCTCGCGCTGATGGCTGACCAGAACGTCATCGACATGGCCAACCAGTTGGCCGAGGAATGTCTGGCGGTCCAGCGCGAAACCGGCAATGACCGCTTGTTCATGGAGGTCGCCGGTGTTCTGGGGGCCTCTTCTCAGACCATGGAAGAAGCCTTTGTAACCGCCATCCGTACGCGCATGGCCACGTTTCAGGGGCGCGCCTTTCTGAACAAAGCCCTTGAGGCGCACAAAGCGAAAGACCCACAGGCATGACACAACGACTTGAGCAGCAGATCGCCTTTTTGAACGAGGCGGACAAGCTCAAGTCGGTCAACCGGGGTACCTTGTTATGCGACGCTTCGCGGGCGGAAAATTCGGCAGAACATAGCTGGCATCTGACGCTTTATGCCTTGGTTCTGGCAGATCAGGCAGGGTCGGATGTCGACCTGACGCGCGTTATCAAAATGCTCATTCTGCATGATCTCGTTGAGATCGACGCAGGCGACAACCCTATCTTTGGCGACTTTGACCAAATCGCCATGGAAGCGCAGGAACAAATTGCAGCCGATCGCATATTTGGAATACTTCCCAATGACTTGGGCGACGATCTTCGTGCTACATGGGAAGAGTTCGAGGCCAACACCACAGCCACCGCCCGCTTTGCCAAGTCGCTGGACCGGTTCCAGCCGCCGATGCAAAACCTTGCTGCTGGTGGCGGCAGTTGGGTCGAATATAATGTCACCGAAGAAACATTCGTTGAAAAAGTAGGCTCGAAAATCGCAACTGGCGCGCCGGGCCTGTGGCACTTTGCCCAATCCAAAGTTTCGGCCTGGTTTGCGGAGCATCGCTAAGCCTGCTCGCGTCCGAATTTGCGTGATTTTCACGCAGTCTTCACACTATCTGTGCAACCACTACCTCAACAGAGGTAAATTTCGGTATACCTATGTATACCGACTATCAAAACACGCGCAGATCGGCTAAGACGCCCTCGGAAACGCATCAAAGGAACCGCGCCCATGACCAAGATCAAGGTAGACAACCCGATTGTCGAACTCGACGGCGATGAGATGACCCGGATCATCTGGCATTTCATCAAAGAAAAGCTGATCCTGCCCTATCTCGATGTTGACCTCAAATATTACGATCTCGGGATGGAAGTCCGCGACGAAACCAATGACCAGATCACCATCGACGCGGCCCACGCGATCAAGGAATTCGGCGTCGGCGTGAAATGCGCGACGATCACCCCAGACGAAGCGCGGGTCGAGGAATTCGGTCTGAAAGAAATGTGGCGTTCACCAAACGGGACGATCCGCAACATCCTGGGCGGCGTGATTTTCCGCCAGCCTATCATTTGCAAAAACGTGCCGCGCCTTGTGCCTGGCTGGACCAAGCCCATCGTCGTCGGCCGTCACGCCTTTGGCGACCAGTACAAAGCGACAGATTTCAAATTCCCCGGCAAGGGCAAGCTGACCCTGAAATTCGTCGGCGAAGATGGTACCGAGATTGAGCGCGAAGTGTTTGACGCCCCCGATGCAGGCGTCGTGATGGCAATGTACAACCTTGATAAATCCATCATCGACTTCGCACGCGCGTCGATGAACTACGGCCTCAACCTTGGCTGGCCCGTGTATCTAAGCACCAAGAATACGATCCTCAAACAATATGACGGGCGTTTTCTTGAGCTGTTCCAGCAGGTTTACGAGACTGAATTTGCTGATAAATTCAAGGCCAAGGGTATCACATACGAACACCGGCTGATCGACGATATGGTCGCCTGTGCGATGAAGTGGAACGGCGGCTATGTCTGGGCCTGCAAGAACTACGATGGCGATGTCCAGTCCGATACGGTTGCGCAGGGCTTTGGGTCGCTTGGGCTGATGACATCTGTGCTGATGACCCCGGATGGCAATACGGTCGAGGCCGAAGCAGCCCACGGCACTGTCACGCGCCATTACCGCCAGCACCAGAAAGGCGAGGAAACATCGACCAATTCCATCGCATCGATTTATGCTTGGACGGGCGGCCTGAAGCACCGTGGCAAGCTTGACGACAACGCGGCGCTGATCCGTTTTGCCGAGACCTTGGAGAAAACCGTAGTCGACACGGTGGAATCCGGCCACATGACAAAGGATCTGGCGCTTTTGGTCGGGCCGGACCAAGGCTGGCTAACGACGATGGGCTTTCTGGAAAAAGTGGACGAAAATCTGAACAAGGCCCTGAAAGGCTAAATTCAAAAGGGCCGTCCTTATTAGGGCGGCCCATTTTTTATGCAGCAGCTGTTTTAATTTGACGTTGCCCCCGCGTTAGAATGTCAAATCCTGAATGCGCCCTAGACAGGTCAACCTTGCTGTCCTAAGTGACAGACATGCAGCGCAATCAAACAACCGACCATAGCCTAACCGATGACATCCAAGGCCTGAGCCTTGGCATTTTCCTCTGTGGGCTTGGCATTCACCTTCTGACGTCCGTGGGATTGATCACCGGGCAAACCGCGGGGCTGGCCGTGATCATCGCCTATCTGACAGGATATTCCTTTGGCGTTGTTTTCTTTGCCATAAACCTGCCCTTCTACTTCCTTGCCTACAAACGGCTGGGTGCCGAATTCACGATCAAGTCGTTGATTTCGGTGTCGCTGCTTTCAGTGGTCACAGAATTATTGCCGTTTGGCTTTGTGGTTCAAGCGCTCAACCCTGCCTTGGGTGCCGTTATGTTCGGATCTCTCGTTGGGTTGGGTCTGCTTGCCATGTTCCGCCACAACGGGTCTTTGGGCGGGCTTGGCGTGATCGCGTTGCTGATTCAGGATACCACCGGTTTCAAAGCAGGATGGGTGCAGTTGATCACCGACGGCGTCATCTTTGCCGTCGCGTTGTTGCTGTTTCCGGCGACGGTGGTGGTCTATTCACTACTGGGGGCCGTCGTTCTGAACCTGATCATCACCTTCAACCACCGCCGCGATCGCTATATCGCGATCTAAGTTCGCGTATCTATTGCCCGCGGTTATGTGTCTTGGCGTAAAGCTTGGCGATGATCCCGCTCGCGGTTTTCTCAAACAGGCACGGGATCAGGGCATGGACAAGCGCGGCACCCGCGGCGGCAAAAAGCAGCCCCGAAAACTTGAGAGCAAACGCCATATGCTCGAGGAAACTCTCATCCACTTTGGCGGGGTGGTCCAGAAAAACGCGTGAAATCATTGGTATGCTCCTTCGAAATGCCTTTAAAGACACTCTAGCAAAAGGCGGCGAGCGATATATCCCAGACTTTCCTGCGATTTAGGATTGCTGTGGGATAAAATTTTGAACATGCTGCATATCATGAGACAATATGACAGCACAGACCGCCGTATTCTGGGTGAATTGCAACGCGATGTCAGCCAGTCAATGGACCAGATCAGTGATCGGATCAATCTTTCGCGCAATGCCTGCTGGCGGCGCATTCGTGCCCTTGAAGAAGACGGCGTTATCACCGCTCGTGTTGCGCTGCTGGACCCCGCCAAGCTGGGGCTGGGGTTGACCGTTTTCATGCAAATCCGCACCAACGCCCATGAACCCGGCTGGCTTGAGACATTTTCAAAGGCCACCAAATCAATGCCGGAAATCCAAGGCGTCTACCGTATGACCGGCGATCTGGACTATTTGATCCGGGCGCGGGTTGCGGATATGGCAGGATATGACCGCTTGTATCAATCGCTTATCCGCCGGGTCACCCTTTCGGACGTCTCGGCCAGCTTTGTGATGGAAGAAATCAAGGAAACCACCGCGCTGCCGCTGTGAAAAGGATTAAAATCAATGCATTACCTATGGCTTTTTATTGCGATCATATCCGAAACGATCGGCACCACTGCCTTGCAGGCCTCGCAACAATTTACACGGCTATGGCCGTCGGTTGGGGCCGTCGTTTCCTACCTGATCTCGTTTTATTTCATGGCGCTGGCCCTCAAGGTGATGCCCGTGGGGATCGTGTATGCGATCTGGTCCGGCCTCGGGATCGTGTGCATCGCAGCCATCGGTTATGTCGTCTTTGGCCAACGACTGGATATGCCCGCAGTCGCAGGATTGGCGATGATCATCGCGGGTATTTTGGTCATTCACCTGTTCTCGAACACCACAACCCACTGAAACCTGCGTGACACGACGTCTTGCGTGGCTTTAGGGCTGGCTTTCTGGTGCGCGCCACGGTATGCGCGGCGCAAATGCTGTGGTGCAAAAGCGCGCGGCCCTGTTTCCTATTCAAAGGCTATCTCCTCATGGACATGCGCAACATCGCAATCATCGCTCACGTTGACCACGGCAAAACGACGCTGGTTGACGAACTTCTGAAACAATCCGGCACCTATCGCGAAAACCAGGCGACCACAGAACGCGCCATGGACAGCAACGATCTGGAACGCGAACGCGGCATCACTATTTTCGCCAAGCCAACATCGGTTGAGTGGAAAGGCCTGCGCATCAACATCGTTGATACCCCCGGCCACGCCGACTTCGGTGGCGAAGTTGAACGTATCCTGTCGATGGTTGACGGCGTTGTGCTGCTGGTTGACGCTGCCGAAGGCCCGATGCCACAGACTAAATTTGTGACCTCCAAAGCGCTGGCATTGGGACTTAACCCCATCGTTGTGCTGAACAAGGTCGACAAAGGCGATGCGGAACCTGATCGCGCGCTGGACGAATGTTTCGACCTGTTCGCCAGCCTTGGTGCCAATGACGAACAGCTGGATTTCCCGCACATGTATGCCTCGGGCCGCAATGGCTGGGCCGACATGGAGCTTGACGGCCCGCGCAAGGATCTGTCGGCGCTGTTCGACCTGATCGTCAAGCATGTCCCTGCACCCAAGCAGCTGAAAGACATCGACAAGCCGTTCACCATGCTGGCCACCACTTTGGGCGCTGATGCGTTTATTGGCCGTATGCTGACAGGCCGCGTTGAAACCGGCACATTGAAAACCGGCGAACAGGTCAAGGCCCTGTCGCGTGACGGCAAGCTGATCGAAAACTTTCGCGTGACCAAAATCATGGCATTCCGCGGGTTGATGCAGCAACCGATCGACGTTGCCGAAGCAGGCGATATCGTGTCGATCGCCGGGATGGCCAAGGCAACTGTTGCTGATTCCATTGTGGCCACATCGGTTGATACCGCCCTGCCCGCACAGCCCATCGATCCGCCCACAATCACCATCACATTCGGCATCAACGACAGCCCGCTTGCTGGCCGTGACGGCAAAAAAGTACAATCACGCGTGATCCGTGACCGCCTGATGAAAGAAGCCGAATCCAACGTGGCGATCAAGGTTTCCGACACACCCGGCGGTGAAGCGTTCGAAGTCGCGGGCCGTGGCGAACTTCAAATGGGTGTTTTGATCGAAAACATGCGCCGCGAAGGCTTTGAATTGTCGGTGTCGCGCCCTCAGGTTCTGTTTCGCACCGGCGAAAATGGTGAGCGGCTTGAGCCCATCGAAGAAGTCACCATCGACGTGGATGACGAATATTCCGGCGCTGTGATCGAGAAAATCACGGGTCCGCGCAAAGGCGAACTGGCCGAGATGAAGCCCGCTGGCGCTGGCAAGACCCGCATCATCGCGCTGGTCCCATCGCGCGGCCTGATCGGGTATCACGGTGAATTCCTGACCGATACACGCGGTACGGGCGTTTTGAACCGCGTGTTCAACAGCTGGGCACCCCACAAGGGCGCAATTCCCGGACGTCGTGCGGGTGTGCTGATCTCGATGGAAAACGGAACATCGGTTTCCTATGCGTTGTGGAAACTGGAAGACCGCGGCAAGTTCTTTATCGGCGCGCAAGAAGCCGTCTATCAGGGCATGATCATTGGCGAACATAGCCGTGAAAATGATCTTGAAGTGAACCCGCTTAAGGGCAAGCAGCTGACCAACGTACGTGCATCCGGTACGGATGAAGCCGTCCGTCTGACCACGCCTGTTACGCTGACGCTGGAACAGGCCATTGCCTATATCGACGATGATGAGCTGGTCGAAGTGACACCAAACGCCGTGCGTCTGCGCAAGCGTTATCTGGACCCGCATGAGCGTAAGCGGATGTCGAAGTCCGCTTGAGTTAGCGTGGTCTGGGGCTAGCCCCAGACCACAAGATTTTAGACGATTTGGAATTGGGGGCCTTTCGAGGCTCCCTTTTTTTATTGCTAGTGGAGTTTTGGATTGGGGGAGCAGGCTCTTGTCAGCGGACTGAGTGCGCCATGACACTATTTACTGGCTGCGAGTAGAGTGCGTTCGGCACGGTGACCGATGAGGTTGCATCAGACAAGGCTTAGGGCTGGCACACCCAGAGCCCCGGCCCCGGAGGGCAGAAATACACTAAACAATCTGAAGATAGTATTTTCATGCGCCTGAACAAGCGCATTAAATCGAGTTGTGCAGAATGATCAGCCGAGGTTAATCGTCGATCTCGATGACCATTAACTCCCGCTCGGATGCCCCTTTGGCATGGGAAAGGGCTTCTTGGTAGGCGTCAGAGTTGTAGCAAGCGACGGCCTCTTCCAGCG
>NZ_JBFEKM010000081.1:0-18209 GCF_041552635.1 Sulfitobacter sp.
CAGCAGCGGCGGCGTTGGTCTTTAAGACAGATGTTTTGTGGGCACAGCTTGATGCCCTGCACGCGGCCTATGTGGTGCCTGCGCGTATCCCGCCGGGCGGGTGGCAGCCCGGCACGCATCTGATTGCGGCTGGCACATGACTCAGATCGCTGATGACGCCATTCCGGTGATCCCGCGCGGCGTGCGCCTTCACAAGGACACGGTGCGCGATCTTTGGGTGTTGCTGGCCCCTGAACGAACGATCAATCTTGATCCCATCGGGCTTGCGATCCTCAATGAAATCGACGGGCAACGCAGCTTTGGTGAGGTCGTCGCGCGCTTGGCTGCCGCCTATGCCGCCCCCGTGGATCAAATCACCGGCGACGTGGCCGAATTTTTGACCGGCCTAAGCGACCGCCGGATATTGGAGCTGACCTGATGGCACCGACTGCATCTGTTCCCGCGCCGATCGCGATGCTGGCTGAGCTGACCTATCGCTGCCCGTTGTCGTGCCCCTATTGTTCGAACCCGGTCGAGATGGCCAAGAAAGAAAGCGAACTGGACACAGATATCTGGCTGGATGTCTTTGATCAGGCCGCAAAACTTGGTGTGTTGCAACTGCATTTGTCTGGCGGCGAACCCGCGTCGCGGCGCGATCTTGTGGCTTTGGTCGCAGGCGCGCGCAAGGCGGGGCTTTATACGAATCTGATCACCTCGGCGATTGGGCTGACCCAACGGCGGCTGGCCGAGCTTGAAGAGGCAGGGCTGGATCACGTGCAACTGTCCTTGCAAGGGACAGATGCCGAAATGGCGGACCGGATCGGCGGCTACAAGGGTGGCTTCGCGCGCAAGATGCAGGCGGCTGAGTGGATCGTTGAGGCGGGATTTCCGCTGACGCTGAATGCTGTGGTGCACCGCCAGAACCTGCATCAGTTGCCCGAAGCGATTGAAATGGCTGTCGCGATGAAAGCGCGGCGCATGGAAGTCGCCATCGTGCAGTTTCACGGCTGGGCTATGTTGAACCGCGAGGCGATGATGCCGACGCGTGAACAGGCCGCCGAAGCCAGCCGCATCGTCGCCGAGGCCCGAGAGCGCCTAAAGGGCACGATGGTGATTGATTACGTGCCCGCCGACTATCACAGCGATTACCCCAAGCGATGCATGGGCGGGTGGGGAACGACGGGTCTGAATGTGACGCCCGACGGGTTGGTCTTGCCATGTCATGCCGCGCAAACGATCCCGACGCTGACCTTTGACAATGTGCGTGACAAACGCCTTGCCGATATCTGGTACAACGGTGCTGCGTTTAACGCCTATCGCGGCGAGGATTGGATGCTAGAGCCCTGTCGGTCATGCGATCGGCGCAAGCTGGATTTCGGCGGTTGCCGCTGCCAGGCGATGGCGATTGCGGGCGATCCGGCGGCGACCGATCCGGTGTGTATCAAGTCACCGCTGCACGACAAAATGACGGCGCTTGCAGATGCGTTTTCGCATGAAGACACGGCAGAACTGGTGTACCGCACAAGCCCCTGAATATGGGGAAAGTCAGTCAGGCTTGGGTGCCGAGCATGTCCAGCAGCAGACGTTTCAAGCGGTCTTTTTCCACTGGTTTTGGCAGCAGTTGAACACCCATGGTTTTGCAGGCGTCCCGCAGCACTTTGGTGCGTTCGGCTGAAATGACCACGGCGGGGACGGGGCCATAGTGGGCATTGACCCCTTGTAGAAATTCGATGCCATTCAGGCCCGCGCCAAGCTGGTAATCAATCAGCATGGCGTCCGGAATCAGCTGGATTTCGCTAAGGATTGCAAGGGCTTCCTCGGCGTTGTGGGCGTGGATGATGGTGCCGCCAAAGCTTTCGATCATGATGGTGATGGCATGGGCCAGTTGCGGATTATCCTCGACCAGCAGCAACAGTTGATCTTCAAGCGTGCCATGCCGCGGGGTTGGCCGCCCACGGGCGGGGCTGCGGGTTTCGGTGTCGCCTGTGTGGATCGGCACGTTCAGCGCAAAGCAACTGCCGACCCCCGGTTCTGACCAAAGGCTTAGCGGGTGGTCCAGCCCCTTGCAGGCCCGTTCCACGATCGACAGGCCAAGCCCCAAGCCGGTATCGGAATTGTCGGGCGACAGGCGCTCAAATTCCTTGAAGATGGTTTGCTGGTCTGCATGGGCGATGCCACGCCCTGTATCCCAAACCTCGATCCGGGCGGCGGTGCCGGTGCGGCGGACGCCGACCAGCACGCGGCCGCTGTCGGTATAGCGCAGGGCGTTGGTGAGAAGGTTTTGTACGATCCGCCGCAGATAGCCTGGATCGCTTTCCACGGTCAGACCGCATTCCATGATGGTCAGGTCAATGCCTTTTTGCTGGGCCAGCGGCATCAGTTCATTGCGCAGTGGCACAAAGATGCCGGACAGCCGCAAGGGGCGCACATCGAACACGGCTTTGCCGGAATCCAGCTTCGATATGTCCAGCAGGGCGGCGATGAATTGTTCCACACTGCTTAGCGCCATTTCCGCCTTGTCGAGGATATTTTGCGTATCCTCTGGGTCGGTCTGATCCGACAGGGACGACACAAAGAGTTTCGCGGCGGAAAGGGGTTGCAGCAAATCATGGCTGGCTGCCGCGACAAACCGGGTCTTTGAGGCATTGGCGCGTTCGGCCTCAGAAAGGGCCAGCCCCAGCTCGCGGGTTCTGTCCTCGACGCGCTGTTCAAGCAGTTCGTTCATCTCGTACAACGTCCGCGCGGCGGCCCGTTCGGAGGTGACGTCGGTAAAGCTGATCACCAGCCCACGGTCGGGCATTTCCTGTGCAAAAACGCTGTAGGTTTGTCGCGTGTCGCGGGTGATCTCGAATAGGATAGGTTTGCGCCCACATTTAGAATTCGCCCATTCGCGCAGATCTTCTACGCCAAAGTTGGGGCCAAAGGTCAGTTCGTCTTTCAGGCGTTCCAGCAGCACGGAAAATTCCATCCCCAGAACGGCTGCGTTCGGGGTCGCCTTGAACAAACCGTTCATGCGGGAATTCCACCCCACCAAGGTCTGCGAGTTGTCAAAGATGCAGACACCCTGGTTCAGGTGGTCAAGGGTGGCTTGCAAAATCTCGGCCTGTTTGTCGCGGATCTTGTCGCGTTCCTGGCGTTCGCGGCGGATGATCGTGGTCACATCCGTTTGCAGGATCACTGTGCCCCCGCGCGAGGTGCGGTGTTCGCTGACCTGCAACCAGCGGTCCCATTTCAGTTTGACGTTGAACACCACGTGATCGTCGCGGTGGCGGGCCATCCGCTGTGCTGCCCATTCGGCGGCGGTTTGACCCTCGGGCAGACCAAGCATCTTACTTTCCGAGATCAGTTTCACATAGTCATCAAACTGAAGCCCCTGCACCAGTTGCCCTTCGATGTCGATCAGATCGCGGCAAAATCGGCTATTGGACAGCACCAGCCCGTCCTTGTCTTCGAACAGGGCAAACCCTTCGTTGATGGTCTCAATGGCTTCGGTCAGGTTGGACCTGGCCTTTTCGGTTTCGTCATTCGCGATCTCAAGGCGGGTGTTGGATTCCTGCAAAAGATCCAGCGCGCGCTCCAGATCAAGGGTGCGTTCGCGGACCTCTGTTTCCAGCAGGGCGGCGCGTTCGAACTGCTGATAGGCAAAGCCGGACTGTTCATTCTTCTGCTCGACCCGGCGCATCAGCGACTGCGCAATCTGCAATAGTTTTTCGTTCTGACGTTCGATTGAATCGGCGGGGTTGATCAGGGACATGTCGGGCCTAGTCTTCTTCTTCATAGATGGCGACGCCGGTCATTGTGTGGTTCACATGCAGGGCACCGATCTGTTCGCCATAGGTCGAAAAGCCGGTGACATGATAGGACGACATCACGTCAGACAGTTCGCGGCTGATCTGCCGTTGTTCCGCTTCGATCCGGCGCAAGATGCAGTCGCAGCCCAGAATAACCGAGGGCTTTTGATGGGCGGAAAGGCCAAGCATCTTGCTGCGCAGATGGTCGACCATGTCCTGCGGGGCGGCGACTGTCAAAACCATGCCCTCGTCTATGGCAGAGAAAAACACCAGTTCCCCTGCGCTGTTGACCTGTTGGATGGCGCGCACATGATGTGCCCCGCCAATGCGCACGACGACAGGATGCGAGGCAAAGGTAAGCCTGTCCAGCTGTTCGGGGTCTTTGCCGACGATGCGGGCATATTCCCGCGCAGCAGGTTCGGCATTGATCGTTTTGACGATGCGGCGGCCCGGATCGGCACCGGTTACCACCATTTGACGGTCTGAGGGGACAAGGTGGTCAAGGCTGAACACTTTTGTACGGTAGCGGCTGCGCACAAGGGTCAGCACCGCCGCATTTTGCGCAACTGTGCCATTCAACGCGACAGAGGTGTCTTCGAAATCGGTACCATCGCCGGCCGACCCGCCAAACATCGGCATATCGCGCAGCGCAGGCGATATCGTCGCGCTAAGCCCGTCTTCGGCGCGCGACAACCCGTCCACCAGAAGGAATGCAAACCCTGAAATCATTTCGGGATGGTGTTCTTGCAATTTGACGCGTTCCAGCGTGACACGGTCAATCAGGGGCAGCGGGGCAAGATCATCGATATTTTCGATTAACAATGACGTCGATGCAAAGCCCGAGGATGGAAAGCCAAGCGCGATAATCTGTCCTTCTTCATAACCGTCGTCCCCGATTTCGCCTGCGGTCGTGCAGGCGGCAATGTCGGTGTCCGGGAACAATGTGCCAGCCTCAGCGATGATACGTGCAAAATCGGCTTTGGGCGACACGAACAGCGACAAAAAGCCAAGTGGTTCATCGCCGAAGATTTGTTTGATTTGGCCGATAGGTGACGGGGTGTCCCATGACACCTGACCCGTCAGCACAACAGGCGGCACAAGGGGTGCAGCCGTGACAGCCGGTTGCCCCGCGTCAACAGTCTTGTTCATTTTAGATATTCTCCCCGAGGGGAAGGATACGCTGGTCATTCTGCGGATGGCAAGACGCTTTCAAAGCGGGCATATTGCGCGACAAGCACGGCTTGGGTTCTGCTTTGCACGCCAAGTTTGCGCATGATCGCGGTGACATGGGCCTTGACCGTGGTTTCGGCGATGGTGAGGTCAAAGGCGATCTGCTTGTTCAGCTTGCCTTCGCAGATCAGCTCAAGAATGCGGGCTTGTTGGTTGGTCAGCGAAGACAGCCTGCTGACGGTTTCGTCGCGCTGGCTCGAGGTGCTGCTTTCCACATAACCGGCGGGTTCATAGATTTCGCCGCGCTCGATGCAGTCAATTGCCTCTTTGAACACGGCGCGGGGGCTGTGTTTGGGCACAAACCCTGCCGCACCTGCCACGATGGCACCACTGATGATGGCGTTATCCGTCATGGATGATACGATGATGACAGGTGTTTTTTCGGTCTGCCGTTTCAGCCGGATCAGCCCGTCCAGCCCGTTTACATCGGGCAGGTTCAGGTCAAGAATAACCAGCGACGGCTGTTCGGCCCCTTGCAGCAGGGTCAGTGCCTTTTCAAGGCAATCGGCGGTTTTGACAGCCGTAAATTCAGCAACCGATTTCAAGGTCAACTCAAGTGCATCGCAAAATAGCGGATGGTCATCAACGACCAAGGCCCAACCGTAAGACGTGCGACCCGCAGCTTGATCGGGTGATGCTGATTTATGTGCCATCATGCTTTAAGATTAGGCTGAACATGATCCGCAAGTCACCAGTCCTAAAGTACTAGAGGCAACAAAAAACGCGCCCCCCGGCAAAGGGGACGCGTCATCAGTCCTTGGGAAGGCTGTTAGTTAGATGCCAATTGCTTGGGCAGACGGAATGTCCACAGCAAACCACCTTGGTTCAGGTAGTTAACCTTTTTGGCAACCTCACCGCCCCACAGTGGAACAGCGCCGCCCCAACCCGAGATCACGGTGATGTATTGTTCGCCGTCCTGTTCCCATGTGATGGGCTGGCCGATCACACCGGAACCGGTCTGGAAGGACCACAATTCTTCACCAGTCTCGTCGTCAAATGCGATAAATTCGCCCTCTGGGGTGCCGGTAAAGACAAGGCCGCCCGCCGTGGTCATAACGCCGCCCCAAAGTGGTGCGTTGTTCTTGAATTCCCACTTTACGTCGCCTGTATCGGGGTCAATCGCCTTGAGGCTGCCGATGTGGTCTTCGTAGTTCGGCTTGATCGTAAAGCCGGACCCAAGATAGGCAGCGCCCTTTTTGTAGGAAATCGGCTCGTTCCAGATGTCCATGCCCCATTCGTTGGACGGAACATAGAACAGACCGGTCTTGGGGCTGTGCGCCATCGGCATCCAGTTCTTACCACCAAGGAAGCCGGGTGACGAAAAGACAACGTCGCCTTTCTTGCCATCGGCTGCGTCTGCCGGGTTACCGGGGCGGTTGTCTTCGTTAAAGATCGGTCGGCCATTTTCATCAATGCCGCTGGCCCATGTGATGTCCTTGACGAAAGGCACAGCCGAAACGAATTTACCGTCTTCGCGGTTCAGAACATAGAAGAAACCGTTGCGGTCGGCAGTTGCGAAACGCTTGTTGCCGGAGCGGTCGGTATAGGCGACGACTTCGTTCACGCCGTCATAATCCCAGCCTTCGCGCGGCGTGGTCTGGTAGTGCCATTTGATCTCGCCTGTGGCGGGGTCAATGCCGAGGCGGGACGCAGCATAAAGGTTGTCGCCGACGTTGCCCTCGGTCGGGGCACCTGCGTTGCGCAGATGGCTGTTCCATGGGGCAGGGTTACCCGTGCCGAACACCAGCGTGTCAGTATCCGCATCATAGGACCCGCCCAACCATGTGGCACCGCCACCGGTTTTCCACATGTCGCCCGGCCATGTCGCGTTCAGCTCTCCGGTCATGGTGCTTTCTGCGCCGTTCAGCGTGCCGATGTGACCTTCGATTACCGGACGGGTCCAGACGATGTCGCCAGTATCGGCGTCGCGTGCTTGTACTTCGCCCACGACCCCGAATTCACCGCCCGAGTTGCCGGTGATGATCAGGCCGTTCACGATCAGCGGGGCGGCTGTATAGGAATAGCCTGCCTTGTAATCAGCAATCTTTTTGTTCCACACCACGTCGCCGGTCTTTTGGTTCAGCGCCACGATGCGGGCATCAAGTGTTCCGAAATAAACGTTGTCGCCATAGATTGCGGCACCGCGGTTTACCACGTCACAGCAAGGCAGAATGCCTTCGGGCAGACGGGCATCATATTGCCACAACTCTTTGCCGGTCATGACATCAATCGCATACATCCGGCTATAGGACCCGGTGATATACATCACGCCATCATGCACGATGGGCTGGGTTTCCTGACCGCGCTGCTTTTCCCCACCAAGGCTAAAGGCCCACGCGGGTTGCAGGTTTTTGACGTTTTCCTTGTTCAGCAGTTCCAGCGGCGAATGGCGTTGCAGATGACGGCCCATGCCGTTTGTCAGAACGTCGCCAGTCGATGCGCTATCGTTGGCCAACATGTCTTCGGTCACACCGGCGGCATTTGCCCCCGACAGTCCGACAGTCGCCATGATGCCGATGGTGGCGGCAATGATAAACCTGTTCATAGTGTTAATCTCCTCCCTAGTGCCCTGTTGCGGGCGTATCCCAAAAGGCCGCGCACTTCGAACGGGCGCACTGGTCCTTGGAGGTAGTATTCTTGCAAAGTGTGATTGGGGGTATTGAACAATGGTCGTAAGTCGCGGGCAAAGTTTTGCAAGTGGTCTGCCACTTTGGTCGCAAGGCAAGCGGGGATGCTGGCGGCGCATGGTCTTTTGTTACATCGCGGCGTGGCTGTTTGGGGCTAGCCCTTTTTGCCGGTCCCGTTGCGTGACGGGGTATAGCCCCAGATCGCCAGAACGGTGAAAACAACCGTGGCCAGCACCGTCCAGATCAGCGCGGTTCCGTTGAAGTTCAGGTAAAGCGCAAAGCGGATCAGTTCGACCGCGTGGGTAAAGGGATTGAGCGCGCAAATAGTGTACAACAGTTCGGAACTTTCGGCCATTTTCCATAAGGGATACAGCGCTGAAGAGAGGAAAAACATCGGGAAGATGACGAAATTCATCACACCGGCAAAGTTCTCCAACTGCTTGATAAAGCTGGACAGAACCAGCCCCAAGGCACCCAACATAATGCCCGCCACGACCAAGGCAGGCAGTACAGCGACATAGCCCGCAGGCGGCATGGTGACCCCGAATGCGGCGGCAATGGCAAGAAACGCATAGACCTGCAAAATCGAAATCGCAGTGGACCCGACAAGCTTGGAAAACAGCAACCACCATCGCGGCAGCGGGCTGGTCAGTAGCAATTTCATCGACCCCATTTCGCGGTCGTAAACAAGGCTAAGCGATGACTGCATCCCGTTGAACAGCATGATCATGCCGCATAGGCCGGGTACGATATAAGTCTCGTAGGTGATGTAGGTTTGATAGGGCGGGATGATGCTAAGGCCCAGTGCGGCGCGAAATCCAGCGGCAAAGACCAGCAGCCAGACAAGCGGGCGCACAAGGGCGGCAATAAACCGTTCGCGCTGATGAATGAACCGCAGCGCCTCGCGGGTGACGATAGCAAAAAGCGAGGTGAAGTAGGGGTTCATGCGGGGGTTGCCGTCATGGTCAGAAATGTCTCGGGCAGGGGTACGCCGTTGCAGATGTCGGCGCAGCGGCCCGTGGCCAGAACCTGTGCGCGGTGCAAGATCACAAGATGATCGTCGGGGTATACTTCGTCTGTCAGATGGGTCGCCCAAAGGACGGTCGTTCCGTCATCGCAAAGCTGGTGCACATGTCGCGTAATCGCCGCGCGCGCGGCAGCGTCCAGCCCTACGGTTGGTTCGTCCAGTAACAACACCGACGGATCATGTATCAAAGCGCGGGCGATTTCGGTGCGCCTGCGGTGGCCGCCATTCAGGGCACGGGCCTTTTCACCAGCACGGTCCAGCATCGACAGCTTGTCAAGGGCTGCATCAATCCGGCGGGTGGCGTCACGGCCAGAAAGACCATGCAGTGCTGCGAAATATTTCAGGTTCTGACGCACGCTTAGGTCCAGATCCAAGGTGGTCTGTTGAAAGACAATGCCAAGCTGTGCCAAAGCCAGCCGCGGGTGGCGGTGCAGATCATGCCCTGCGATTGTGATGCGACCGTCGGACGTGGCCAGCAACCGCGTCAGCAAGCCGAACAGCGTGGATTTGCCCGCCCCGTTCGGCCCCAGCAAGGCACAGAACTGGCCCGCAGGCACGTCAAAGCTCACGTCTCTCAGCGCCTGTTTGGTCCCGTAGGAGTAGCTAAGGTTCGAGACGTTCAAACCCTTCATTCGATGGTTATCTCGATCCGTTGGGTTTCGCCTGTCGTGCCGGGTATTTTCATATGATACCGCCCCGGTTTGATCGCCAGAAACCCGATCTCCATCTCGCCTGCTTCGTCGAATTCAACGCTATCAAGGCCAAGCGGGCGAATTTCCAGGCCTTCGATAACGATCTCGTCGATCCAAATCGCGCGGAAAAAGTCAGGGCCGACAAGAGCCAGTTCCTGCGATCCGTCGCCGATGATTTCGAACTCGTAATAGGTGCCTGATTTCAGGGTCCAAGGCCCTTGGGAAATCGGTTCCCCCGCGGATAGGGTGATGGGCGGCAGGTCTTGCTTGTTCTTGCCCGACAGAACGCCAGCTGCGCCAAAACCTTGTGCAAAGGCGGGCGCGCAAAGCGATAGCGTGGCCAATAGGGCGGATGTTTTCAGAAGGGATGTAACAAGAGACATGAGGCACCTTTTCTACAGACTAGGGACGGAACGCTGCCCCCCAAGGGAAGCGGCCGACCTTGATGGATTTGATCGCCTTTCGCGCGGCGACGTCAACAACGGTGACATCACCCGAAACGCCATTGGTGGTGAAAAGGCGGGACTTGTCGGCGTTGAACGCCATATGCCACACGCGGCGGCCCACCAGAATATAGTCTTCGACCGCATAGGTTTGCGCATTGACTACGGCGATGTGATTGGACGGACCTAACGCCACATAGGCAAATGCGTCGTCTGGCCCGAATTCAAACCCCACGGGCTGCACACGGTCGGCATGGACGCCCGGCACCTCAAAGCTCATCTTGGCAAGTTCGGTCTGCGAAGCGGTATCAAAGACTGTCAGCGTGCCGCCAATTTCGGAGCTGACCCACATTTCGCTGCCGTCCTTGGCAAATTCCGCGTGACGCGGGCGGCTGTCGACCAGCGTATTGGCGAACAATTCTTGCGTTTCTGTGTCAATCCAATGCGCCATATTGGTCGTCTCGGAGGTGGTAATCGCAATCTTGCCATCGGGCGACACGGCCATGCCTTCAGGTTCGACGCCGACGTCAATCTGGGCGACGACCTTGTGGGTTTTGGTATTTACCACGGTGGTGATCGCGTCATCTTCGTTGGCGATATAAAGATGGGTATCATCGGGGTGCAGGACGAATTGTTCAGGGTCTTCGCCCGACGGCAGATCGTGCAAGATTTCGCCGGTGTTCGGGTCCATCACCTGCACCGCATCACTGTCCGAGGCGCAGATATAGACCAGACTGAAATCCTTGGAAAAGGTAATGCCGCGCGGGCGTTCGCCGGTGGGATAGGTCTGGATCACCTCAAGCGTTTCGGTGTCGATCACGGAAACCGTGTCGTCCTTTTCATTGGTGACCCATATTTCGCCAGCAGACGCAGTTGATGCGGCGATCATCAGAACGCCTGTGGCGATGGATGACTTCAGAAAGGATCTCATTGAAAGGCCTCACATTTGCTTTCGGGGCGGTCCAGTCCAAGACTGTCTAGCTCGTTTGTCTGGTGCAGGAACCCTTCCAGCGGGGCTTGGGCCACCAAGGCGCGGGGGTGTGCGATCGCGATGGGCTGGCGCAACTGACCATTCCAAGCGCGATAGGTCAGGGCGCGACCCTTGAAGCCTGCCAGTTCAAATGCATCCGACAGGATATAGTCGCGCAGGGTCTGCGGATCGGTTGCGTTTGTGCGTGTCACGGCTTCTCCCAATGTGCGGATGGCGGCCCATGCCGCGTAATCAAGGCTGGTCATGTCGCGGCTATGTTGATCGCTAAAGCGGCTTTGCAATTGCGCCGCCCCCCATTGTTCGATGACAGGCGCCCATGTTTGCGCAGACAACCCCTCGGACCCGACAACGGGGCGGGCCTGCCAGGTGTTGTACAGCACATAGCGCCCGAAATCATGCAGTTCATCCGCAAGGATCAACGCGTCATAATCGCCGAAATCCTGGGTAAACAGCGGAATTTCCTGCGATGCCGTGCGCCGCATATCCGCATCCGCATCCCATGTTTTTTCCGCCGACAGCTGCAGGCCGAATTTCGTCAGCGACCGGCGGATGGCATCTGCATAGGCGATATCGGCGGGAAAGGTGCCCGCAATCATCACAAGATCTGTCCAGCGCTTTTGCACCAACACCTGCGCCAACGCATCGGTGCGCATCGCGTCGGACGGCAGGCTGTGAAACAGGTTGGCGCGGCAATCGCTGTCGCGCAGGGAAACATCGCCCGCCGATGCATTGAACAGCAGCGCGCCCTGCGCTTGGGGCAGGTCCGCGATGGCCAGCAACACAGGCGCGGGGGCATCCAGAATAAGATACGGCGTTTTGGCCAGCATCTGTGCGGCAGCGGCCAGCGGGTCATCGCCTTGGGGCACGGATGCGGTGGTCAGTGTATAGGTCTGGCCCAGAAACTTGCCCGTGGTCAGATTATCCTTAAGCCCGGTTTGCGCACCGGCCACCCCGTTGTTTTCCGGGATCGCATCAAGATTGGACAAAACAGGCGGGCGGGGCACATCAACCCGCAGATATCCGACATCAAGCGTGGTCTCAGCAAACGCCGGGAGGGCCATCAGGCTCAATAGCCAAACACAGATAATTCGACGCATTACTTTCCCCCTCGGGGCTACGCTAGCAAGTGGTTTGTAATGCGTCGAATAGAACTTTGGTCGGGGGGTGCCCGTGACCGCAACCAAAGTCCAATACCCCCGGATCGCCTAAACAGCCTACAAATGTCCAAACTGTAGCGTCTAGGGAGAGAGACCATGGGTAATAATTCAATCAAGGCCATGTTGGCTGGCGGCATCATTATCGCAACAAGTACCATTCTGATGGCGCATGGCGATGTCAGCCCGCAGCCTGTCGATACCGCGGGGCTGCCCGAGACCGGCGAAGAATGGCTGACGGAAAACCCCTACCGCGCCGAAGCCGCAGGGCAGGAGGTTTGGCTGAAGGCCGTTGAAATCGGTGCGTCCGGATACAATCAGAACTGCGCGCGCTGTCATGGGCTTGAGGTGGTTTCCGGCGGCCTTGCCCCCGATCTGCGCTTTCTCGAGGCCGAGGAATACGGCGATGAATGGTTCATCGAGCGGTTCCGCACCGGCTATACCCAAGGCGGGGTCACAAAGATGCCCGCCTTTGGCGAACTGCTGGGCCAGGACGCGGCATGGGCCATCCGCACCTATGTTGAAACACGCCCCGACACCGATGCGATGGACGAGGTTTCGGATGAATTGAAAGCCATTCGTGATCAGCTGGCGGTGTATGGTGACGATGCAAGCGGCGCGGATGCCGATGCGATCAAGGCGCGGTTGAGCGAGATTGCCCAAGGCATCGAAACCCTGTCCGGCGCACCGGTTGCAGATTCTGTAGCCTTCCGGGCCGCCAACCTGATTGACGGGACACCCCAAGCGTATAAATCTGCCTCCGAGACGCTGACAATCGGTTTGTCGGCGACCCATTAGGATCGGAACACTGCGCTTGTTACGTACCAGTCTTGCCCTGACGTTGGGCCTGCTTCTTGCGACGCAGGCCCAAGCCGCTGACCCCTGCGCGGATCATATCCCGCAGCCAAAGCCGCAAAATACGGGCCGCGATTTTGTGGGTCAGGATATGGATGCGATCCAGGATCAGGGCCACATGACATTCGCGGTCTACGAAGATTATCCGCCCTATAGCTGGGAAGACGCAGGCAAGCCGCGTGGCGTGGATATCGACATCGCGCGCATCATTGCCGAAGATCTGGGCGTTGAGGCACGGTTCAGCTTTGTCGCCGCGGGCGAGAACCTTGAGGCGGATCTGCGCAACAACATCTGGAAGGGCGCGGTAATTGGCGGGCGCGTGGCCAATGTCATGATGCGCATTCCCTATGATAGTGCGTTCAAGTGCCGGGTCGAACAGGTGGTTTTCACCGGTCAATACAGCACAGAATCCATCGCGATTGCCTATGACAAGGCCAGCTATCCCGACGAAAAACCGGTGCCTGCCTATTTCCGTTTTGATGCGGTGGCGGTGGAAAACGATTCCATTGCGGATTTCTATTTGTCGTCTTTTGCGGGCGGGCAATTGGCCGGCGCGATGCAGCGTTATCCCGATATGGGCGATGCGATGGCGGCCTTGAACGCTGGCGAAACCAAGGCGGCAATGGGCCCATTGGGGCAGCTTGAATATGGGCTGGAGGCTGGCACGGCTGTGCATCAGCCCCCGCTGGCAGGATTCGCAGTCAGCCAATGGACGTTGGGCGTCGCCGTCAGTTTCAGTTACCGGCCTTTGTCCTATGCGGTAGATGACGCGATCAATTATGCCCTTCAGGACGGCCGGATTGCGAAGATCTATGAAAGCTACGGGCTGACCTTCCAGCCGCCTGTGCGCTGACCCAAGACTTTGGTCTTACACATATAGTCCAATGGAACCCGCCGCCGTCCGTGCCTAGGCTCTCTTGAAACAGGGAGATTCCGCGCGATGAAGTTAAGCGATAGCCGTACAATAAATGCAGATGCAGCAACGGTCTGGGCGGGGCTGTTAAACCCCGATGTCCTCAAGGCGTGCGTGCCGGGCTGCACCGAGATGAGCGGTTCGGCCCAAGACGGGTTCGAGGCGACAGTCGTCCAGAAAGTCGGCCCCGTCAAAGCGACGTTCAAGGGGGCCGTTGCCCTTAGCGACATGAACGAACCCGAAAGCCTGACGATGACAGGCGAAGGCAAGGGGGGGGCTGCGGGCTTTGCCAAGGGCGGTGCCGATGTTCGTCTTGAACCACAAGGCGACCAAACCATCCTGCATTACGATGTCGAGGCAAAGGTCGGCGGCAAGCTGGCGCAGCTTGGCAGCCGCATTATTGATGGCTTTGCCAAAAAGATGGCCGATCAGTTCTTCGAGAATTTCTCGGACGCGGTTGGGGCACCTGTGGCCCAAGAAGGCACCTCGGACAGCGAAGACACATCACAGAAAAAGGGCTGGTTCAAAAAGCTGGTCAGCTAAGAACCGATGCCTACAAAAAACGATCCAAAGGGAGGATTAAAATGACAAAAGTGACGATGACCATCAATGGCAAGTCGGTCGAGGCCAACGTAGAGGGCAACACGCTGTTGTCCTCGTTTCTGCGCGAAGACCGGCGTCTGACGGGCACACATATTGGCTGTGACACTTCGCAATGCGGTGCCTGTCTGGTGCATGTGAACGGGCGTGCGGTCAAATCCTGCACCATGTTCGCAGCCGAAGCCGACGGTGCCGAGGTATCAACCATCGAAGGACAGGCCAACGCTGACGGCACAATGAACGTCATCCAGCAGGCATTTCAGGAACATCACGGGCTTCAGTGCGGGTTCTGCACCCCCGGCATGGTGATGACAACGGCAGCACTGCTCAAGGACAATCCCAAGCCGACAGAGACCGAAGTGCGCGCCTATCTTGAGGGCAATATCTGCCGCTGCACCGGCTATCACAACATCGTCAAAGCGATCATGGCCGCGTCTGGACAAGACGTCTCTGCCATCGCTGCCGAATAACAAAAATTAAGGGAGGAAAATCCATGCCCAAAGATGATGGAATTGGTGCCGCAACAGTGCGCCGCGAAGATGTACGGTTTTTGACAGGTGCCGGTCGGTATACGGACGACATCAAAACCTACGGTGAGGCGGCAGCGGTATTCGCGCGCTCGACCGTTGCGAATGGTGTGATCAAAAGCATTGATACGTCTGCTGCCGAAGGCATGCCCGGCGTGCTGGTGATTTTTACCGGTGAAGATTTCACCGAAGTCGGCGGCAACCCCGCTGGCTGGCTGATCAATTCGCGCGATGGCACGCCCATGCACGAACCAAAACGCCCCGTTCTGGCACATGGTAAGGTTCGCCATGTTGGCGACGCCTATGCCGCAGTGATCGCCGAAACCGTCGAGCAGGCCAAGAACGCCGTTGAGGCGATCGAGGCGGATATCGAAGAACTGCCCGCCGTGGTGAACATGAAAGATGCCCTGTCCGGCACCGATTATGTGCATGATGAGATCGGCACAAACCAGTGCTTCGACTGGGGCTGGATCGAAGACAACCGCGAGGCCACCGATGCCGCGATCAAGGGCGCGCATCACGTCACCACGTTGGAACTGGTCAACAACCGTCTGGTGCCCAACGCGATGGAACCGCGCTGTTCGATGGCGCAGTACAACCGTGCCAACGACGAATATATTCTGCACACCACGTCGCAAAACCCGCACCTGACGCGGCTGCTAATCTCTGCTTTTGTTTTGGGTATTCCTGAAAACAAGCTGACCGTGATTGCACCCGATGTGGGCGGTGGTTTCGGATCAAAAATCTATCACTACGGTGAAGAGGCATTGGTACTGGCCGCTGCGAAAAAGCTGAACCGCCCGGTTAAATGGACAGCCGACCGCTCTGAATCCTTCCTCACGGATGCGCATGGTCGTGACCACGTGACCAAGATTGAACTGGCAATGGATGCCGACGGTAATTTCCTCGCCTTCCGCACCGAAACCTATGCCAATGTCGGTGCCTATCTTTCGAATTTTGCAACGGCAACGCCAACGTTTTTGCACGGCACGTTGATGGCCGGTAACTATACCGTTCCGAACGTCTATGTGAACGTCAAAGCCGTGTTCACCAACACTGCGCCGGTTGATGCGTACCGCGGGGCAGGCCGCCCCGAGGCGACATATTCACTGGAGCGGGTCATCGACAAAGTCGCCCGCGAAATTGGAATGGACCCGATTGCCCTGCGCCGGCAGAACTTTATCAAGCCGGATCAGTATCCTTTCGCATCAGCGGCGGGTCTTGAATATGACAGCGGCAACTACGACGCGCTGATGGACCGGATGGAAGAAGTCGCCGATGTGGCAGGCTTTGCCGAGCGGCGCAAAGCATCCGAAGCCAAAGGTCTTTTGCGTGGTTTCGGCGTCAACGCCTATATCGAGGCTTGCGGCATCGCACCATCCAACCTTGTGGGCGTGTTGGGATCGCGCGTGGGTCTGTATGATGCGGCAACCGTGCGGGTGAACGCGACCGGCAACCTGTCGGTCATGGTCGGCGCGCACAGCCACGGCCAAGGCCACGAAACTGCGTTCCCCCAAGTCGTGGCGGAAATGCTGGGCATCGACGCATCATCCATCGACATCGTACATGGTGACACGTCGAAAATTCCGTTCGGGATGGGCACCTACGGGTCACGCTCCCTTGCGGTTTGTGGGTCGGCCGTGGTGCGGGCCACCGAAAAGGTCATCAACAAGGCGAAAAAGATCGCAGGCCACATGCTGGAAGCATCCGATAGCGATATCGAGCTGAAGGATGGCATGTTCTCGGTCGCGGGCACCGATAAATCCGTCAGCTTCGGAGAGGTCGCGCTTAAGGCTTATATCCCGCACAACTTCCCGCTTGAAGACATCGAACCGGGGCTTGAGGAAACCGCATTCTACGATCCGGCGAACTTTACCTATCCGTCCGGTGCCTATTGCTGCGAAGTGGAATTAGATCCCGAGACCGGCAAGGTGCGTGTGGATCGCATGACGGCGGTGGATGATTTCGGCAACGTGATCAACCCGATGATTGTCACGGGACAGGTGCATGGCGGCTTGGGTCAGGGCATCGGTCAGGCGTTGTTGGAAAACACGACCTATGATGAAAACGGTCAGCTGCTCAGCGCATCCTATATGGACTACGCGATGCCACGCGCCGAAGATCTGCCGTTCTATACCGTGGACCATTCGCAGGGTAACCCGTGCACACACAACCCGCTTGGCGTCAAAGGCTGCGGCGAGGCGGGTGCAATCGGATCGCCCCCGACCGTGGTGAACGCGGTGATCGACGCCATGCAATCGGGTGGCAAAAACGTAACCCATATCGACATGCCCGTCAGCCCGCACCGTGTGTGGTCGGCGATGCAGAACGCTTGAGAGGAGAGAGCACATGTACGCATTTGACATAGAGCGTCCCGCAACAATCGACGAAGCCGTTGCAGCCTTGGGTGGCGAAGCCCAAGCGCTGAGCGGCGGGCAAACCCTGATCCCGACGCTTAAGGCACGTCTGGCCAGCCCGTCGAAACTGGTGTCCCTGTCCGGTATTTCCGAGATGAAAGGCATCCGCAACGAGGGCGGCGCATTGTGGATTGGCGGGGCAACCTGCCATGGCGATGTGGCGGCTGATGGCAGCTACAAGGCGCTGTCCGAACTTGCGTCGCATATTGGTGATCCGGCGGTGCGCAACCGCGGCACCATCGGCGGGTCCATCGCGAACAACGATCCGGCGGCCTGCTATCCTGCGGCGGCGCTGGCATCGGGGGCGACGATCATCACCAACCGCCGTGAAATCGCGGCCGATGATTATTTCCTTGGCATGTTCGAAACGGCCCTGGACGAAGATGAGATCGTGACTGCGGTCAAGTTCCCGATCCCGGAAAAGGCGAATTATCAAAAGTTCGTCCAACCGGCATCGCGCTTTGCGCTTGTGGGTGTGTTCGTCGCGAAAACTGCCCAAGGGGTGCGGGTCGCAGTGACGGGTGCCTCGAACGAAGGCGTGCACCGTTGGACCGCCGCCGAGGAAGCCTTGTCCGCCAATTTCGCAGCGTCGGCGTTGGATGGTTTGACGGTTTCTGCGGACAACATGATTTCGGATTTGCACGGCTCTGCCGAATACCGTGCGCATCTGGTCAAGGTCATGACAGGACGCGCGGTAACCGCGGCTTCCTAAAGGGTGAAACCCCCACGAAGGCCCCGCCATCTGGTGGGGCCTTTCGTGTTTTCAGGGTCTAGTGTGTGGAGAGATCGCCGCTGAAGTCGATCAATGTCACCCGTGTAATGTCTGTGCGGGCCTTGATCTCGCTGATCTGGTCGCGGGGTGCCAGCACCAGTGCGGTGGACAGGCTGTCGGCCAATGTGGCGTTTGATGCCTCGACCGTGACGCTTGACCAGCGTGGCTGCGCATTGGCATGCAGGATATGC
>NZ_JBFEKM010000082.1:0-18179 GCF_041552635.1 Sulfitobacter sp.
ATCGCCGCCGAAAAACGCCAGATCGAAGCGGCCAACCGGATTGGCGCAGAAGTCATCGAATTGCACACAGGAGCATATTGCGACGCCTTTGCCGAAGGCCATTGGGAAGAGGCGCAAAAGGAATTGCAAAAGCTCGAGGAGATGGCGCAATTCGGGCACGATCTGGGCCTCGAGATTCACGCCGGGCACGGGCTGACCTATGACACGGTCGCCCCAATTGCGGCCTTCCCGCAGGTGCAAGAGCTCAACATCGGGCACTTCCTGATCGGCGAGGCCATATTTTTGGGGCTTGGCCCGTCGATCCACAAGATGCGCCAGTTGATGGACGACGCACGCAGCGCGTAGCGATCGGTCGGCGTTTTTCAGGGCAGGGCCGATCCACTGGTGATATCGGGGCTTTGCGTCAATTTTCCATTTGCCGTCATTTCGGATTAAGACGGCAGTCATCGCATTAGGCAAGGCATCAAGATGATCCTAGGAATCGGCACCGATCTGGCAAATATCGAACGAATCCAAGGCACGCTGGATCGCTTTGGCGACCGGTTTCGCAATCGGGTTTTTACCGATGTCGAACAGCAAAAAGCCGAACGCCGCCGCGACGTCGCCGGAACCTATGCCAAACGCTGGGCCGCCAAGGAGGCCTGTTCAAAAGCGCTTGGGACCGGCTTGCGGATGGGGATTGCGTGGCGGGATATGGCGGTCAGCAACCTGCGTACGGGGCAGCCGGTGATGCAGGTAACAGGGTGGGCGGCCGAACGGTTGGCGCAGATGACCCCGCCTGATCACGAGGCGATCATCCACGTGACGCTGACCGATGATCACCCTTGGGCGCAGGCATTTGTGGTCATCGAAGCCCGACCTATCGTGCAGGACCAATCTTAACGTGTATTGCGACCTTTCACACCCCCGAAAGACCTCTTGGATCGCTTGACTTGAGCGGGTCCTGCCCGCATGTAACCCCAAACTGATTATCAGGAGCGCCGCTATGGCTGCCAAAGAAAAAACTGGCAACGCATTTGTCGAAACCATCAAAACAATCGTCTATGCGTTGGTCATTGCAGGCGTGTTCCGAACCTTGTTTTTCCAGCCTTTCTGGATCCCTTCCGGCTCGATGAAAGAGACGTTGCTGATCGGTGATTTCCTGTTCGTTAACAAGATGGCATATGGCTATTCCTACGCGTCTTGCCCCAGCATCATGGTGCCGCGTTTCGGCATAGAAATCGACGCCAAGGATATTTGCGGTGCCTTTGATGGCGACAACACACGCCTGTTCGCGTCCGAGCCCGAGCGTGGCGATGTGGTGGTGTTCCGCCACCCCGTTTCGGGCCGGGATTACATCAAACGGTTGATCGGTTTGCCCGGTGACAGAATTCAAGTGACCGACGGCGTGGTCAGCATCAATGGCACGCCTGTCGAACTGCGTTCCGATGGCGTATTCGAGGAAGAAATGACCCGCCAAGGCCCCCAAGGCATGCGTCCGCGCTGTGAAAACGGTGCGGTTGGCGAAGGTGGCAACTGCGAGAAATCCCGCCAAATCGAAACCTTGCCCAATGGTGTAGAACATCCGATCCTGAACATCGGCAATCAAGCGTCTGACAATACAGGCATCTATGCCGTTCCTGAAGGCCACTATTTCTTTATGGGCGATAACCGCGATAATTCGGCCGACAGCCGTTTGGCGCAACAGGCTGGTGGCGTGGGATACGTCCCGTTCGAGAACCTGATTGGCCGCGCTGACCGGATCATGTTCAGTTCGGGCGGGCGGTCGATGCTATTCTTCTGGACATGGCGCGGCGACCGCTTCTTTAAAGCAATCAAATGAAGCTAAGCGCGGATCTCCGGGCCTTTGAAGGTCGTATCGGGTACACGTTCAGCAAGCCTGAACTTTTGATCCGCGCAGTCACCCATGCGTCGATGTCTTCGGCCAACCGGGATGACAATCAGCGGTTGGAGTTTCTGGGCGACCGTGTGCTGGGACTGGTGATGGCCGAGGCACTGCTGGTGCTGGACCCCAAAGCGACCGAAGGGCAATTGGCTCCGCGGTTTAATGCGCTGGTGCGCAAGGAAGCCTGCGCCGACGTCGCGCGCGATATCGACATGGGGGCAGTGCTCAAACTTGGCCGCTCCGAGATGTTGTCGGGGGGGCGGCGCAAGCAGGCCCTGCTGGGCGACGCGATCGAAGCGATTATCGCCGCAGTCTATATGGACGGTGGGTTTGATGCGTCTCGTGATTTGATTCTGCGTTTGTGGGGTGATCGCGTTCAAACCGTCAAGCAAGACGCACGTGATGCGAAAACCGCCTTGCAAGAATGGGCACAGGCGCGGGGGCTGCCGCCGCCATCCTATGTGCAGACGGACCGGCAGGGGCCGGATCATGCACCAATGTTTACCATTACTGCCAAGGTGCAAACCGGGGACAGCGCTGTTGCGGTTGCCCCATCAAAACGTCAGGCTGAACAGGCCGCTGCCAAAATGCTTTTGGCGCAATTGGAGAAGAACACATGACCACCCGCGCCGGCTTTATCGCCCTGATCGGTGAGCCCAATGCGGGCAAATCCACACTGCTGAACCGGATGGTCGGCGCGAAAGTGTCGATCGTAACCCATAAGGTGCAAACCACCCGCGCGCGCATTCGAGGTGTTGCGATGGAGGGCGACAGCCAGTTGGTTTTCGTCGACACGCCCGGCCTGTTCCAGCCGCGCCGTCGTTTGGACCGCGCGATGGTTGCTGCCGCTTGGGGCGGGGCTGCGGATGCGGATGTGGTGGTGTTGCTGATCGAGGCAAACCGCGGCATCACCGAAGGGGTGGAGCGTATCTTGGAGGGGCTTGACGGGTTGGGTCAGGGTCGCAAAGTGGCGCTTGCCATCAACAAGATCGACCGGGTCGAAGCACCCGTATTGTTGGGCCTTAGCAAGGAAATCAACGAACGCTTTCCTTTTGCAGAGACCTTTATGATCTCGGCCGAGCGGGGGCACGGTGTTGATGCATTGCGCAGCTGGCTGGCCGGAGAATTGCCAGAAAGCCCGTGGCTTTACCCCGAAGACCAGATTGCGGATTTGCCCATGCGCATGATCGCAGCAGAAATGACGCGCGAAAAGTTGATCCTGCGCCTGCATCAGGAGCTGCCTTATCAATTGACGGTCGAGACCGAGAATTGGGAAGAGCGCAAAGATGGCACCGCCCGGATTGATCAGTTGATCTATGTGATCCGCGACGGTCACAAAGGGATCGTGTTGGGTCATAAAGGCGAGACGATCAAATCCGTCAGCAAAGCCGCGCGAGAAGAGTTGGAAGAGTTTTTGGGCCGGAAGGTGCATCTGTTTTTGCAGGTCAAAGTGCGGCCGAACTGGTTGGACGAGGCCGAGCGCTATACCGAGATGGGGCTGGAGTTTAAGGACGGCAATGCCTGATCGCTGCGCCAGCCGACCCTTCGGTAACGAATCTTTTCCATTTGGCATTCTGGGTAGCGCATGGCGCGGCTGACTGCGCAATTTTGGGTTGATGCCTATCTGGCACGGTTGCGGGTCTATGATATCCCAGCCTTTGTCGTGGCCCATGGTGATGATACCGGCGGTGCCGTTTTGGTGAAGCTGGCCACGTTGGATGGCAAGGCTGCACTGTTTCAGCGAAGCTTTGATCTGATGAGCGGCGCGCGTGCCTGGGTCGAGATGGTCAGCGGTAGCGAGGCCGAGGTGGACGCGTCGATTGCCAAACAGCGCGGGTTTGATCCTGACCTTTGGGTGATCGAAGTAGAAGACCGGCAAGGGCGTCATCTTTTGCAGGATGAGGGGCTAAGCTGATGGAGTGGCGCGATCAGGGGATTTTACTGAGCGCGCGGCGACATGGGGAAACGTCGGCCATTATCGAAGTGTTTACCCCAACGCAGGGGCGCCATGCTGGTGTTGTGCGCGGCGGTACAAGCCGCAAGATTGCGCCAATCCTGCAACCGGGCGCGCAGTTGGATGTTGCGTGGCGGGCGCGTCTTGAGGGGCATATCGGCGCGTTTACGGTGGAACCTGTGCGCAGCCGTGCCGTATCAGCGATGAACGATAGGCTGAGCCTTGCGGGGCTGAATACAGTGACGGCATTGTTGTCCTTTTGTTTGCCCGAACGTGAGCCGCATGCGCCGCTTTATCATCGGACCCAAGCCCTGTTGGATTTGCTGGATCAGGGTGATCTATGGCCTTTGGCCTATTTGCAATGGGAACTGAGCCTGCTTGAGGAGATGGGCTATGGCCTTGATTTGACTGCCTGTGCGGTAACGGGGGCGACTGAAGGCTTGGTTTTTGTATCGCCAAAATCGGGCCGTGCTGTCACACGTGAAGGGGCTGGTGAGTGGGCCGATAAGATGCTGCCCCTACCACCTGTTTTGCGCGGAGAGGGCGAGGGGCGCGATGATGAAATTGCGCAGGGATTTAAGACGACGGGATATTTTCTGGAGCAACATCTGGCGCGGGATCTGGGGGGAAAGCCCTTGCCAGAGGCGCGGGCACGGTATGTAGAGGCTTTCAGCCGCCAGCGTTGAAAATCATACTTAGCCCATCAGGGTTCGACAATATCATCGTGCGGCCTAATACCTCGGAAAGCGTGGCTTGGGAGAGGGCGTTAAAAAACGCAGTTTCTTCGGCCAATTCAGGGCAGATTCTTTTGGTTGCAGCAAGGTTTTCAACTTTGAACCAAGGATACGGCGTGGACATCTTGCCATTGAAAGCATTGCAGGGGCCTGTTCCTGAAATGCGGCTATTTGGTTGAAATGACAGGGCCGTTTCCGCGCCGAATGGGGTGCCGTTCAATTCGGTCAGCGCCCAGATTTTATCAGCCGCGCCGTATTTCCGAATCGTTTCTTCACGATCGCAGGCACCTAGCAATGCGAGACACGTGATTAGGGAAGCGCTGCGGATCATCTGGTGCTGCCTTTAATGACGCCTGACGCAGATTATCTGCGCCAGGCTGATGGGGGAGGGGTTAACCAAGAAGCCGTCGCGCAATCACTTGGGCCTGAATTTCGGCGGCACCTTCAAAGATATTGAGGATACGGGCATCGCACAGCACGCGGCTGATCTTGTACTCCAGCGCAAAGCCGTTGCCGCCGTGGATTTGCAGCCCGTTGTCAGCGGCCGCCCATGCTACCCGTGCGCCAAGTAGCTTGGCCATGCCCGCCTCTACATCGCAGCGACGGCCTTCATCTTTTTCAAAGGCCGAAAAATACGTCAGTTGGCGCGCAATCATGATTTCGACAGCCATCATCGCCAGTTTGGACGAAACCCGTGGGAAGTTTATCAAGGATTTGCCAAATTGCTTGCGGTCGATTGCATATTGCATCGAGATATCAAGCGCGGATTGTGCGACGCCAATGGCGCGGGCAGCAGTCTGGATGCGCGCGGATTCAAAGGTTTCCATCAATTGCTTGAAACCTTTGCCCTCTTCGCCACCCAGCAGGTTTTGACCGTCCACTTTGAAACCATCAAACGCCAGTTCGTATTCTTTCATGCCGCGATAACCAAGCACTTCGATTTCGCCGCCTGTCATCCCGTCGGTCGGGAAGGGGTTGGCGTCGTCGCCGGGGGTCTTTTCGGCAAGAAACATCGACAGACCTTTATAGTCCGTTGTGTTCGGGTCAGTGCGCGCAAGCAACGTCATCACATGGGTTCGTGCAGCGTGGGTAATCCAGGTTTTGTTGCCTGTGATCGTATAGTTTTCTCCGTCTTTGACCGCGCGGGTGCGCAGCGACCCAAGGTCAGAGCCGGTGTTGGGTTCGGTGAACACGGCAGTCGGCAGGGTCTCGGCGCTTGAAATACGGGGCAGCCACTTGGCTTTTTGTTCGTCAGTCCCGCCCGCGATGATAAGTTCAGCTGCAATTTCCGAGCGGGTGGCAAGCGAGCCTACACCAATGTAGCCGCGCGAAAGTTCCTCGGAGACGACGCACATCGACGCTTTGGATAGGCCAAAACCGCCAAATTCTTCGGGAATGGTCAGGCCAAAAACACCCATTTCAGCCAGCTCATTGATCACCTCCATAGGAATCAATTCATCTTTGAGGTGCCATTCGTGCGCATAGGGTTCAACTTTGTCGATGGCATAGCGGCGGAACTGCTCGCGAATCATCTCGAGTTCATCATCAAGACCTGAGCGACCGACCGTGATGTTGGCTGACTGTTCTTGCATCAATTCAACCAAGCGGGTTCTGGCGGCTTGGGTGTTGCCATGTTGGGTCAGCCGTTGCACGGCAGTATTCAATAGGCCGCGCTGTGCATCCTGGTCCAAACCCATGTCCTGCAGACGCAGGATTTCGCCTTGGTTCATCTGGATGCCACCGTGGATCTGCGACAGATATTCGCCAAATGCGATCTGGAGAATCAGTTGTTCGGTTTCTCCGAAAACCCCGTCAGCATTCAGTTTTTCCGCCCAAAGATGCATCTGGTTCAAGGACTGCGCATATGTCGCGAGCCAGGCCAATCCATGTGCGGCGGTTTGATTGGCTTCGACCAAAGCGTTGGAGACGCGGCCATCAATCGATACCAGCGCGCGCACCGAAGCTTTGGCCTGATCAAGAATTCCATCGACAGGCGGCAGCGCATCGGCGGTGAGTTTAAGCAAATCTTCTACGATGATCTGCGCGTCCATCGTCAAGTCTTGTCCATCATGAGCCATCTGTACGGTCCTTTTCTAGCATGAAAGGGGACATAAACCTTTCGCAGGTGCAGCACAATAAAGATACGTTTTCATGCGTCAAAATGGTTGAAAATTGCGCGATGAAATTGTCGTGCGCTTACCGTATGAACTGATATGAGGGGAAAATGGACGTATTTTTCAGTTTCTTGACCCCGCATGAGTTGGCTTTGGCCTTTGCAGTGGCAATCGTTGCAGGATTTATCAAAGGGATGGTGGGATTCGCCATGCCGTTGGTGTTGATCTCCGGTTTGACGATCTTTTTGCCGCCAGAACTGGCCCTCGCGGGTCTGATATTCCCGACTGTCGCAACAAACTTGTTCCAAGCCCTACGGCAAGGGGTCAAGGCGGCGTGGGTCTCTACGAAATTGTTCAAAGTGTTTTTGATCGCTGGCGGGATCATGCTGGTTTTGTCAGCGCAACTGGTGCGGTTTTTGCCGTCACAGACCATGTTGTTGGTGATTGGTGTGCCGATTACCCTGTTTGCGCTTTGGCAGCTTAGCGGGCGAAGTTTTACACTGGTACAACGGTCTTCTAGAATTGAGGTGCTGGTAGGCGGTTTCGCAGGGGCAGTCGGCGGCGTTTCCGGTGTTTGGGGCCCTCCGACAGTTGCCTATCTAACTGCGCTAGGGACGCCGAAACACGACCAGATGCGCGTTCAAGGTGTCATTTATGGGCTTGGGGCCGTCGCATTGCTGTTCGCCCACTTCGGGTCAGGAGTCCTGCGGGCCGAAACCGTACCATTTTCTATATTTATGATCTTGCCGGCCCTTTCCGGTATGTGGCTGGGCAGCAAAATCATGGACCGGATAGATCAGGCGTCGTTCCGAAAAGCGACGCTTTTTATCCTTTTGATTGCGGGCGCGAATCTGGTGAGACGCGGCCTGCTAGGCTGACTGCTTCAGCTTTGGCGCGCGACTGTCACACCTGACACGTCTTCGATAAACGTCACGATCCGTGACTTGATTGCGTCGTCTTTAATTAATGCCAAGGCGCTGACGATCTCAATGCTAGGATCGCTTTTGGGGGCATCATTGGTGTTGTCATGCAGGCCTTCGAAGAAAAACGAAGGCGAGACATCCAAAATCTTTGCCAGTTCGAAAAGTCTGCTGGCGGCCACACGGTTTGAACCGATTTCGTATTTTTGAATTTGTTGAAACGAAAGTTTCAGTTGTTTGGCAACGTCTGTTTGCGAAAGTCGGCGCAAAGTCCGGATTTGTTTCAGCTTCTTACCTACATGGATGTCTACTGGATGGGACATTTTCACTTATACCTCTGGTTGTTGTGGGAACAGTCATCCACCAAAACGCCCAATGCGATCAATTGGATAGATTTTTTCAATTTGTGGTTACAAATCCTACATGGATGTATTATATATAGTTTATTAATGGATGATAAATTTACCATCAGGGAAATATGAACAAGTTGACTGAAATAGTGGCACCTGCAGCATCAGCGGTGAAGATTCCTGCTTTGTTGTTTGAAATGATCAGGTCATTTGTTGTTCTTGCTGACACTCTGAACCTAAGCCATGCGGTCAAACAGCTTGAAAGCACCCGTCAAACGGTACGGCGACACATTTCGCAGCTGGAAGAATTGATGGGAGCGGCATTGTTTGAGGTTGATGAACGCCGTTATCGGCTGACTGAGCGGGGCATTGAGGTTTTACCCGAAGCGATAGATATTCTCGCGCGCGGGAAGATCTGGGTGCAAGGCAATACCCGCCACGTCGGCGGCTTGCTCCGCTTGGAGCATGAGGCACCTAACGGTTGGAACTTCTATCAGCAGCAGCAGCCTTTGACCCAGATTTGGGATGGCGAGTCAGACATGCTGCGCGAGGTCTTCGCCGCCTGGGTCAACAGTAAGGGCGAGTTGGAGCACCTGAACTTTCAGATGATGCGCCCCTATGTGCTGGTTTACCGTGATTCGCCAAATGGTTGGATTTGTATCGAATTGGGGCAAGAATCGTTCTATACAAAGTGGTGGGGATGGAAGAATGCGCGCAGTAGCATAGGGCGCCCCTTGGGACAATTTCCAGGTGGTCCAGAATTCGAGGCCATGCTGAACGCACCGTTTCGGGAGGTTCAGGCGAATGGCGGCGTGCGGCTTGACGAGGTTGTTACCCAAATCCCACGGGAAGAGGGCGAGCAGCCTATCCCTTTGGCATATAAACGACTTTTATTGGCGAGCCGTTTCCCCGACGGGAGTTTTGCATTGATTGCAGCGATTGACCGGTCACGCCACATCTCGATTGCGGGGCTGGATCAGACCACTCTTGACGTTATGCCACCTGATGCCATTGTGGCGTTTTAGCCCCTAATCGCAAAAACCAAGCAACCGTTTTGGATTTGAGTTAAACTTTGGTGGATTACGCATCAAAGGAGAGCCTCAAGTGACGCTACATAGTTTTCAAGACGGTGAACGGTTTATTGCAAGCAGCACAAGTTTGCTGCAGCAGGCGGGGATAACGCTGACTGTCGGGTATGATTTCGATATCTACAAAGAGATTATTGCAGCGGCACGGCCGGGGCATGTCTTGGGGATGCCCTTTGACCCGACGTTGCATGAGATGACCAAAGAAAATGCGTTCTGGATTGTAGGGCACAATGACAAGGGCGACATCATGCACACGCAGGCAATGCGGATGCTTGATCTTAAGGGGAATACCTTGGCGGAGCATTTGCGTCGCTCGTTTATCGAATTTCCGCCCCCCGGTGTGGACATCGACTTGCAGCGGTCGCGCTATCGGGCAGGTCCCGGTGCACAACGAATATCGGGGCAGGTCTGCTATCATGGTGAGTTCTGGGTCGGCACCACACCACGAGAATTCCGAAACGCAGGGCTGTCGTCCGTCTTGGGCCGCTATGCGTTCTGGCAGGCAATCCAACACTGGAATCCGGATTACATCATCGCCTTCATGCAAAATTCAGTTGTTTTCAAGGGGTTCCCTGCGCGGCACGGCTATATGCACACTGAACCGGGTACATTGCGGTGGTTCTTGTCGGGGCACGACACGCCAGTCGAAGGCTTCATGTCTTACATGAGCAGCGAGGACCTGCGGTTCATTCTCGAGATGCCACTTTCGGATTTGGCAGCCCAAGCGGCTTAGATAATAGGTTGTCAGAAGCCGCGGTAATATGCGGCTTCTGACCGGATTTTTATTAAATCACACTAAGATCAGCCGATTGCGGCGGCTTTCACATCTTCGTCGATGTACGGCATGTATTGTTCGAAGTTGGCCGAGAACATGTTGACCAGCTTCGCAGCTTGACGATCATAAGATTCCGGGTTGTCCCAAGTGCGGCGCGGATCCAGCAAAATATCTGCAACTCCTGTGACAGATACAGGCACGTCAAAGCCAAAATTCGCATCCTTGCGGTATTCAACGTCCGCCAGACCGCCTTCAAGCGCCGAGGTCAACAGGGCGCGGGTTGCCTTGATGGGCATGCGGCTGCCTGTGCCGTACGCGCCGCCCGTCCAGCCGGTGTTCACCAGCCAGCATGTCGCGCCGTGTGCAGCAATCTTTTCGCGCAACAGGTTGCCATAAACCTCGGGGCGTCTTGGCATGAAGGGCGCGCCAAAGCAGGTCGAAAATGTGGGTTCGGGTTCGGTCACGCCGCGTTCGGTGCCGGCAACCTTTGACGTAAAACCTGACAAGAAGTGGTACATCGCCTGTGCAGGCGTGAGGCGAGCAATGGGAGGTAGAACCCCGAAAGCATCACAGGTCAGCATGATGATGTTCTTGGGGTGACCGCCGATCGCCTTGGCTGACGCGTTCGAAATATAGTGCAGCGGGTAGGCGCAGCGCATGTTTGCAGTCAGAGAATCATCATTGAAATCAAGCTCTTTGGTCTCTTCGTCAAAGATCATGTTTTCGATAACTGTGGCGAACTTTTCGGTCGTAGCGTAAATTTCCGGCTCGGCTTCACGGCTAAGGTTGATCGTCTTGGCATAACAGCCGCCTTCAAAATTGAAGGTCCCATTGTCAGACCAGCCATGTTCATCATCGCCAATCAACGTGCGTCCGGGATCGGCGGACAGGGTAGTCTTGCCTGTGCCAGACAGACCGAAAAAGACTGCTGTATCAACTGGATTGCCCGTGGCGTGATTGGCAGAACAATGCATTGGCATAACGCCTTTGCCGGGCAGCAAATAGTTCAGAAGGGTGAAGACGGATTTCTTGTTTTCGCCCGCATATTCAGTGCCGCCGATCAAAATCATCTTTTTGTCAAAGTTCATCGCAATCACGGTTTCGGAGCGACAATCGTGCTTTGCCGGATCGGCCGAGAAGCTGGGGCAGTTGATCACGGTAAAGTCTGCAATGAAATCGTTCAGCGCTTCGCGTTCGGGGCGGCGCAGCATGTGCCGGATGAACAGACCGTGCCATGCAAGTTCAGTGACCATACGCACATTGATCGCATGCTTGGGGTCTGCACCACCAACCAAGTCCTGTACGAAATAGTCGCGCCCTTGCATGTGGGCCAGCATATCTTGGTACAGCGCGTCGAACCCTTCGGGCGACATCTCGGCATTGTTTTCCCACCAAATCGTATCGGCAACGCTGTCAGTTTTGACGACATGTTTGTCTTTGGGGGAACGGCCTGTGAATTTTCCTGTGGTGACTAGGAACGTGCCGCCTTTGCCCAGTGTGCCTTCGCTGCGCTTGAGAGCAGCTTCGACCAGGGCGGGCTCTATCATGTTGTAATAGACATCACCTAGCCCGCTAATGCCTTGATCTTCGAGGCGGAATTGCGGATTTACGCGGCCTAACGTCATGGGATGTCTCCTGTAGATGCGCCAATATTTGGCGCTTACTTCTTCAAAAATTGGACGGCCGCTTGGGCCGTGGGGGCGTCTTAGCACGTCGATTTGTGATATGAACAGTCGGCTTTGACGCAGTTAGCGCCATCATCGCGCGGTTCTCTGCCCAAGCTGGAAAAACAGCGGGCCGTTAGCGCCCGATATACTACAATTTTAAAGAGAAGACTGCGGCAATTAAGCCATTCCTTGTCAAATTATGGCTGAAATATGGCCGACAGGAGAGGTGATTCGCACTTTAGGATTGATTCGCTCAGTTAAATTGATGATCACTGAAAGAAAAACAAATGATAATTGAGCAGCATAAAGGAAACGGGCAATGTCCAGAATCGCATTGGTAGACGACGACAGGAACATCCTGACGTCTGTTTCGATGACTCTTGAAGCAGAAGGTTTCGAAGTCGAAACATATAACGATGGTCAGGCTGCACTGGACGCGTTCAACAAAAAGCTTCCCGACATGGCGGTCTTGGACATCAAGATGCCTCGGATGGATGGCATGGATTTGCTACAGCGTTTGCACCAGAAGACCGCGATGCCGGTTATTTTCCTCACCTCCAAAGATGACGAGATTGATGAGGTTTTGGGGCTGCGTATGGGGGCGGACGACTATGTCAAAAAACCCTTTAGCCAAAGACTGTTGGTTGATCGCATCCGTGCCCTTTTGCGCCGTCAGGATGCCGTCGAAAACAACGAGGTCGGCGATACCGAAGAGACGAAAGTTATTGAACGGGGCGATTTGCGGATGGATCCCCTGCGCCATGCCGTGAGCTGGAAGGGCAAGGACGTGTCGCTGACAGTGACCGAGTTCTTGTTGCTTCAGGCGTTGGCGCAGCGCCCTGGCTTTGTGAAATCACGCGATCAACTGATGGACGTCGCTTATGACGATCAAGTTTATGTGGATGATCGCACTATCGACAGTCATATCAAGCGCCTGCGCAAGAAGATGCGCACTGCGGATGAAGGATTCTCGGCGATTGAGACACTTTACGGTATCGGCTATAGATATAACGAAGAGTGATCTGAGCTATGGCGATTGCCGAAAGGAATTTTGTGCGAGACATGGCCACGCCTGTTCGGGACGGTGATGTTGTGCTGGGCGATGATTGGGTCGCGCCAGACAAAACCGCGACCGATGAATTGCGTGTTAAGCGGGCGCGGCGGGGGCTTTTCTCGCTGCGTGCGTCGCCTCTTACGCGCAAGATCATAACGTTCAACCTGATTGCCTTGAATGTTTTGGTCGCAGGTATTCTTTATCTTAATTCCTCTCGCGACAGCCTTGCAGTGCAACGTGGTGCATCCCTTGTTTCAGAAGCCGAGCTGATCTCGGGCGTGTTTGAGGCGCAATTGCCCGGCAGTGCTATTACGAGCCTTTCGGAAGATGCCGACGTTGATGTCGTGGCCAGCCTTGATCGGCTCGATCTGCGAAGCGGCATCGAGGTTTTTGTGTTCGACCCTGACGACAGCCTGCTTGCCCGGTCCGAAGGCCGAATGGCTAAAATCGCCCCCAATACCGACCGAAGCGATAAGACCCTGTTAACCGACGGATTAAGCTGGCTTTGGGCAAAGCTTTCCAGCCCTTTCGGGCAGAATACGCCTGCGGAAGTCCTGCCAATCGTCGATCAGTTAAAGCCACTGGTCGCGGATGCGCTGGCCAACGGGACGCAAATTCGGGACAATCTTGATGCGCAGGGCGGCACATTGTTCACTGTCACGACCCCTATTTTGCAAAACGGTGTTGCCGTCGGCGTTGTTGCTGTGACGTCTGCTGCTGGCGAAATTGATAAACTTGTACGGGGCGAACGCGAACGGGTATTGCAGATGTTCGTCATTGCAACTCTGGTTTCGATTGGCCTTAGCCTGGTCTTGGCGTCAACCATCGCGAACCCGTTGGCGGATCTTGCCGCTGCGGCCGAACTGGGCCGCGACAAGGATGCGCGCAAGATGAACCCTGGCCGCATCCGTATTCCAGACCTTACCGCAAGACCCGACGAGATCGGGCGCCTTTCCGGCGCGTTGCGTGGAATGGTGTCGGCGCTCTACAACCGTATTGACGGGAATGAACAGTTTGCCGCCGATGTGGCGCATGAAATCAAGAACCCGCTGGCGTCATTGCGCTCCGCCGTGGGGACGCTCCGGCTGATTAAGCGGGAAGATCAACGCGAAAAGCTGTTGGATGTCATTGATCATGACGTGCGACGACTTGATCGGTTGGTCAGCGATATTTCAAACGCGTCACGGCTGGACAGTGAACTGGTTAAGGAAGAGGAAGAGCCCTTCGATTTGCTGACAATGATTGGCAATCTTGGGCAATATCTGGGCGAAGATGCGCGCAAGCGGGGCATCGATTTTATCACTGACCTGCCAGAGACCCCGATTATCGTACACGGGCTTGAGGCGCGCTTGGCACAGGTTTTCGTTAATCTGATCACCAATGCTGTGTCGTTTTGCGAAGATGGCGATGCAATCCGCGTTTGGGCGCGCCAGCGCGAGAACCGTGTCCTTGTGGTGGTTGAGGATACCGGCCCGGGAATTCCAGATCAGGCGCTGTCGAAGATTTTCAAACGTTTCTATTCCCAGCGTCCTGATGAGCATTTTGGCAATAACTCGGGCCTTGGTCTGGCGATTTCCAAGCAAATCGTTGAGGCGCATGGCGGTGTGATCTGGGCAGAAAACATCCGACCAACCGAAGCCGACATCACGTCAGAGCCACTTGGCGCCCGCTTTGTCGTGGGTTTACCGACCTAGCCGATGGGCGACAGGCCGGCCTTGCAACAGATCATTCATGCCACAACCGTCGCAGTGGATCAGCGGGGGCTTGTTATCTTTGGCGCATCTGGCAGGGGAAAATCGTCGCTCGCATTGCAACTAATTGCGCTTGGGGCGACACTGGTCGCAGATGATAGAACAGTGCTATCGCAGGTCGGGAACGGGTTGCTGGCAAAGGCACCGGATACGATCAAGGGACGTATCGAAGCGCGCGGCGTCGGCCTGCTGACGCTACCGTTTGTCTCTGATATATCGATTTACCTTTCCGTAGATCTGGATCACGATGAAAAAGAGCGCCTTCCTTTTGCGCATGAAGTTACCCTTGTTGATAGGGTGATCCCTTGTTTGCATCGGTGCAGCGGGCCGCATTTCCCGGCAGCGCTACTTCTTTACCTCAGAACGATGAAGCCACAGCAAGATGAATGAACAAAAAACCAATACCAAGCGCATCGTTCTGGTGACGGGCCCCGCCGGGGCTGGACGATCATCTGCGCTTAACGTGCTTGAGGATGCGGGCTTCGAGGTCATTGATAATATTCCCTTGCGCATGCTGCTGTCGCTGCTGGACGCACCGGGACAGCTGCGGCCCTTGGCATTGGGAATCGACCCCAGGAACCGAGATTTTTCAACCGACATGGTCAATGATCTTTTGTCTCAACTGCGGGCGCGCGAAAATCTTGATGTTGATCTGCTCTATCTGACCTGCAGTACCGACGTATTGCTCCGCCGGTTTTCGGAAACCCGCAGACGGCATCCGCTGGCAGAAGCAGATAGCCCTGTCGAAGGCATTCGCCGGGAGAAAGAGCTGCTGGTTCCGGTGCGTGCCAATGCCGATATTCTGATCGATACAAGTGATTTGAATGTCCACCAGTTGCGCGAGGAACTGGAGCGCTGGTTTGCAGTTGGCGGCGCGCATCACCTGACCATCTCTGTCCAGTCGTTTTCCTACAAGCGCGGTCTGCCCCGTAGCGCGGATATGGTGTTTGACTGTCGGTTTTTACGAAATCCTTTTTGGGAGCCGTCTTTGCGCGGCATGAACGGGACCGATGCGCGGGTTGCAGAATATGTGGGCCAAGATCCGCTGTTTGACGCCTTTGCCAAACAGGTTCTAGATCTCAGTCTTTTGATCTTGCCCGCGTGCAAGACAGAAGGTAAATCGCACATCTCTCTTGCATTTGGGTGTACGGGGGGGCAACACCGGTCAGTAGCTCTGGCTGAACAGCACGCTTTCAGTCTTGCGAATGCAGGCTGGCCAGTGTCAATTAGGCACCGCGAGCTGGAACAGAAAAAGCGGGAAGAGACAACGCGTTGATAGGTATTGTGATTGTTGCACATGGGGGACTGGCCAAGGAATACTTGGCCGCAATCGAACATGTCGTTGGATCGCAAAATGGTGTCCGAGCTATCTCTATTCATGCAGACCACGATCGCAAAGCCAAGGAAATGGAAATCTGCGAAGCTGCTGATGAAGTTGACATGGGGCAAGGGGTTGTTGTCGTTACAGATCTTTTTGGCGGCTCTCCGTCGAACCTGAGCTTGCTGGCCTGCCGCCCCCAAAACCGCCGCATTCTATATGGCGCGAATTTACCGATGCTTATCAAGCTGGCGAAATCTCGTGATCTTGATGTTCCTGAAGCGGTGCGTGCCGCACTGGCTGCGGGTAGGAAATATATTGACAGCCAGAATGTCAGCAAAGAATAGCAAGGCCGCATATACATGCCTCAAATATCATTAAAAATTGTGAATGAAAAAGGATTGCACGCGCGTGCATCTGCAAAACTGGTCGAGGTCGTCGAAGCCTTTGACGCCCGTGCCGAGGTCAGCAAGGACGGCATGTCTGCGTCGGGGGACAGCATTATGGGCCTTCTGATGCTGGCGGCCTCGAAAGGTACAACAATTGATATTCAAACGACCGGTGCGGACGCCGTGGCTTTGGTCGAAGCGCTTACTGCTCTCGTTGCTGACAAGTTTGGCGAAGGTAACTGATCCATGCGTGATGCGGTGATCAATACTCGGCCCGGCACGTGGATCGCCCTGTGATGGACAAAAAACAGACGATGCAGGACCCGGTAGTCGGATCGGTGACACCCGAAGCCTTCAGCACCACAAAATACGACCGCCGCAGTCTTTCTTATGCCTCGACGTTTGATCACCCATTTAAGTCATTTGTCATCAGCCTGATCGAATTTTTCACCGGTAAGCTGTCAGTATTGCGGCTTGTGCGCGAATTCGAACGTAAAGGCGCGCCGACAGGGCAAGGGTTTTGGCGTGCTGCCCTTGATACCATGGGCATCGATCTGACCACACCACAAGAACAGTTGGATCGTATTCCAAAGACCGGCCCTGTTGTTGTTGTTGCGAATCATCCTCACGGGATGGTGGACGGGATGATCTTTGCCGATCTTATTGGCCGAGTACGGCCCGATTACCGCATTCTCACACGGTCTCTTTTGACCTCGATTGACGAGGTCGCGGGCAGCTACATGATCTCGGTGCCGTTCCCACACGATCCCGATGCGCAGCGCAAGGGCGTTGAAATGCGGGCCCAAGCGATGGCACATCTCAAGGCCGGCGGCGTTGTTGCCTTGTTTCCCTCAGGTGTCGTCGCTGCGTCTGACACGTTTTTTGGCCCGGCAATTGAGGCTGAATGGAATGTTTTCACCGCTAAACTGATCCGTCGTTCAAATGCGCGGGTCGTGCCGATGAAATTTCCCGGTGCAAACAGCCGCGCGTATCAAATTGCAAATAAGATATCTCCGATGCTCCGCCAAGGGTTGCTGCTGCACGAGATTGTCCATGCTTGCAATAAACCCCAAGGTCCCATCGTTGGCCATCCCTTGACCGACGAAGAGATGTCCGCCCATGCTGACGATCCGCGCGGCTTTATGGCCTGGCTCAGGGCGCATACCCTTAAACTACAGAACTAATCATCTTTTCCAAATGGTCCAAAATCCCGGGGGGCTGGCCCCCTGTCCGATCTCTTGTCTGTGTCGCAGCCCTTAACGCGTAGGGATTGGAACATCCCCACGATAATCATAGAATCCGCGATTGGTTTTGCGGCCCAACCAACCTGCCTCAACGTATTTCGTCAGCAATGGGCAAGGGCGATACTTGGTATCTGCCAAGCCGTCATGCAATACGTTCATAATGGCGAGGCATGTATCAAGCCCGATAAAATCAGCAAGCTCCAGAGGCCCCATCGGGTGGTTCGCCCCAAGCTTCAATGAACTATCTATTGATTCAACCGATCCCACACCTTCATATAGCGTATAGACCGCCTCGTTGATCATCGGCATCAGGATGCGGTTTACGATAAAGGCGGGGAAATCCTCGGCGGATGCGGCGGTTTTACCCAGTTTGTCAACAACGGCGCGGCAGGCAGCAAAAGTCTCTTTATCTGTGGCAATACCCCGTATCAGCTCGACCAACTGCATCACCGGAACAGGGTTCATAAAATGAAAGCCCATGAATTTTTCAGGTCGGTCGGTTCTGCTGGCCAATCTGGTGATGGATATGGAAGAGGTATTCGAGGTCAAAATCGTTGTTGGCTTTAGATGCGGAATCAGATCTTCGAAAATCGCTTGTTTAACGGTTTCGCGCTCCGTAGCGGCTTCGATTACCAGATCACTCTGCCCAAGATCGCTTAGGGTTTGGGTGGTTGTGATCCGAGCAAGCGCCGCGTCCCGGTCCGCTTCGGGAACTTTGCCGCGACCTACCTGCCGGTCCAGATTACCGGTGATCGTATCCACGGCCTTTTGAAGGGCTTCGGCGCTGACATCGGTCAACAAAACATCATATCCCGCGAGGGCCATCACATGTGCGATCCCGTTGCCCATCTGGCCTGCGCCAACGATGCCGATTGTTTGGATGTCCATGGCCTGTCCCTTTTTTGTTTGATCGCAGCATAGGGCGGGCGAGGTGGG
>NZ_JBFEKM010000083.1:0-18130 GCF_041552635.1 Sulfitobacter sp.
GCGGGTCCATAAAGCGCTGTGTCGCCCATGCCCCGTTTGTGTCTGGCATGGCCATATGTGGCACGTCATCTTCGTGGGTCACCACCGCCGGAGGGATAGAGATGCCTTTCGCTGCGACGTACCGCTTGCGGATCCAATGGATGCCACAGGCCGTGTCAGCCGAATTCCACAATGTCCAAACCGCAGCAGGCGGCAGGTAAACATAGGACCCCGCAACCAGATCATAGGCATCCCGCCCGATGGTCAAACGCGCCGTGCCATGCGCCACGAACAACACCGCTTGGGCATCCATGTCCGGTTCGGGGGTGGCGCTGCCGCCACCGGGGGCCAGTTCCAAGGCGTATTGGGCAAAGGTTTCGGCGAACCCCGTCAAGGGCCGGGCCAAAACCCAGGCGCGCGTATTCGACCAGCCGGGCAGAAAACTGGTAACGATATCGCGCTGCACCGATGCAGGGATCACCGCATAGGCATCCGTGAACACTGCCGTGCTTTCTGGCGATTGCGACTGGTCGGGCAGACCGCCGGGGGGAAAGGCATAGCTCATAGCATGGACTCCAGTCGCAAACGTGCGATGCGTTCGACCTGCGCGCAGGCGGTGGTGAATTCGGTGGCGGTATCATTTGCCAGCCGGTCCTCGAAATGGCGCAGGATGCTGGCCTTGTCGTGATCCTTGACGGCGATGATAAAGGGGAAACCGTGCTTGGCGACATAGGCCGCGTTAAGGTCTTGGAACTGATTGCGTTCGGCGTCTGTCAGCGCATCAAGGCCGGCGCTGGCCTGTTCACCGGTGCTTTCTGCTGTCAGCCGTTTGGCCGCAGCCAGTTTGCCCGCCAAATCGGGGTGGGCGGTCAGCACGGCCTTGCGTTCTGCGTGACTGGAAGATCGGAACACCCGCGCCAGAGCGTTGTGAATTCCGGCTACGCAGTTATGGGCTGGGCCCAGTTCCAGATCAAAACCACGTTCGGCGATCCATGCAGAATGTTCGAACACGCCGCCGAATTTTTCAACAAAACTGGCGCGGTCCATCAGATCGATACGCAAGGGGTGCTGCGGGGGATGCGTCGCGCGCCAATGGTCGGCAATGTCGATCCGGCGCGGGGTCCAGACGCCCTCAAAACCTTTGATGTAGTCGATAAAACGCTTAAGCGCCTGAATACGGCCCGGACGCCCCACCAGACGGCAATGCAACCCGATCGACATCATCTTGGCCGCCCCGTCGCACCCTTCGGCATAAAGCGCGTCAAAGGTGTCGCGCAGATAGGCATAGAACTGATCGCCCGAATTAAACCCCTGCGGCGTGGCAAAGCGCATGTCGTTGCAATCCAGCGTATAGGGGATGATCAGCTGATCGCGGCCCGCAACCTGCATCCAATAGGGCAGGTCATCGTCATAGGTATCAGAGATATAATCGAATACACCGGTTTCGGCGGCCAAAGCCACGGTGTTGATCGAACTGCGGCCCGTGTACCAACCGCGCGGCGATGTGCCTACGACTTCGCGATGCAAACGAATGGCTTCGGTGATGTCGGCGCTTTCGGCTTCGGCACTGTGGTCCTTGTAGTCGATCCATTTCAGCCCGTGACTGGCGATTTCCCAATCAGCTTCGCGCATGGCTTCGACCTGCGCGGGCGACCGCGCCAGCGCGCTGGCGACACCGTACACCGTTACCGGAATTTCCGCGCCCGTAAACAGGCGGTGCAGGCGCCAGAACCCGGCCCGCGCGCCGTAATCATAGATCGATTCCATGTTCCAATGGCGCTGGCCCGGCCAAGGTGCGGCCCCGACGATCTCGGACAGGAATGCCTCTGACGCGGCATCGCCATGCAACACGTTATTCTCGCCGCCCTCTTCGTAATTGATGACGAACTGAACCGCGATGCGCGCACCACCCGGCCATTTGGGATCTGGGGTCGTACAGCCATAGCCATGAAAATCACGAGGGTAGCGGTTCATTCAAATGTCCTTCGATATGCACGGCGCAGATTGAGCCGCGCACCCGTAGATATCAAGCACTGATGCCCCGAAATGTACAGCAAACCGAACATTGAAACATATGCCGCAAACGCAGGTATTTTGGAAAGGATTAGGGCTGAAAGTGAAAGGAAGGGGCCGCTGCCCATGCGCCGTGCATGTGCAGGCCTATCGCCCCCTGTCCAAAGATCACCGCGCTGTGCGCGGGCTGCCCGATCATAAGAATTCTGTTCACAAGCATACATATTTCAGACTTTTTCGCGCAGGTTCATTCCGCGCATCTGTTTCTATGTGACACTCATATAGGCGCAGGATGATTCGCAGGTCAAAACAAAAACGAATCGGTATCGAAAAAAAGACGATTCGCGTGCAGATTGCGGGCTGATGAGGGCATTGACCTGCCTTGCATCGCCTCTATCGTGCACAAGAAGCAAACAAAGGAAATTACATCACCATGGCTAACGGTTATCTGACGACCCATGTTCTGGATACTGCGCGCGGGCAACCAGCGGGCGGGTTAGCGATCACGCTTTATCGCATCGAAGGGGCCAATCGCATGAAACTGGCCCAGATGGTGACCAATGCAGATGGCCGGACCGATGTGCCTATCCTGCCCAAGGAACAGTTTGCCACCGGCATCTACGAATTGGTGTTCGAGGCAGGTACATATCTGGATGCGATCGGCACCCCGCCCGAGGCCCCCCGGTTTCTGGATGAAATTCCGCTGCGCTTTGGCATTTCGGACGGTGACGCGCATTATCACGTGCCACTGCTGCTGTCGCCCTTTGGCTATTCGACCTATCGCGGAAGCTGAGCCCCCTGCTGACGTAGCGGCGCAGGACTTGCCAATCATCGCAACGCCATGCGAGTTTACACCCTGATCAGACAGGAATGCGCCCCATGTCCCAAACCAACCCCAGCCTTGTGACCGACCCCGCAGACGTGGGCCAAAACCAACTGCCGCAGGTGACCGAACCGCGCAATCCCGGCATGCCTCTGGATATGGATTGGGTGCGCGCGGTGCAGGTCAACACCTCGGCGGTGGAACGGCGCGCTGCGTCTTTGCCAGCACGGCGGTCGGTCAAGAAAGACCACCAAGCCGCGTGGCTGCTGCGCGCAATCAGCTGCATTGATTTGACGACACTGTCAGGCGACGACACCGCCCGCCGGGTCCAGCGCCTGTGTGCCAAGGCACGCCAGCCAGTGGCACCCGCGCTGCTAGAGGCACTGGGCGTGGAACCGATCACTGTAGGCGCAGTCTGCGTGTATCACGAGATGATCGCCCCCGCCAAAGCAGCCCTTGCGGGGACAAACATTCCCATTGCCGCCGTTTCCACAGGGTTCCCCGCAGGCCTTTCGCCACTGGAACTGCGCGTCCGCGAGATCGAAATGAGCGTGGCCGCCGGAGCCGGGGAAATCGATATCGTCATCTCTAGGCGGCATGTGCTATCTGGCGACTGGCAGGCGCTTTATGATGAAATGCGCGCATTTCGCGCCGCCTGCGGCGAGGCCCATGTGAAGGCCATTCTTGCCACCGGCGAATTGGGCAGCCTGCGCAACGTCGCACGCGCATCAATGATTTGCATGATGGCGGGCGCAGATTTCATCAAGACATCAACCGGCAAAGAAAGCGTGAATGCGACGTTGCCGGTAACGCTGGTGATGATCCGCGCGATACGCGACTATTATGAGCGCACCGGCATTCGCATCGGCTATAAACCTGCGGGCGGGATATCAAAGGCCAAAGATGCGTTGACCTATTTGGCGATGATCAAAGAAGAACTGGGGGATCGCTGGCTGCGGCCCGACCTCTTCCGATTTGGCGCGTCGTCATTGTTGGGCGACATCGAGCGACAGCTAGAGCATCACGTCACGGGCAGCTATTCCGCCAGCTATCGCCACGCCATCAGCTGAGCCGTCTGTCGCAAGGCTTGGATTTGAGTATTTTTAAAAGGGTGAAGCCATGAGTGTTTCGGAAATTTATGATACCATGGACTATGGAACGGCCCCTGAATCTGCCGGGGATGCACTAGCGTGGCTAGTGGATCAGGGCAGCCGTTTCGGGCAGTTTATCGACGGGGAGTTTACCGAGCCGCGCGATGATTTCGAGAGCCGCAACCCTGCGAATGGCGAAGTGCTGGCGAATTTGACACAAGCCTCACAGGACGAAGTCGACACTGCCGTCGCAGCGGCCCGTAAGGCGCAGCCAAAATGGGCAAAGCTGGGCGGGCATGGGCGGGCGCGTTTTCTATATGCGATTGCGCGGCTTTTGCAAAAACACAGCCGGTTGTTTGCGGTTCTGGAAACGCTCGATAACGGCAAGCCGATCCGCGAGGCGCGTGACGTGGATGTCCCATTGGCGCAACGGCATTTCTACTATCACGCGGGCATGGCGCAGCTGATGGAAAGCGAATTGCCAGATGCCGAGGCGCTTGGCGTGTGTGGTCAGATCATCCCGTGGAATTTCCCCTTGCTGATGCTGGCGTGGAAAGTGGCCCCCGCTTTGGCGATGGGCAACACCGTGGTGCTAAAACCTGCGGAATATACATCGATTACTGCGCTCTTATTCGCTGATATTTGTCGCGAGGCCGGTCTGCCCAAGGGCGTCGTGAACATCGTCACTGGAGATGGTCAGGTCGGTGAGATGATCGTGCAGGCCGAGGTCGACAAAATCGCCTTTACCGGATCAACTACTGTTGGTCGGCATATTCGTGAAGTGACCGCTGGCAGCGGCAAGGCACTGACCTTGGAGCTGGGGGGGAAATCACCCTATATTGTTTTTGATGACGCCGATCTGGATTCAGCGATTGAAGGGTTGGTCGATGCAATCTGGTTCAACCAAGGTCAGGTCTGTTGCGCCGGGTCACGGTTGCTGGTGCATGAACCAATAGCTGATCGGTTCTATGACAAGCTGCGCGCACGTATGGCCAAGCTTCGGGTCGGCAATCCCTTGGACAAATCGATCGACATGGGGGCAATGGTTGACCCCGTTCAAGTGCAGCGCGTGACAAATATGGTCGCTGCCAACACCAGTGGCGAACTGTTTACCGCCGGAAAAATTCCCACCGAAGGGTGCTATTATCCCCCCACTTTGATTACGGGCCTCAACCCTGCCGATCCCCTGATGCAAGAGGAGATATTCGGCCCCGTTCTGGTCTCTACCACATTCCGGACACCCGACGAGGCGGTTCAGCTGGCCAACAACACCCGCTACGGCCTTGCCGCGACGATCTGGTCCGAGAACATCAACCTCGCCCTGGATATCGCGCCGAAACTGGCGGCTGGCGTCGTGTGGATTAACGGGACCAACATGATGGACGCCGCAGCCGGCTTTGGCGGCATCCGTGAAAGCGGCTTTGGGCGCGAAGGCGGCTGGGAAGGTCTGACCGCCTACACCAAACCTAAAGGTGTGAGAAAGCCCCTGAAAGAAATTACACCGATGGCAGGGAAAGGCGCTGCCGCCGACCCAATCGACCGCACGGCCAAACTGTATATCGGCGGCAAGCAAACGCGCCCCGACGGCGGCTATTCAGCGCCTGTGTGGGGCAAGTCCGGCGGGCTTTTGGGCCATGTATCGCTTGCGGGCCGCAAGGATTTGCGCAACGCGGTCGAAGCCGCCCAAGCGGCAAAAGGCTGGGGCAAAACCACAGGCCACCTGCGCGCGCAAATCTTGTACTACATCGCAGAAAACCTGGCCGCACGCGGCAAGGAATTCGCCGACAGGCTCGACGTGATGCAAGGCGGCAAGACCGGCACCAAAGAGGTCGAGGCCGCCATCAACCGGTTGTTCACATATGCGGCTTGGGCCGACAAATACGATGGCCAAGTGCACGGCGTTCCCATTCGCGGCGCAGCCCTTGCCATGAAAGAACCGGTTGGCGTGATCTGCGCCATTTGCCCAGCCGAAGCCCCGCTGTTGGGACTGATCTCCTGCATGGCCCCCGCGATTGCGATGGGCAACCGTGTTATCCTGGCCGCCAGCACGCCGTTCCCGCTGTCGGCCACAGATTTCATCCAGATCCTCGAAACCTCCGATGTGCCCGCTGGGGTCGTGAATATTCTCACTGGCCCACAGACAGATATCGCAGAACCCGCTGCACGGCATATGGATATCAACGCTGTCTGGAGCTTTGGCGCGAAAGATCTCAGCGCGACAATCGAAAAAAGCTCGGCTCAGAACCTCAAGCCCACGTGGATCAACAACGGTCTCGCGCGCGACTGGCACGGACCAGATGGCGCGGGCCACGCGTTCCTTCAGGCCGCCACACAAATCAAAAACGTCTGGATTCCTTACGGCGAATAGCCCGCGCCACCCACATCGAAACCCCGTATTCTCTGGCTCGAAAATATCCTCGCCGAAGGCACGCCGGACCCCGAAGGGTCCGGCAAAACATCGCGTGGCGTTTTAGCGCCTCACTCTAACAACAGGTCACTTAGTCGCTGTGGTCTCGACACCTTCGGGCTGACCAACCACTACGAACGCCAACCCTTCGGGATCAAGCAATTCACCGGCGACGCGCTTGACGTCGTCCAAGGTCACCGCCTCTACCTTTTCGTTGCGTGTCGGGATGTAATCAATCGGCAAATCCAGCATCTGCATGCCCACCAGAATGCCCGCGATCGTCTGATTCCCGTCGAACCGCAGGGGATACGAGCCAGTGATGTAGGTCTTGGCATCGTCCAACTCTTGCTCGGTAACGCCTTGGCCCGCCATTTTGGACCATTCATCCTGTATCACGCTGATCGCCTCGCCGATACGATCATTGGCCGAACTAACAGACCCCTGATAGGTTTCGGCCAGATCCATCGGCGCGAGATAGGAATAAACCCCATAGGTCAGGCCGCGCTTTTCGCGCACCTCGTCCATTAGACGGCTTTCAAATGATCCCCCGCCAAGCACTTGATTCAGCACCGTCGCGGCAAAGAAATCGTCGTCTTTTTGGCTAATGCCTTTTTGTGCGAACAAAGCAACGGATTGGGGCGTCGGGAAATCAACCACCGTAATGCCCGATGGCACTGTCACTGTGGCGCGCGGCGGCATTGGGGCACCGGCTTCGGGCAGGTCACCCAGCAATTCGTCCAGCAGCAGGCCAAGCGCCTCTGGCGTGATGTCGCCAACTGCTCCGATATAAATCCGGTCTTGGGCCAATACCGCAGCATGGGCGGCGATCAGATCGTCACGGGTCAGGGCGGCAACACTTTCTTCGGTCCCGCTTAGGGATGTGGCATAGGGGTGTTCGCCATACAGTAATCCATCCATGGTCTTGCGGGCGATGTCATTGGGATCTTTCGCGCTGGACCGGATGCCGGACAAAACCTGCCCCCGTACCCGTTCAATCGCCTCTGGATCAAACCGCGGATTTTGCAGCGCCTGTTTCAACAGCGCGACTGACGCATCCTGATTTTCCACAAGAAACCGAGTGGAGACTGACAGTGAATCATCCCCGACGTTGAACCGGAAGCTTGACGCCAGCCCCTCAGCTTCGCGGGCAAAGGCGCGGGCGTCCATGTCACCTGCCCCTTCTTCCAACAAACCGGTCATCAGATTGATGGCACCGCGTTTTCCCGGCGCATCCAGCGACGCGCCGCCGCGAAAGCGTACATCAAGGGCGACAAACGGGATCGAATGTTCTTCGACCAGCCAAGCGGTCAATCCCCCCGGCGACGTCACTTGTTGAATGTTCACCTCGGCGCGGGCGGGGAATGCGGCCAGCAGGGTCAGGGCAAGCGCGTAAAACAGTCTCATTGGGTCACCTCTTCGCGCATCAGCCAGCCTGTGACAGATGCCTCACGGTTAAACACGTCACGGGCGGCCTGCATGATATCTTCTGCCGTCACGGCCTCAAGCACATCGGGCCATTCTTGCACATCCTTCACGGTCAAGCTGATCGCCAAGGCGCTGCCATAACGGTTAGCCACGCTATCGGCGCTGTCGCGGGAATAGATTTGTTCAGCACGAATCTGGCTTTTGATCCGCTCAAGCTGTTCAGGGTCAACGCCATCTTTCATAAAGCTGGCCACTGCCGCGTCCATCGCGTCTTCGGCCTCTTGCAAGGTCACATCGGCCTGCGGAACGATCACAAGGTCAAACGTCGTGTCATCCAAAGACAGCCCGCGATAGAACGCCGCCGCATAGGTCGCCACGGGGGCATCAAATTGCAACTTTTCCGCAAAATAAGACGTTGTCCCGCCGCCCAAAATCTCGGCCAACATGGTCAGGGCTGCGGCGGTTTTTTGATCACCCGGATCACGTTCCTGCGCCAGATAGGACCGGCTGACATATTCCTGTGCCACACGAGGATCACGGAAGATCATGCGCCGCTCGGCGGTTTGGGGGGGCTCTTGCGTGCGCAGGCGTTCAGGCAAATCGGGGTTGGCGGGGATCACGCCGTAATATTGCTCTGCCAAGGTGCGCACGCTGTCGGGTTCGACATCGCCGGAAACAACCAGAATTGCGTTATTGGGGGAATAATACAGGCTGTAGAAATCCAGCGCATCTTGCAGGTCAAGTTCGCGCATCTCGTGCATCCAGCCGATGATCGGCGTGCCATAGCGGTGGTTCAGGTATTGCGCCGCATTCAACTGTTCACGGAACAAGGCTGACGGGTCGTTTTCCGTCCGCTGGTTGCGTTCTTCGATGATCACGTCGCGTTCTGTCGCAATGTTTTCCGGCGTCAAACGAATGTTCTTCATCCTGTCCGATTCCATCCGCATCATAAGTTCCAGACGGTCGGCAGCGACGCGCTGGAAATAAGCGGTGTAATCATAGCTGGTAAAGGCGTTGTCGCGGCCGCCATTCTTGGCAACCGTCGCGGAAAATTCACCCGATTCCATTTTATCTGTGGCCTTGAACAACAGATGTTCAAGAAAATGCGCCACACCTGATGACCCTTTGGGTTCATCAGCAGATCCGGCGCGGTACCAAACCATTTGCTGGACCGACGGCGCGCGGTGGTCTTCGACGACCACGACCTCCATCCCGTTATCAAGCGTGAAATGTGTGACCGCTTCGTTATCGGCAGCCAAGGCCACCGTTGCAGGCATCACAAGCGAAAAGAGGGCCGCGAGGGCCGGTAGTCTGATCATGGTCGGTCCTTTGAACAGGGTCCTATGACACCCTACTTACGCCACCTTACGGAGCGATCAAGGGACCTAACACAATTGTAATCTAAGCCGGCTTAATTCGCGGGGGGGGCAGACGGGGTCCGTGCCCCTGCCCGCCGCCAGCGTTGTGCTTCGGTGTCGGCATTCAATGCCTGACCGCGATAGGCCTGATTATAACGATCGGTCGGCACAATCTTGATCTGGGTAAAGCGTGCTTTGCCCTTGCGGAATGCGGCATCGGTTTCGGCAAGCTGCTGGCGAATGCCTTGGGTCACGCCAAACCGGCTGGCCTGCTGGACCAGCGCACCGTCGCTTGCCGGCACCGCGCCACCGGCAGATTGTGGCGTACCACCAAAGGCGACAATCCCTTCGGCCAAAGCGTCCCGGTCTGTCAGGTTCGCTTGCCCCGGTGTCGGCGGCGGCAGCGCGCTATAGCTGGTCGGCTGCGCAAGCGGCTTGACCGGCTGTACAAGAAACTCATCGGGCCCTCTTGAGGTGCCACGGATGTCACGCAGCCCTTGATTGGCACAAGCGCCAACCAAAAGCGGTATCAGGACAAGAGCGGCGACAAGGCGCATGACAGATCTCCTATAGGTCACAGCATAACTATCGCAGGCGGGTACGAAATGTCACTGGCCTTTTTTACGCGGTGTTTTTGGGGCGGGTTTCGGCGTCGATGTGAAAAAGATCAGACCGATCGCACCGGCAAAGATGTAGACGTCAGCCATATTGAACACGAAGGGATTGTTGATCCCGCAACATGACATGTTCAGGAAATCAAGCACATAGCCATAGACCAGCCTGTCGACGACATTGGCCAGCGCACCGCCCACCAGAAGGCCCGCACTGATTTTCGCCCAGACCCCGATCGCATGGCGGCGCGCCCAAATGACGACCCCCACACAAATCACGGCTGCAATGGCGATCAGTATCCAGCGGCTTGCGTCCGATCCATCACCGAACAGCCCAAAGTTAATGCCCCTGTTTTCGCCATAGCGAAAGTTCAACAGCGGGGGCAGCACATCAATGGACATGATGCGGCTCAGCTCCATCATGTGCACAACAAGGTACTTGCTAAGCTGGTCGGTGATGAAGGCCAAAAAACCGGCCCAGAACATAATACGCATAACTACTCGCTTAGCTCCTAGTGCCTGAAGTGGCGCATGCCGGTAAAGACCATGGCAAGGCCAGCCTCATCCGCCGCTGCAATCACCTCGTCATCGCGCATCGAACCACCGGGCTGGATCAGGGCTGTTGCCCCGGCTTCGGCGGCAGTAATCAGACCGTCGGCAAATGGGAAAAACGCGTCAGAGGCAACGACAGACCCTTGGGTCAGTGGGGCGGGCAAGCCCATTGCTTCGGCCATATCTTGCGCCTTGCGCGCTGCAATGCGTGTGCTGTCAACGCGGCTCATCTGGCCGGCACCGACGCCCACGGTGGCCCCGTCTTTGACATAGATGATCGCGTTGGATTTGACGTGCTTGGCGACGGTCCATGCGAACATCATGTCAGCCAGTTCTTGTTCAGACGGCTGGCGCTTGGTCACGATCTTGAGGTCATCCATGGTAATCCGGCCAACATCCTTGTCCTGCACCAGATAGCCGCCCGATACCTGCCGGAATGCCAAAGCAGCCACGGACGGGTCCGCCAAACCGTTGGTTGTCAGCAGACGCAGGTTCTTTTTCTTGGCAAAGATCGCCTTGGCGTCGTCGGTCGCACCGGGGGCAATCACGACCTCGGTGAAAATCTCGCTGATCGCTTCGGCGGTTTCGCCGTCCAGCGTCTGGTTCAGCGCGATGATACCGCCAAAGGCCGATGTCCGGTCACAATCGAACGCACGGGCATAGGCATCAACCATCGACGTGCCGCGCGCAACACCGCAGGGGTTGGCGTGTTTGATAATCGCGCAGGCAGGACCTTGGGCGGGATCAAATTCGCTGACCAGTTCGTACGCCGCATCGGTGTCGTTGATGTTGTTATAGGACAGTTCCTTGCCCTGATGCTGGGTCGCGGTGGCAACGCCGGGGCGGTTTGACCCGTCTGTGTAATAGGCCGCCGTCTGATGCGGGTTTTCGCCATAGCGCAGGGTCTGCGCGAGGGTGCCGCCCACGGTCCGGCGGCGTGGCGTTCCACCAACCTGCGCGGCCATCCATGTGCTAACGGCGGTGTCATAGGCCGCCGTGCGGGCATAGGCCGTCTGGGCCAAACGCTGGCGCAGGGCATAGGATGTCTGACCGTTGTTTTCCTGCAGCTCGCCAATCACTACGGCGTAATCCTCAACATCGACGATCACATTTACAAAGCCATGGTTTTTCGCGGCAGAGCGGATCATCGCAGGGCCGCCGATGTCAATATTCTCGATCACTTCGTCATAGGCCGCACCCTTGGCCACGGTTTCTTCGAACGGATAAAGGTTCACCACCACCAGATCGATTGCACCAATGCCATGTTCGTCCATCGCCGCGACATGCGCATCATTGTCACGCAGCGCCAGCAATCCGCCATGCACCACCGGGTGCAGCGTCTTGACCCGGCCGTCCATCATCTCGGGAAATCCGGTCACTTCGGCCACATCTTTCACGGCCAGCCCCGCATCGCGCAACGCTTTTGCCGTGCCGCCCGTGCTCAGCAGTTCAACCCCGTGGGACGCCAGTGCCTGCCCCAGTTCGACCAACCCGGTCTTGTCTGAAACGGAAAGAAGGGCGCGGGAAACGGGGTGCAGATCGGGCATGAGATAGGTTCCTTGGGTCAGTCTTGGTCATCATAAGGATCGTCGAGCGACAGATCACGCACGCCAATCGCAGTTTCCTGCGCTTTCGACAAGGACCACCTGACCCGTGTCGCATGGGTTATGGTCCGCCCCGAAAGCAATATTTGCAACGATGCACGCGGCTTTAGACGGTTGCGTTCCAGATAAACGCTTGGTTCCAAAGACAGTTTATGGGTGCCGTCATGACGAAACACCCAAATCTCGCCGCTTTTGAGCGCCATGGAAATTGCCGCACCGCCCAGATCAAGGGTTGCGTCCACGTCGGGATGCAGATGAAAACGAATCTCGAACGGGATGCCTTTCAGTTTTACCGCGTCCATCTGGCGGTCGAACTGACGCTTTTCGGCATCGTCCATCGCCAGCAACATGTCTTCTCCGGCCACCGCGCGCCCGTCATAGGTCAATTCAAGCGTACGCGCATGGGTCAGACCAAAGCCCGCGACATAGCCGTTATGCCCGCCCTGAAAGCAGGTTCCATCGGCCAGCGTGCTGATTTCGACCGGAACGTCGGTCGGGCATTCGATCAACGCCTCTTGCCCGGCATAGCGGTCGGGGGGCGACAATCGTGCGCTGGAAAATCCACCCAATGACAGACCCGAATGCGACGGGGTGGCGCGCCCTGCGCGGCGCCATTCTGCGCCGAATGACGCGCCCGACCCACAGTTGACCACCAAGGGACGCCTGCCCGAGGTCAGTTCAAACGCAAGTGTCGATGCATGGGCATTCACAGATGCGGCCCCGCCGGGGGGCGGGCTGGCGTCGATGATCACGCTGGTGCGCCCGGCGGACAGGCGCGCATAGCCCATCGACAACCCGTCGGGCTGGGTGGTTTTGACCTTGGCCGTGGACAGCGCGTGGTCCAGCCAGCCTTCGGGGCCGCGCCCGCCACCGTGAAAGCGCGCCAACCCGCCATCTGCATGGCGCAAGGTACGCAACGTGGGGGCAATGCGTTCAATCGCGGCCATATGTGCCTTGGGCGTGCCCCGCCCCGCATCGCTAAGCGCTGCGGCGGCCCATGTCAGAAGCGTAAACACCTGCAAAAGTTCTTCGGGATTTCGGGTGGGCAGCCCCCCCTGTTCGTCGATCTGCGTATCACATTCCCGCGCTAACGCTTTGATCGCAGGATCAGCGAGCGCCTCTTGCCCTTCGATCGACAGCCCCGCGTAAATCAGCCCTGTCAGCGCCTCGAACCGGGGCAAGCCGGGTGCAGCGCCTTGCCAGCGCCGGGACAGGAAATTGGTTTGCTCTACCAAGGACCGATAGAAAACGTCACTTTTGTCGTGCTCTGTGCCGCGCAGCAGGAACAAGGCATGGTTAATCCACCGGATTAACCGACGCCCGGTCAGATCGGGCGTCCAGCCAATGCCGCGCCCCTTGCCAAACTGGTCTATCCAGCCCCAAAGCCACCGCTGTGCGGTCGTGCGCGCACGGATATCACCGACAGCGGCCAGATCATCCATCCATGCAAAGCCATGCAGTTCTCTTGCGAAATCCTGATCCGGGGTTGCGACATCCCACAAGGTTTCGGCGTCTGGCGCTTCGATCAGATTGCCCGAGAACAACAGATTGCCCGCAATCAACTGACGACCACGTGCAAAAGACCCGATCGTGCGGGGTTCTGGCGCTGAGACAAAGCCACGTGCCTGCGCCCGCGTCCGGGTTGCAGCCCGGGCGTGCCATTGGTTGAGAAAGCGCGATTTATGCGCCTGAAATCGGGTGCTTAACATACGGTGCCTCTGGACGCTCTGGTGGCGTTTGGCACAGCATAGCGTCGGTTGTGCGCTGAGTCACCGCATTTTGGCATCAAGGTCCGCGCAGTGCCGACTTTTGCCACTTCCCCAACAGCAGCCTAGCCAGCCTTGCGCAGGCACGCGATGTAAAAGCCGTCCATCCCGCCAAGTTCTGCCCAATAATCAGGCCGTAACCGCAAGCCGCCCTCTGACGAGATCCAAGCCGGGTCAATGCCCGGAATGTCCAATGCGCTTGCGTCCACGGTCATGTCCGAATGGCGCTCAAGCGCTTCGTCCACTTGTACTTCGCCTTCGTCCGGCAACAGCGAACATGTGCAAAACACCAAGCGTCCACCGGGGTTCAGCAGCGACCAGGCATGGTCAATCAACTCGGATTGCAGCTCGATCAGCTCTCCGAATTCGGAGCCGTCCTTGGCGTGCGGCAAATCGGGGTGGCGTCGAATCGTGCCGGTCGCGGAACAAGGCGCATCCAGCAAAATGGCATTGAATTGCCCCTCGAACGCGCGGGCATCCATAACGACATTTTTCGCGGGCAGATGCACACGGGCAAGGTTTTCTTTGACCCGCTGCATCCGTTGCTTTGAACTGTCCACAGCGGTCACCTGCGCACCAGCCGCCGCAAGCTGCATGGTTTTGCCACCGGGTGCGGCACAAAGATCAAGCACCGCTTCGCCCTTTTGCGGGGCCAGAATCTTGACCGGCAGGGCTGCGGCGGCGTCTTGCACCCACCAGTCCCCTTCGGCGAAACCCGGCATCGCGGTGACCTGACCTGCGTCCATGACCCGTACCGACCCACTAGGCAAGACAGAGCCGCCAACCGCAAGCGCCAACGCGTCGGGGTCATTTTTGGCGGTCAAATCAAGCGGCGCGCCAGCGAAATGCGCGGCTTCGATGCCGGCTATTGCCTCTGCGCCCCATGCATCGACCAGCGGACCGCGCAACCATTTAGGCAAACGGGGGGACCGCAAGGCAGCCCATGCCTCGGGCCCCTCAGCGGCGATTTTGCGCAGTACGGCATTGGTTAGCCCCTTGAGGTGTCCCAGTTTTTTATGCGTCGCAACAAGTTCGACCATCGCGTTGACGACACCATGGGCAGCGCCGCCTTGACACAGCTCCACCGTGCCGACCCGCAGGGCGTTGCGCACGGTCAAGGGCGGGTACTTTGACAGATGTTTTTGCAGCAACCGGTCCGCACGTTCCATCCCGCGCAACGTATCAAGCGCAAGACGTTGGGCACGCGCACGATCATCCGGTGGCAGCTTGTCAAGGACACCTGCGGCCAAAAGTTCTGACATCAGACGCTCTTCGCCCAAAATCATATCCAATAGATAAACCGCGCTTCTGCGGGCCTGAACACCGGTATCTGACATGCAAAACGCTTTCTTATTTGGGGGCTTGGGTTGTCTGGGCTTTGGTGCGGCGTATATCAAGGGGCGAGTAGCCTCAAGAGGATGACACAATGACCCAAGCCGGTAAACGCCCGATGCCTGGCCCCCCCCATGATCCTGCCCCGATCCCGGAACCCGGACCCGATTTGCCCCCCCAGCCCGAGCCGGGACCAAATCCGCTGGTTGAACAAGCCTTGCCTCCGGCGGCACAGCGTGCCTTGGCCGAAGCAGCAGAGCGGCGTAAGAAAGCACAAGAGTTGGATTTGCCCGCCGAATTAGGGGGCCGCGATGGACCCGAACCTGTGCGGTATGGAGATTGGGAGAAGAAGGGAATCGCGGTCGATTTCTGATATGTTCCTAAGAAGGAACGTTTGAGGCGCTACCCAGAATTTTCAAAAACTCTGCTCCGACTTTTTTTGCAAAAATCGTGCACGGATCAAGCGGGGATCTTTAGCGTAACGTAAAATCCGCAGAATCACCTGTGCCTTTGTCAGACGTAAATCTGATCTTGCCGCCATTTACTTCGACTTCTTGGCAATTATAGCCAAGGTCGTCGCCGCCCCATTCAAGCGTACGGCAAAAGAATCCGTCTTTCCAGACCCACGACCCCGACACATCCCAAACAGCCCCTTTGCCGGAAATGGCACCATCGGCGGAAACCCGAAGTTCGACCAAAGGTCGGGTCAATTTCTTGCCCGTGACGGCCGACACAAAATCAGACTGGTTTTTGACCGTTTGGAAATCCGCATAAGCTGCTGTGGATAGCACAAAAAAAGCCGCACATGTTGCCAATGTCACTTTCATCTTCACTATCTCCTGCCGTTTGCTTCACCCAAGATAACGTAACGGTCGTTAAGATAGTTTCAGCGCGACCTAAGAAAAGCAAAGGCGTGATCAAAAAACGGTGATGCTCAGTCGTTCAACCCCAGAACATCCAGCATGTCATAGGCCCCCGGTGATTTCCCTTGCCCCCAAAGCGCTGCTTTGATCGCGCCACGCGCAAAAACGGCGCGGTCCGTGGCAAGGTGGCGCAGGATGATACGTTCGCCAGCTGAGGCAAAAAGAACGTCATGCTCTCCGACGATATCGCCACCGCGAATCGCGGCAAAGCCGATGTCGCCCCTTTTGCGCGCCCCCGTGATGCCGTCGCGTCCGCGATCGGACACGTCAGCCAACACAACCCCGCGCCCTTCGGCAGCGGCCTCGCCCAGCATCAATGCAGTACCCGAGGGCGCATCGACCTTCTGGTTGTGGTGTGCCTCGATGATTTCGATGTCGAAGTCATCATCCAAGGCTGCGGCGACACGCTTTGTCAGCTGTGTCAGCAGGTTGACGCCCAGGCTCATGTTGCCGGCGCGAACGATCACCGCATGGCGTGCAGCAGGTTCCAGTGCTGCAATCTGATCATCGGTCATGCCGGTTGTTCCAATGACATGTACGGCGCGGGCCTGCGCGCACAGGGCCGCGAACTCCAGCGTTGCTTCGGGTGCGGTAAAGTCGATCACGGCTTGGGCCGGAGCGATTGCCTCAAGCGGGTCATCGGTCACGATCACCCCCAAAGCAGTACCCCCCATGGCGATTCCGACATCTTGGCCCACCCACGCGTGACCGGGGCGTTCAATCGCGCCCACCAGCCGCACACGGTCATTGGCTGAAACCTGCCCAATCAACATCTGGCCCATACGGCCCGAAGCCCCTGTAATTGTTACGCCCGGTGTATCGCTCATACTGTGCTCCTTTTTCATGATTGGTTTAGCGTGTGGCGACCTGCTTGGCAAAACCTCAGCAACCCCTTAGATGAAGCCTATGGCAAAGAACAAGTTACATGAGGGCTCGGGCCCCACGCAAAGGCAGCTTCGGGTGGGTGAAACCATTCGCCGGGCGTTGTCAGATGTTTTGGCACGCGGCGATGTCCACGATCCGGAACTTAACCGCATGTCGATCACCGTCGGCGAGGTTCGGGCGTCCCCCGATCTTAAGATAGCGACGGCATATGTTCTGCCTCTGGGCGGCGAAGGTCGCGAGGATGTGCTGAAGCTGCTTGCCCGCAACAAGGGTGAATTGCGGCGGCAGATGTCAAAGAAGCTGGTTCTGAAATTCGCGCCCGATCTGCGGTTCCAACTGGACGAGACATTTGACCGGATGGACGAAACACGCCGCATGCTGGCGCAAGACGTCGTGCGGCGCGATGCCGAAGCCCCGGATACGGATGAAACGGACGGCGATTTGTCCGATACAGAATCATCCGGCACGGATATTACGGACAAGGACCCGGCGGCCCAGTGAAGCACATTCTGGCCTTGGCTTTGCTGATTGGCTGGGCGGCAAACCTTGCCAGCGCAGAATCTTGCCGAACCGAGGCGTATCAAGGTAACAGCTTTTCCACCTGCGAGGTTGACCTGAACGTCGATACGCTTGGCCTGTTTCTTTATGCGCCTGACGGCACCCCCTACGGGTATTTCAACACGCTCAACACTGCACTTGGCGCGCAGGACAAGAAACTAGGCTTTGCGATGAACGCGGGCATGTACCACGATGACCGCGCGCCCGTCGGGTATTACCTTGAGAACGGGACAGAATATCAAAGCGTGATCAGCAGCGATGGTCCTGGTAATTTCGGTCTTTTGCCCAACGGCGTACTGTGTCTGCGCAAGGGGCGGGCCGATGTGTTTGAAACCATGCGGTTTTTAACCGAAAGCCCGGACTGCACAAGTGCGACACAATCCGGTCCAATGTTGGTTATAAACGGCAAATTGCATCCGCGTTTCCTGAAAGACGGGACATCGCGCTATGTGCGCAATGGTGTAGGGACCAGTGCAGACGGCAAGCGAGCGGTCTTTGTTATTTCCAATGGCGTGATTAATTTCCACGATTTCGCGGTCTATTTCCGCGATCAGCTAAATCTGCCGAACGCACTTTATTTTGATGGCAATGTTTCGCGGTTGCGGGCCCCCGAATTGGGACGCAATGACCTTGGCTTCAGCCCGCTTGGGCCGATCATCGGCGTTGTGTCCGAAAAATAGACCGTCGCACAATAGAGTTTCTATGCCGTCGGCGAGGATTTTTCTCCATTTGGAAGAACAGGGTCTGGGCATTTCAGGGCAGGCTTTGATACACGCGGGCGAAATCAGGCAAAGGCAGACACA
>NZ_JBFEKM010000084.1:0-17638 GCF_041552635.1 Sulfitobacter sp.
GCGCGACCGCGCTTGGCATCGGCAAATCCAGCACGACCTTCAAACCGCCTCCGCGTGCCTGTTTCAGGGTCATCGACCCCTTCGACGCATCCAGAATATCCTGAACAATCGCCAGCCCAAGGCCCGTTCCTGTGCCTTTGACATCCATCCGCGCACCGCGTTTGACCATGGCATCGGATTGCTCTTTGCTCAGGCCCGCGCCGTCATCCGTGATCTCGACAACAGCGCGCCCGGCATGGCACGCAGCCGTCACATGAACCAAGCTTCGGGCATGGCGCAGGGCATTTTCCAAAAGATTCCCCAAGACCTCGTTCAGGTCATCGCGGTCCATCGCCACATCAATATGGTCGGGAATATCCTGCGTTAGCTGGATGGTTTCACCACGCGGCGTGCGCTCCAAGGTCCGCAGGATCGCTGCTGTCGCGGCATTCAAAGACGCGCTGTGTACCCTGCCCCCGTGCCGGATCCGGGCCTGCGCCAACTCGCGCTCCATCAGGCGCTTCATCCGCATTGCCACGTCTTCGATGTCGGCGGCGATCTGGGTTTCGCCCTTTGCCTGCAGCCGCGCGATGTCGGTTGCCAGCGCCGTCAGGGGCGTCTTGAAGCCATGAGCAAGGTCCGCCGCCCTGTCACGCGCCCGGATCATTGATTCCCCCTGAAGCTCTAAAAGCGCGTTCACCTCGTCTACCAGCGGCTTTACTTCGCGGGGGACATCAGCCGTCAACCGCGACTGCTTGCCCGAACGCACCTTGTTCACCGAGGCCTGCAAGGACCCCAGCGGCTTAAGCCCGGCTGCGATCTGAAACCCGAACCCTGCCAACAATACGATCCCCAAAAGCGCCAAAGCCGGGATCAGTTCCTTGCGAAAATCAACCGCCAGCCGTTCGATTTCAACGGAATCGACCGCAACCGATACCCGCACATCGACAAGCGTCCCGGCAGTTGGAATTGTGATCATTTGCTCGCGCACCAGCAACGCGCGGCTGAAAGCTGTCTCAAGGCTGTGTTGGTGGGTCTCACCCGGCACCAACGTGTCTTGAGGCAGGTTGATTTCTGAATCCCAAAGCGATCTGGACCGCAGCAGAATATCGTTTTGATCGGTCCCGATTTGCCAGTACAGCCCGCCAAAGACAGTGTTGAACCGCGGGTCCGCAGGATCACGGATCAAAAAGGGCTGCTGATCGGCGTCAAACCGTATCGCGCCGGATAGTTGCGTCAGGTAAACGTCCAATTCCTGCGCCACGCGGCGTTTTGAGTGCCGTTCAAACAGTTCCGTCAGGCCGATTGCAGTCACAAACAAGGCAAGAACAACAATGCCCGCCGAGATGATTAAAAGCCGAACACGCAGGGACTGCATCCGATAGGTCATGGTGCGGGGTCCGTTTCAACAATATAGCCAAATCCCCGGCGGGTCTGGATCAACGCCGTCGGCATTTTTCGCCGGACGCGCCCGACCAGAACTTCGACAGCATTGGATTCGCGTTCAAAATGGACAGACTGTAAATGTTCGGCCAATTCTTGCTGCGACACGATCCGCCCGCTGTTGATCATCAAGAACGATACCAGCCGGTATTCCTGCGGCGACAAGGACACCGGAACACCGCGCACCGTGATCCGCATCTGACGCATGTCAAGTTCGGTTTCACCCACTTTGATCACCGGGCTGGCCTGACCGCCAGAGCGGCGGATGATCGCCCCAAGCCGCGCCAGGACTTCTTCCATGTGAAAGGGTTTGGCCAGATAATCATCGGCCCCCGCATCAATACCTTCGACCCGTTCTGTCCAGGACCCGCGCGCCGTCAAAACCAGAACCGGCATTGTCCGGCCCGCCTGCCGCCACCGCTTTAGAATCGTCAGCCCGTCCATTTCTGGCAGGCCCAAATCCAGAATGACGGCTGCGTAAACTTCGGTATCGCCCAAAAACCAACCCTCCTCGCCAGAGGTTTCGCTGTCCACGATATAGCCGGATGCTTCGAGCGCCGCTGTGACGTCGGAACGGATGCGGTCGTCATCTTCAATCAACAATATCCGCATCGCTAGTCCGCCAGCTCGTTCTTGAGGACAGCACCGGTTTGCGCATCGACATAAACCTCGCGCCGGTGGCCCCGGTCATCAATATAATAGATGCCGTACTTGAACCTCCCGTTCTCCTGTTCGAATTCGATATCGACGACATTATCGCCAGTGATCGGTTGCACGCGCGTCAGAATCGAAATCAACGGCAGAACCTGTCCCGCGCGCCGTGCCTCAAGCAGCGCGTTCAGGCCATGCCGTTCATCATCATCATCATCCGCCAAAATGGCTGTGGCTGCAAAAACCAAAGCGGTTGTCAGCACTATCATATGTTTTTTCATAATTCCTTCCTCGCAGATCGAAAATGACAGTTTGCTGACAGCCCCTGTCGGGGAGTTGTCATTTTGACCCTGCCATAAAGATCACATCGAAACAGCGGGGCACCAAGACGCCCCTCCAAACACAAGGACAACGACCATGAAAACATTAACCGCACTCACCTTTGCCGCGACTTTGTTGGCAGCCCCCGCCTTTGCAAGCAAGATCTCTTGCGATAGCGGCCCGCAGGATGGCTGGATGACCAAAGACGCGATCATGGAAACGGCAAAAGGTCTTGGCTATGACACCCGCGCCGTGAAAGTAGAACGCGGCTGCTATGAAGTCTATGCGATCTCGCCTGAAGGTAAAAAGGTCGAAGCGTTTTTCAACCCGGTCACAGGTGAACTGGTTGGTGTGAAAGAAGACGACTGATGTCTGATGTCAGCACCCATTCTTCCCGACATGACACGAATACATGCGGCAAGGTCCGCGTGTGGGACCCGCTGGTGCGGATCTTTCACTGGTCGCTGGTGGGGGGCTTCGCTGTCTCTTACATCACGGCCGAGGAATGGGACGCGGTGCACGAGTTTGCCGGATATGTTGTTGCCGGACTGATCGGGTTTCGACTGATTTGGGGCCTGATCGGGTCGCGCCATGCGCGGTTCTCGGATTTCACATACCGGCCTTCGGCGGTTGTGTCTTTCATCAAGGACAGCCTTGCGATGAAGGGTCAGCGCTATGTCGGACACAATCCGGCCGGCGGGGCGATGGTGATCGCATTGCTGCTGGCAATTTCGGGAATCGCGGCAACCGGATACATGATGACGCTCGACATGTTCTGGGGCGTTGAATGGGTCGAAGACATCCACGAGCTGTTGGTCAACGGCACCCTCGTTTTGATTGCTCTGCATGTGGGCGGCGTGATCTTGGCCAGTATCGAACACAAAGAAAACCTTGTCCGTTCCATGTTTACGGGCCTGAAAAGACGCTAGGGGCACCGCCCCTGCGAGAAACGACCAAATCAGCGCAATGCGTTGATAAGATATAATATTTAACCACCAATTTGGAGATACACTATGAAAACCTCAATGATTGCAATCATCATCGCCACTCTTGCCGCAACCAGCTCGGTTTCGATGGCCGCAACGGACAGCCGGACAGAGGGCAGCAACCAAAGAATTAGCCTGGGCGATGATCGCGGCCCCGATGGCAACGAAAACACTTCTGAAACCGAAGGCCACGGGTCAGAAGGCCGCGACGCAGAAGGGCATGAAGGTGCAGAAAGCGGCGATCACGATGGCGCTGGCGACCATGATCAAGGCGAGAGCGGTGATGGACACGGAGAGAGTGGCGATGGCCACGGAGAGAGTGGCGATGGCCACGGTGAGAACGATGGCGAAGGCGCAGGTGACCATGGCGGCGAAGGCGAAGGTGGTCACGGTGGCGACGGTGAAGGCGATCACGGTGGCGATGGCGACGACTAAAGTCTAACACCAAATTCCACGTATCACAGCCCGCACCAAAAGCGCGGGCTGTGATCTTTTCTTGCGACACAATGCTCTTTCAATGTGTTTCTCTCAAGTTGGCAGACAGAAAAACCACTCCATCATATTAAGACCGCGCCGCAGGCGGGGTTTTGGTCAGACGACGCTGATCTAGAAGGATAAATACCCAAAGGGAGCCATTTTCTTTCTGCGTGCCACCGGGGCGCTGCCCCGGACCCCGGGATTTTTACCCATTTGGAAGACCTGCGTGGTGCCTTGAGTAGCAGGGGGTGACCTGATACTCGGCACGAGAATTCAGCCGAGCAGGAGTAATGAGTATGCAAGAGTTAACGTTTGGCTGGGAAGAATGGATTGCCTTGCCCGAGCTGGGTTTGCCGGCGATCAAGGCCAAGATCGACACCGGCGCACGGACATCGGCGTTGCATGCCCATGACATCGAAGTTTTCGGGTCGGACGCAAAACCGAAGGTCCGGTTCAATGTGCATCCGGTTGCAGGCAATGAAGATATCGTCATCACATGTTCGGCCCCGATCATTGACCGGCGCGAGGTGACATCTTCGAACGGGGAATCCGAGCTGCGCTATGTGATCTCGACGAATCTGGATGTTGCAGGGCAAAGCTGGCCCATTGATGTTACCCTGACCAACCGTGCCGGTATGGCAAGCCGTATGTTGTTGGGCCGTCAGGCCTTGACCGATCACATCACCATTTCACCGACTGAAAAACGTCTGCAGCCGGATCTGAGCTATGATGTTTATCACAGCGCCGCCGTACGTCGCAAAGCGCCTCAGCGGGCGTTGCGGATCGCGGTCCTAAGCCGCGAGGCGGGGAATTATTCCACCACCCGTCTGGTCGAGGTCGGCGAAGCACGCGGCCACACGGTCGAGGTCATCGACACCACGCGTTGCTATATGGCGATCAATGCCATGGCACCGGAAGTGCATTACGACGGTAAGCGGCTACCGAGATATGATGCCGTGATCCCCCGGATCGGCGCGTCGGTCACGCCCTATGGCTGTGCCGTGATCCGCCAGTTCGAAACCATCGGGACCTATTGTGTGAATGGGTCGGCGGGCATTCTGGCCAGCCGCGACAAGCTACATGCGCATCAGGTGTTGGCGTCCAAAAAGATCGGCATGCCAACGACGGCCTTTGCGGCGTCACCCAAGGATACGTCGAATTTGATGGCCCTCGTCGGGACTGCCCCACTGATCGTGAAGCTGCTGGAATCGACCCAAGGCAAGGGCGTCGTTTTAGCCGAAACCAAAAAAGCAGCAGAATCCGTTATTGATGCGTTTCGGGGCCTTAAGGCGAACTTTCTGGTGCAGGATTTCGTCAAGGAAGCTGCGGGCGAAGACATTCGCTGCCTTGTTGTCGATGGTAAAGTCGTTGCCGCCATGAAACGCACCGGTGCGGAGGGCGATTTCCGGTCCAACCTGCACCGTGGGGGCACCGCAAAGGTCGTACGCATCACCAAGCTTGAACGCGATACCGCATTGCGCGCCGCCCGCGCCTTTGGGTTGGGCAAGGCTGGCGTGGATTTGCTGCGTTCGGAAAGCGGGCCCAAGGTTCTTGAGGTGAATTCGTCGCCCGGATTCGAAGGGATCGAGAAGGCGACAGGCAAGGATATCGTGGGGATGCTGTACGATATGGTCGAAGCACGGGTAAAGCCGCAGCCAGTGCGCAAGCGCAAGGCGTAACTGCGGATTTGCCCCTCTGGACGCTGGACGCGGTAATCCCTATATAAACGATCAGATAACACAGCGAGGCCCCTGATGACCGACAGCACCCAACCCCTTGAAGGCACACCGCTGATTGCACCGTCTTCGACCGATCATCCGCTATACGATCAGATCGTAGAAGCCTGCCGCACAGTTTATGACCCTGAAATTCCGGTCAATATCTATGAGCTTGGCCTAATCTATACCATTGATATCAATGCCGAAAGCGAAGTTAACATCAAAATGTCACTGACCGCGCCCGGCTGCCCTGTGGCTGGCGAAATGCCCGGCTGGGTCGCAGATGCGGTCGAACCCCTGCCCGGCGTCAAAACCGTCGATGTCGAACTGGTCTGGGAACCACCGTGGGGCATGGATATGATGTCGGACGAAGCGCGGCTTGAACTGGGGTTCATGTAAAGCCGGCGTTTCATATAAGCATCACGCAAGCATCGCACATCTGTTACATCTGGCCGTCAAACACGCGCCAGATGTTTTTTTAACCGGAGCGATCATGCGTCTTACCACAGCCCTCACCGCCTTGGCCTTGCTGCCTGCACCCCTTTGGGCCGATGCCCACAGTACACCTACCCCAGTCGAATACGGCCCCCGCCCTGCCTATCTGATCGACAAGCTCCCCCAAGGCGCGCTTAAGGAAAAGCTGATGACGTGCATGGGGCAGACCCCCAGCCGCACATTGTTTTCTATTGGTCACCGCGGTGCGCCTTTGATGTTCCCTGAACATACCGTTCAATCCAACGTCGCAGCTGCGCGTATGGGTGCTGGCGTGTTGGAATGCGACGTGACCTTTACCGCCGATCATGAACTGGTCTGCCGCCACGCGCAAAACGACCTGCACACAACGACAGACATCCTGATCACCGATCTTGCGGAAAAATGCACCGCCGGATTTACCCCAGCCACGGGCGACGCGGGTGCCAGTGCCGAATGCCGCACCTCAGATCTGACGCTGGCAGAATTTCAAACGCTGACCCCCAAGATGGACAGTGCCGACAAGACCGCCACCACCGTCGAAGGATATCAGGGCGGCGTTGCCCCGTTTCGCACCCAGCTTTACACCGACAAAGCCGACCTGATGACCCATGCCGAATCCATCGCGCTTTTCGCGTCACTTGGTGCAAAGTTCACGCCCGAACTAAAATCCGCGTCGGTCGAGATGCCGCATAACGGCTTTAGCCAAGCAGATTATGCGCAAAAGATGATTGACGAATACAAGGCGGCTGGTGTCCCAGCATCCGATGTTTGGGCTCAGTCATTCGACCTGAACGATGTGCTGTACTGGGTGCAGAACGAACCCGAATTTGGCAAGCAAGCGGTGTACCTGGTCGAATGGTCCGAAGGGTTTGACGAACAGGACAAGGCAACATGGGCGCAGGATTTTAGCGCGCTCAAGGCACAGGGCGTTCAGTACCTTGCCCCGTCGCTTAACATGCTGCTGACAAATAACGATGGCAAACTGGCCGCATCCGCCTATGCCAAGGCTGCGAAAGCCGCTGACCTCAAGCTGATCGCATGGACGCTGGAACGCTCTGGTCCTTTGGCATCGGGCGGCGGTTGGTATTTCCAATCGGTGAACGACATCATCAAGGATGACAGCGATTATCTGGTGGCTCTGGATGTTCTGGCCCAAGACGCAGGCGTCGAAGGCGTCTTTTCGGACTGGCCCGCGACAGTGACCTATTACGCCAACTGCATGGGCCTTTAAGCCCGCCACACCGACCGACATTTTGCAAGCCGCTCCGAATTTTGGGGCGGCTTCATGCATTTTCAACGCAACCGCTTGAGAATATGCCGCCGACCCCCTATCTTTGCCTTAACAGGAGTATCAATGATGTTCGCGATCCCAGGCAAGCAAGCCGTTACCATCACACCCAAAGCCGCCACGCAGATCAGCAAGTTGATGACGTCAGCGGGCCATGCAGGGCTGCGCATTGGCATCAAAAAAGGCGGTTGCGCGGGCATGGAATACACCATGGAATACGTGAACGAACCTGACGCCAATGACGAAGTCGTCGAACAGGACGGCGCGCGGGTGCTGATCGCGCCGATGGCGCAGATGTTCCTTTTTGGCACCGAAATCGACTATGAGACGACGTTGCTGGAATCAGGTTTCAAGTTCCGCAACCCCAACGTGACCGAGGCCTGCGGTTGTGGCGAATCCATAAAGTTCGGCTAAACTCCTTTTCACCTGTTGTTAGCGCTGCCAAATCTTCCCTTGTCGTTGCCCCGTGACGGGGCGGCTGGTATCCCTTGGGCAAAACAATGACAGGGATACTGACATGCGCCGCAAACTTGCCGCCGGAAACTGGAAAATGAACGGGACCGCTGCGGCGCTTTCGGAATTGGTCGAACTGGCCAGCCATCTTGATCCGACCGATGCCGAGACGCTGATCTGTCCTCCTGCCCCCCTGCTCTACCGTGCCTGTGAAAAGGCGCGTGGCACCGGCATCGCCATCGGCGCGCAGGATTGCCACATGCAGGCTGACGGGGCCTTTACCGGCGATGTCTCGGCGGCAATGATCGCGGATACCGGGGCGTCCTATGTCATCGTCGGCCATTCAGAGCGCCGCGATGCCCACGAAGAAACCAACGGTGACATCCGCAAGAAGGCGCGCTCGGCTTGGGCCGCAGATCTGACCGCCATCATCTGCATCGGAGAAAGCGGTGATGATCGCGAGGCAGATAACACCCTCGACATTATCGCGGGCCAGCTTTCGGGGTCTGTGCCAGACGGTGCGACGGGCGAAAACACCGTGATTGCCTATGAACCCATCTGGGCCATCGGCACCGGCAAAGTTCCCACCCTTGCGCAAATTATCGAAGTGCATGATTTCATTCGCGCCCGCCTCATCGCCCGTTTCGGCGCTGCCGATGGCGATGCAATCCGGCTGCTCTATGGTGGCTCGGTCAAGCCGGGTAACGCCGCCGAAATCTTTACCGCTGAAAACGTCGACGGCGCATTGGTCGGCGGGGCCAGCCTCAAGGCTGCTGACTTTGCCCCGATCATCAAGGCACTCTCAGCCGCCTGATCACGCCAGCAGCCCCTCTTCATTTTGCTAAATATACTCACTGCACCCCAAATATAAAAAAGGCGGCACGTCGATCTGACATGCCGCCTTACTCGTTACTCAATCAACAAAACCGCTACCGGACGATGATCTCGGGACCCATCATCATCGTTGGCAACCATGTCGAAATGATCGGGATGTAAGTCACCATGATCAAAAAGACAAAGAGTACGGCAGTGAACGGCAGTGCTGCGCGAACGACACTCATCATTGGCATGTTCGCCACGCCCGAGGTCACGAACAGGTTCAGACCCACCGGCGGCGTAATCATCCCGATCTCCATGTTCACGACCATGATGATGCCCAGATGGATCGGGTCGATCCCCAGTTCCATCGCGATGGGGAACACCAAAGGTGCCACGATGATCAGCAGGCCCGACGGCTCCATGAACTGGCCGCCGATCAGCAAGATCACGTTGACGATGATCAAGAACATGATCGGACCAAACCCGGCGTCCAGCATAACAGATGAAATCTGCTGCGGGATCTGTTCGTCGGTCAGAACGTGCTTGAGGATCAAAGCATTGGCGATGATGAACATCAACGTCACGGTCAGCTTGCCTGCCTCGAACAGCGTGTCGCGCATGTCGCGGTGAAAGAACACCGTGATCAGCGCCATCGGCTTGCGCATCAGCGACAGGTTGCGTCCTTCGCCTTTGACATGCAGCGGACCCATGTCACGGTAGACAAAGCACGCAATCAAGAAGGCATAGACCGCCGCCACCGCAGCCGCTTCTGTGGGGGTAAAGATACCGCCATAGATACCGCCCAGGATGATGACGATCAGCATCAGGCCCCAACCGGCTTCGCGCCCGGATTCGAACACTTCGCCCCAACCGCGCCAGTCGCCCCTGGGCAGGTTCTTGACCCGCGCCATGATATAGATCGTGACCATCAGCATCAGACCGGCCAAAAGACCCGGAATAACACCCGCAAGGAACATGCGGCCCACGGATACGTCCGTGGCCGATGCATAAACCACCATAACGATGGACGGCGGGATCAAGATCCCCAACGTACCCGCGTTGGCGATCACACCTGCCGCGAATTCCTTGGTATAGCCGGTTTCACGCATGCCTGCGATGACGATGGACCCGATGGCGACAACCGTCGCAGGCGACGACCCCGACAGGGCCGCGAACATCATACAAGCGAACACACCCGCAATCGCCAGACCGCCGGGGAAATGACCCACCAGCGCGATCGAGAAACGGATGATCCGCTTGGCCACGCCGCCCGTCGACATAAACGACGACGCCAGTACGAAGAACGGGATCGCCAGCAACGTGTAGTGTCCCGCCATCGCCTGAAAGAAAGTCTGCGCGATGGATGCCAGCGATGAATCTGACAGCACCAGAAGGAAGATGATCGACGAAAATCCAAGGCTGACGGCGATTGGAACGCCAAGCAGCATCAGGCCGACGATCATCATAAATAGGATTAGAACTTCCATGCGCTTAATCCCCCGCGTTCATGTGTGAAACAGCCGCGACATCGTCTTCGGCCTCGTGGCTAACAATCAGACCGGTCGATACGCCCGTAAAGACGCGCACGCCCGCCTGAATAAAGCGAAACAACAGCAATGCCATGCCGATAGGCAGCATCACATACGGTAAAAAGCGCGGCAGCTTGGCATAGCTTTCGCCCTCGTTCATGATTGGTTCGATAAAGCGCAGCCAGTCCGGCATCGGCATGTCCACGGTCTCGTACCAGGCCTGATCACGGCTGTTTTCAAACCCTGTTGGGAACCAGCGGCCCGACGTGGCGTCAAGGCCGGCGAACGGTGCCCAGTAGTCCCATGCGCCTTTCATTAGCAGGCCCGCATAGATGATGCAGATAACGACTGCGAAAAGTGCGATCAGGCGGCGTGTGGGGGCTGAAAACAGATTAATAACCGCATCGACACCCAAATGGGCTGTGATCTTCACCGCATAGCTCATCCCGAACAGGACCAGCCAGGCAAACAGGAACGTCACCGCCTCAAGGCCCCAGATCAGGCCTGTGTTAAAACCATAGCGCAAGACGACGTTGATAAATGTAATGATCGTCATCAGGCCAAGGATCACGGCAATCGCCGTTTCCTCGAACTCGTGCACGATCCGGCCAAGGGCCGTTGTGGGGTGGTATCCAGATGACATGAGAAAACTCCGCAATAAGGGGAGAAGGCAAGCCCGGCGAAAGCCCGTGAGCCTGCACAAAAAAGGTGCCTCCCCCATCGCGGGAAGAGGCACCCATCAAAACGACTTAGTGCTTGGCGTTGATAGCCTGCGCAGCGTCGATGTTTTCCTGACCAACGTCGGCCGTGAACTCTGTCCAGACGGGCATCATCGCATCAACCCAAACCTGACGGCCTGCGGCGTCCAGTTCGACGATCTTGGAACCGGTGTCCAGAATTGCCTGACGCGCTTCGGCATCGACTTGACCAACGGCGGCGTTACGCGTGACGGTGACTTCCTCAAGGATGGTCGCCAGCTGGGTGCGCACGTCGTCTGGCAGGCCATTCCACCAGTCGGTGGATGTCACAACCATATAGTCCAGAACACCGTGGTTGGTTTCCGTGGTGCCGTCCTGCACTTCAAAGAACTTCTGGCCGTAGATGTTGGACCATGTGTTTTCCTGACCGTCGACAACGCCGGTTTGCAGCGCGCCGTAAACTTCGGAGAACGCCATTGGCTGTGGCGACGCGCCGATGGCTTCCATCTGCGCCTTGATCACGTCAGACGCCTGAACGCGGAACTTCAAGCCGTTTGCATCGGATGGCACGTTCAAAGGCTTGTTGGCAGACATCTGCTTCATGCCGTTGTGCCAGAACTGCAGACCCGACAGGCCGCGACGCTCCATCGATGCTTTCATCTCCTGACCGGTGTCAGAGTTCTGGAATTCGTCAACAGCTTCGATGTTCTTGAACATGAAGGGCAGATCGAAAATGCGGAAAACTTTAGTGAACTGTTCGAATTTGGACAGCGAAGGGGCCGCCATCTGAACGTCGCCTTGCAGCATTGCTTCAAGCACTTGGTCATCGTTATACAAGGTCGAGTTCGGGAACACTTCCATGCAAGCTTTGCCGTTCATCTCGTCGTTCACGCGTTGCTCAAGCAGGGTGGCGGCGATGCCTTTTGGGTGCTTGTCGCTGTTGGTGACGTGGCTGAACTTGATGACGATTTCACCGTCGTCACAGGCGGCCGAAACGGCACCGGCGGATACGGAAAGGGTCAGCGCAACGGCTGCGGATGTCAGGAATTTCATGTAATATCTCCTCCCAGAGAGCTGTTTTTCAAGTCTCGGCAGTCGGTGTTTTGACTGCGCTGTGGGAAATAGACCCCTGAAACAGTATTCTTACAAGGCTGGCGAAATTTCGCTGATGTCGCGCCAATTAAATAAACATTTTCATAAGGTTGGGGAAATCTCTTCGGGCGGCGCAATCGCCCATTATTCCGGTTTGTGCGAAAAGCCGCACAACCTTTCGACCGGTTTGTGCGGAAAACCGCACAAACTTTCAGCTTCTGAAATCCTCCGCGCGAATCCCATAGCGGGTCAGTTTGTCATAAAAGGTCTTGCGCGGCAGCTTTAGCGCCTCGGCGGCGGCTGTCGCCTGTCCGCCCGCACGCCGGAGTGCGGCCTGCAACAAAGACCGCTCGACCTGCGCCATCTGTTCGGCCAGCCCCAATCCGGCATCCGGTGCCACGTCGTCAGCCACCCCCATGACAAACCGCATCGCTGCAGACATCAGCGCGCGCGCATTGCCCGGCCAATCGCGCGCCATCAGCCCTGCGATGACCTGCGGCGTCACCTCGGGCGCGTTAAGACCCGATTGTTCAGCCGCCTGCCCGACATAGCGTCGAAACAGGGTCGGAATATCCTCTGGACGCTCAGCCAGAGACGGGATGCGCACGGTCATCACCTCAAGCCGGTAATACAAATCCGCATGAAACCGCCCCTCGCCGACCAAAGCTTGCAAATCTCGGGTGCTGCCGGCGATCAATCGGGCCTTTGGTGCACCTTCAAGTGCTTCGATCAGGGTCAATTGGGTTTGTGCCGGCAACTGTGTCACCTCGTCCAGAAACAGGCTGCCCCGCCCTGTCATCTGCAAGGCCTCGGTCAGCTCTTGCGCGCCAAGCCCTTCGGCCGCGCGTTTGACAAAGGGTTCCTTGGCGCGCGGCGAACACATGTGGACGACTTCCGACACCTTCGAAATGCCAGAGCCATAAGGCCCGGTTACCAGCACTTCGGCCTCGGACATGGCAGCGCGGCGCACCTTGGCGCGCGTGACATTTGACAAGTCCGACGTGCCAAAGATCAGCCGCGCTGCGGGGTCACCGCTTTCTACAATGTGCAGCAGGCGGCGGTTTTCCAGCACCAGCGCACGGGTTTTCAATGCCCGTTCGATCACCGCAAGCAGGGCCGATGGCGCGCAGGGCTTTTCCAGAAAATCGAACGCTCCGGCCTCCATCGCGCGCACCGCCATGGGTATGTCGCCCTCTCCGGTCAGCAAGATCACCGGCAGGTCGGGGTCTTGTTCGCGCGCATAGTGCAGCAGATGGAATCCGTCGCGCCCCGGCATGCGCATGTCCGACAGGATCACCCCGTCAAACCCCGCGACGATCCGGTCCTTGGCCGCAACAAACGACCCCGCGGCGATCACATCGACATCGGCCAGCTCAAGCGTCTGTTCAAGCGCCTCGCGCACAGGCGCGTCATCATCGACCAAAAGAACGGTTCTGCTCATGCCGCGACCTCGATTTCATCTGCACGTTCCAGCTGCACTGAGAACATCGCCCCCCCCCCGTCAAGAGGGTTCGCGTCAGGACTGGGGGCGTCAGGGCGTGCCGTTTCAAGGTTGCTGCCGCGAATTTGCCCGCCAAAGCTTTGGACAATACCATAGCTGATCGACAACCCCAGCCCCATGCCGCTGCTGCCACCAACGGATTTCGTGGTATAGAAAGGATCAAACACCTTGTCGGGCATCTCGATCCCCGGACCTGTGTCCTGAAAACGGACCTCGATCCCGTCGTCCGTCATGATCTGCACTGTCAGGCGGCGGGTTTCACGCCCCGACATCGCATCGCAGGCGTTTGTGATCAGATTAACAAACACCTGCCCCAAACGGACCTCTCCTCCATGGACCCAAACCGGGGTTTCGGGGGGATCATAGGCCAATGTCACCCCCGCATCGTCAAGATAGGTTTGCGTCAATTCAATCGCGCTGGCCACAACACGGACCACATCTACGCGCTTTTGTGGCACGGATTCCTGACGGGCAAAGGCACGCAGGTTCTGAATGATACGGGCCATCCGGTCGGACATCTCGGAAATCCTCGACAGATTTTCGGCGGCACGCTCGGGTTTGTCGCGGGCCATGAATTGCACAGCGTTTTCCGCAAAGGACCGGATCGCCATCAGCGGTTGGTTCAATTCGTGACTGATGCCCGCCGACATCTGCCCCAAGGCCGACAGCTTGCCCGCCTGCACCAGATCGGCCTGCGCGCGGCGCAAGGCAGCTTGGGCCTCTTCCCGCTCGGCGGCCTCGCGGCGTAGTTCGGTGTTGCTGGCATTCAAGGCGGCAGTGCGTTTGGCAACCTGACGTTCAAGTTTGGTGTTCGCCTGCGACAGGGCACGGCGGCGTTCGGTGGCCAGAAACAACATCGCGCCAAAGGCCAGACACAGGGCCGCGACCGCCGACGCCTGCGACAGGGCCAGCCGGCGCGCCGGTGCGATATCCAGCAACACCTCGCCGGTCAGCCCGATGACCGGCAACAGCTTCGTCAGATGAAGCGCTTCATCGGGGATGTACGGCCCCCAGCCCATTTTCCAGATTTCGTTGCCCTGCACGAAACTCGCTGAAAAATTAACCGCGCTTTGATCAGGCGGGATCAGCCCCGGCTGCCCCATGGGGCGCTGCCAGAACAGCAGCTCGGACCGGTTGGCAATCTGCACGACCCCCGCCGAATCCGTGAAAAACGCTGCCGGATTGCTGCCGCGCCACGCATAGTCGATCCCGTTCAGATCGGTTGACACGATGACCGCGCCCTTGATCTGACCTGCGTCGCCAAAAACCGGGGCCGCATGAAAATACGCCCGGTCCGTCAGCGGCGCACTTTGACCATGCCCCCAGCCAAGCGCCCCGCGCAAGGCGCGCTTTACAAAGGGCTGATCAATCAACACCGCCCCCGGCGCGCTTTGGGGTGACGCCAGCACCCGCCCCTGAACGTCGACAATCAGAACATCCAATGCAGCTGATTTATCCGCAATATCTTGCAAGAAGTCCCGCGCGCTGCTGGGCGTATCGGCGGCAAGAACATCGTGGACCGCAGGGTGATCCGCCAAAAATACCGTCAGATCGCGATAGCGCTGCAACTGCCCGACCAACCTGTCACTGGCCAGCGACAGGTCCGCTACACCGCGCGCGTGTAATTGCTCAAGCCCTTGCAGATAGGCATAGCGCCAAACGCCGGCCGCCAAACCCAGCACGGTGATCAGAAAAACCAGCAATGTCGCGATGCGACCGTGTAAAAATGTATTCATGGCGTCAATTTTGCACAGAGCACCTTGCAAAGGCCAGAGCTCCGCGTATCCCTGCGCCTCATGAAAACACTAAATCTTTCGCCGCTTGACCCTGAGTTTGTCCAAAACCCCTATGCGGCCTATGCGCAGGCGCGGCTGGACGGCCCCGTCTTGTATTGGAAAGACTACGGCATGTTGGCTGCATTTGATGCCGCGACCGTACAATCCGTTCTGCGCGACCGCCGGTTTGGCCGCGAAGTACCCGCAGATCAACGCCAGCCCGTGCCTGCACATCTGGCAGATTTCGACGCGGTGGACCGCCATTCCATGCTCGAGCTTGAGCCACCAAGCCACACACGCCTGCGCGGCCTTGTGCTGCGCGCTTTCACATCGCGGCGGATCGCATCGCTTGCCCCGGATATTGCGTCCATCGCCGCAGAGCTGTTGGCCGCAATACCACAAGGGTCGTTTGATCTGATTCCGACCTTTTGCACGCAACTGCCGGTGCGTATCATCGCGCGGCTGCTGGGGGTGCCCGAAGACATGTGGCCCGACCTTTTGCGCTGGTCCAATGCGATGGTGGCAATCTATCAGGCCGGCCGCACCCGCGCGGTTGAAGATGCCGCAAACGCTGCCGCCGCGGATTTCAGCGCCTTTTTACGCGGCTATGTCGAGGTACGCCGCAAAGATCCGCGTGATGATCTGATCACGCAGTTGATTGCCGCCGAGGAAGATGGCGAAAAGCTAAGCACCGATGCCCTGATCGGGACATGCATCCTGCTGCTGAACGCTGGTCACGAGGCGACGGTGCATGCGCTTGGCAACGGAGTCGCATGTTTGCTGACCCATCAGGTGCCGCGCGACCTGCTTGGCCCCGACACGATCGCCGCCACAGTCGAAGAAATCCTGCGCTTTGACCCGCCGCTGCATGTGTTTGAACGCTTTGCCTATGAGGATGTTGATCTGAATGGTGTCACCGTGGAAAAAGGCCAAAAGATCGCGCTGGTGCTGGGGGCGGCGGGGCGTGACCCTGCCCTGTATCCCGATCCCGACTGCTTTGACCCCACCCGGCCCATGAAACCCCATGCTGCATTTGGGGGCGGCCTGCATTTCTGCGTCGGTGCCCCGCTGGCACGGCTTGAAATGCAGATCGGGCTGCGCGCACTGTTTGACCACGCGCCGCAGTTGCGCCTGACCGAACCACCGCGCTATGCCAACAGCTATCATTTCCACAAACTTGAACGTTTGATGGTGGAAATCTAGCCCCGCGTTACAGCGGCAACATGGTCGTCGATTTAATCTGCTCCATCGACAGCAGGGCCGTCACGTTATGCACCCGCACCTCGGAAATCAGGGCTTGATAGAACGCATCATAGGCGCGCGCGTTCTTGACCCGCACCTTAAGGATATAGTCGATATCGCCTGCCAGACGGTGCGCTTCCTGAACCTCGGGGCGGTCTTGCAACGCCTTTAGGAAACGCGCCTGCCAGTCTGCCTCGTGTTCAGAGGTGCGGATCAGTACAAAGAAACACGCCTCGAATCCCAAGGCCTCGGCATCCAGCACAACGGTGTGCTGCCCGATCACGCCTGCCTCGCGCAATTTGCGAATCCGGTTCCACACAGGCGTCTTGGAAGACCCTACTTCACGGGCAATATCGTCCAAAGATTGGCTCGCATCCCGCTGTAGCTGCGCCAAAATCTTCCGATCCACCTCATCTATACGAACGTCCATTCTGCGTATCCTTTGGTTTGCGATCTTCTGTTCCAACTTAGCGGCTGATTAGAACATACGTTCTTATATGTCCAGCCACCTAGCGCCATATCGGAATTATTTCCTATATATACCGCAAGGCAAGCGCAAGGACAGCATCATGGATCACTTCCCAATCTTCCTATCGACCAAAGGACAACGCATTGTCGTGTCAGGCGGCGGCGAGGCCGCACTGGCCAAGCTGCGCCTGTTGATGAAATCCCAGGCCAAGATCAGCGTCTACGCGACAGACCCCGCGCCCGAACTGGTGCAATGGGCCAAGGCGGATCGCATCACACTGCACACCCGCGCGTTGCGCCATGGTGATGTTCTGTGCGCCAAACTGTTCTATGCCGCCGACGAAGACACGGTCGAGGACGCCCGCACCGCTGCGATTGCCCGTGCCGAAGGTGCGCTGGTCAATATCGTCGACAACCTGCACGACAGCGCCTTTATCACCCCAGCTATTGTAGACCGCGACCCTGTGACAATCGCCATCGGGACCGAGGGTGCTGCCCCCGTGCTGGCCCGCGCAATCAAGGCCGATCTTGAGGAACGCCTGCCCGCGACGCTGGGGACACTGGCCCGCATCGGCAAAGGGTTCCGCAAGATGGCAGATGCCCTGCCCTTTGGCCGTGCGCGGCGTGATTTCTGGCGTGATTATTACTTCAACGCAGGCCCCCGCGCGGTGGCTGGCGGCGACACGGCTGTTGAGGTCGCACTTGATGATTTGCTGAACGACCA
>NZ_JBFEKM010000085.1:0-17403 GCF_041552635.1 Sulfitobacter sp.
CTCCGACACCAGTTTACGTTAGCGCACGCCAGCCAATATCGCGCCGGAAGAACCCGCCCGGCCAATCCACCGCGTCAACCATTTTGTACGCCCGCGCCTGTGCTTCAGCAAGGCTTTCGCCGCGGGCCGTCACGCTCAAAACCCGCCCACCGACTGCGATGATTTGACCATCTTTTTCGGCCGTCCCTGCGTGGAATACCATGTTCCGGCTGTCTTCTGGCAAATCTTCCAACCCGGCAATAACGCTGCCTTTTTCATAGTCTCCGGGATAGCCCAACGCCGCCATAACAACGGTCACCGCGTGATCCTCTGCCCAGTTGACGCGCATCTCGCTTAACCGGCCTTCGGCTGTGGCATGCAGCAGATCAAACAGCTGTGCGCCCAGCCGCATCATCAGCACCTGACATTCAGGGTCCCCGAACCGCGCATTATATTCCACAAGACGCGGCGCGCCGTCTTTGATCATCAGTCCCGCATATAGCACACCCTGATATGGCATGCCGCGTTTGGACATTTCTGCCATCGTGGGGCGGATGATTTCGGCCAAGGCGCGTTCCGCGATCTCGTCGGTTAGGACGGGCGCAGGCGAATAGGCCCCCATGCCGCCGGTGTTTGGCCCCGTGTCACCGTCGCCCACGCGCTTGTGGTCTTGGGCCGTGCCGATGGGCAGCACAGTGTCGCCGTCGCATAGCACAAAGAACGACGCTTCTTCGCCGTCCATGAACTCTTCGATCACCACTTCGGCACCGGCGTCGCCAAAGGTACCGTCGAACATGATGTCAACGGCGGCCAGCGCTTCTGCGTCTGTTTCGGCGATGATCACGCCCTTGCCTGCGGCCAGACCGTCTGCCTTGATCACGATCGGGGCAGGATGGTCAGCCAGATAGGCGCGGGCAGATGCCGCATCGGTAAAGTGGCCATAGGCCGCCGTGGGGGCGTTTGCAGCATCGCAAATCTCTTTGGTAAAGGCCTTGGAGGCCTCAAGTGCTGCGGCAGCTTTTGATGGCCCGAAGGTCAGCACACCAGCGGCGCGCAGATCATCGGCAACCCCGGCGGCCAGCGGTGCCTCTGGTCCTATGATAACGAAGTCGATGCTGTTTTCGGCGACAAATTCGACCACCGCAGCACCGCTATTAATGTCAAACGTGGCACAATCGGCGATCGCGGCGATGCCCGCATTGCCGGGGGCCACGATCAGCTTGTCGCATTTGGGGTTTTGCAAAACGGCCCAGGCAAGGCTGTGTTCACGCCCGCCGCTGCCCAAAATGAGGATATTCATGAATGCGCTCCCTTGGCCTTGGTTGCTGCGCGTTCTAAGCTGGGGTCGCGAAATACACAAGTCAGACACGAGCGCAGACCTGAACCAAGCCCCAAAGGACGCCCGCATGGACCTGATCGACGACCCCCGCGAGGGGCAAAACAGCCCTGAATTCACCGTGACCGAGCTTTCTGGTGCGATCAAGCGGGTGATCGAAGGGGAATTTGCCCATGTCCGGATTCGCGGCGAGGTGGGGCGCGTCAGCCGTCCGCGGTCGGGGCATATTTATCTTGACCTCAAGGATGACAGTTCGGTGATTTCGGGCGTGATCTGGAAAGGCGTGTCTGCCCGTCTGGAAACCCAACCCGAAGAAGGGATGGAAGTGATCGCAACGGGCCGCATCACCACCTTTGGTGGGCAGTCGAAATACCAGATCGTGATCGAAGACATCAAACCTGCGGGCATGGGCGCGTTGATGGCGCTGCTGGAAAAACGCAAGGCGGCGCTGGCGTCCGAGGGGCTGTTTGCCCCCGAACGTAAACGCGCGTTGCCCTATTTGCCGGATGTGATCGGGGTTGTGACCTCGCCCTCGGGGGCCGTAATCCGCGATATTCTGCACCGGTTGCGCGACCGTTTTCCGCGCAAGGTGCTGATCTGGCCGGTGGCGGTGCAGGGCGCGAAATGTGCACCCGAAGTGGCGCGCGCAATCGAAGGGTTCAACAAGCTGACCCACGGCGGGGCGATCCCGCGACCTGATTTGCTGATCGTCGCGCGGGGTGGCGGATCTGTCGAAGATCTGTGGGGCTTTAACGAGGAAATCGTCGCAAGGGCCGCGGCTGCATCGCAGATCCCGCTGATCTCGGCTGTGGGGCACGAGACAGACACGACATTGATCGACTATGTCTCTGACATGCGCGCGCCCACACCCACGGCAGCGGCTGAACTGGCCGTGCCGGTGCGGCACGAACTGGTCGCTTGGCTGGACGGGCAAGAGGCACGCATGACCCGCGCGTTGAGCCAGGGTCTGGTGCGGCGCGATCAGCGGTTGCGCGATATGGCGCGGGCCTTGCCACGGGCGGAGAGTTTGCTGGACGGGCCGCGCCAAAGGCTGGATCTGCTGGGCGGACGTCTGGCCCCTGCGCTGACCACGGGTGTGCAAAAACGCAAGGTGCGGCTGGCGGATATGTCTGGCGTGCTGCGCCCCGGCACGCTGACCCGTGCCCTGCAATCCGAACAGCGGCGGCTGGCCGCGCTGTCATCCCGGTTCCGACCCGAGGCGTTGGTGCAGGATCATAAGCGTAAAACCGAGGCGTTCCAAAGCCTTGCGCGACGTCTTTCAGATGCTGGGCAGCGTCAAACCCAAGGCTGGCGCAAGCAGGTCGCAGGGCTAGACCGTCTGCACGAAATGCTAAGTTACAAGTCGACGCTGGCGCGTGGCTATGCAGTGGTGCGCGGCGACGGGGCTTTGGTCACGACCAAAAAGGCGGCCAAAGCGGCGACGTCGCTCGAGATTGAATTCGCAGATGGTCGCTTGCAAATCGGCGGTACGACGGCCCCGCGCAAGGCAGTCAAAAAGCCCCCTGAACAGGGCAGCCTGTTTTAACGCCAGCCTTAGACGCCGGTTTTGGGGCCAAGGCACAGCATCTTTTCGTCGATGTCTTCTGCCTCGTAAAGGTCGGTCGTGGTCGGGTCGTTTTCAAACCGCGCGATCAATCCGGCGTCACCCAGTTGAAACGTCCAGCACTGCGCATCCGGGTTGTCGTCATAGGTAAAGCAAATTTTGCCGTTGTCCTCGTACCATTCCCCCGGTTTGCACTCTCCGTCCAGAAACGACCATTCGACACGCCGGTTCTCAAGATAGCGTTCGGCACCGTAGGTTTGACCGTTGCTGTTGTAAAACAGGGTTTTGCCACGGGTATAGGCGTCAAATTCCTGCGCCGTCATGGCGGTTTGCGCCGCCAGTGGGGCCGCCACGATACAGACAAGGAGTATGAGAATATGTTTCATGTCTTTAACCTGACAGAAAGGCTGCGGCTGATCCAGAGAGGATGATGCGCCGTCAGGCAGGATTTTGCCAGCGTGCGACGCGGCGGTCCATGATGCGTCGCCAGATCGGCGGCACCAGCGCAAGCACGGCCATCACGGGCAAGGATCGTGGCAGAACCGGCATCGTATCTGGCGTGACCTCAAGCGCTGGGAAGGCGCGCGCAGGGCGCATGTGGTGATCTGAATGGCGCGGTGCGTTCAGCATCATTGCAGATGAATACCACGCCGGTGCGTTCCAGCTGTGCTGCGGTCCAACGGGTTCCATACGGCCATCAGTGCGCAAGTGGCGGCGCAATCCGTAATGCTGAACGTAATCGGACAACAGCAGCTGCATCTGCGCATAAAACGCGATGGCCAGCAGGGCCAGCATACCGCCCCACCCGGCAATGAGAGCTGCACAGCCCAGCGTCAAAGCGCCCCCTGCAACATATCCGACATAAGGATGGGGGCGCGCGGATTGATCCACCGCCCGCGCGCGCTGTTTGCTGTCAGCATGCAGCCCTGCCATGAATTCACCGCGCAACACGCGTAGGGCGTAGGCATAGAATCCTTCGCCCAAGCGGGCCGAATTGGGATCAGCGTCGGTCGCAGCGTGGATATGATGCACCCGCAGATGCGCAGACACATGGTGCCCGTGCAACAGCGAACAATAGAGCATCGTGCCAATACGCCGCGGCCAGCGGGTGCTGGCATGGATCAGTTCATGCGCGTTGGAGTTCGAGATTTGGCCAAAGAACAGCCCCGCGCCAAGATAGATCAGCACCTTGTCGGCAACGGCCAAGCCGCTGTCGCCGGCCAGCCCCCAAACAACCAAAGGCAGCAGCGCAAAATGTGTGGCGGCCAAGATCAGGCTTAGGCCGCGCCCTGTTGTATCCCGTGTGGGCAGCTGCCGCGCAATGCGGTCGAGGAAAAACACCAGCACCGTGATCGACAGCAAGGCCGCCAGCGGCCACGGTCTGCCAAATAGGCAGGCCAGCGCCAAAAGCGCGGCGGGGGTCAGGCTGGCGATGGCGTACCAGATCATCTTTGCGGCTCCGTTGTGGTCCCGTCGGGGTCTTCAGGTTTCTTATAGGCGAAATACGGCACGAAAAAGGACCCAACCTGTCACATCTACCGCGTAAAGCGCGACGGAAAGGTCGCTTTTCGAATGTGTGGGGCGGCGCAACTTTGATAGCTAGGCTTCAACAACCAGACGAGGGGGCCGATATGGCGTTGGATGAGCACAAGAAGTCAGATGGCAAGGGCCCCGAAAAAGGCGTCTGGAAGTCCGGCAAAGGCAAGGGGCGCACCCATACGAAAGGGCGTCAACTGGATGATACCGCATGGGATCAGGTGCGCGCATTGCTGGGCGATAAACCCCGACGCGCTGATCTGCTGATCGAGCATTTGCATTTGATCCAGGATGAATATGGTCACCTCTCTGCCGCCCATCTGCGTGCGCTAGCCGAGGAAATGCGTATGAGCATGGCCGAAGTCTATGAGGTCGCGACGTTTTACGCGCATTTCGACGTGGTCAAGGAAGGCGAGACACCGCCGCCCGCACTGACCATCCGCATTTGCGATTCCCTGTCGTGCGAACTTGCAGGCGCGCAGGCGTTGAAATCGGCGCTCGAGGATGGCTTGGATGCCTCACAGGTCCGTGTCGTGCGTGCGCCCTGCATCGGCCGCTGTGATACCGCCCCCGCGCTTGAGATCGGTCATAACTTTGTCGATCACGCGACATTGGAAAAGGTCGAGGCGGCGATTGCCGCAGGCGATACCCATGTCCATGTGCCTGACTACGAAGATTTTACCGCCTACACCAAGGACGGCGGATACGAGACATTGAAAACCTTGCGCGCCACCGGCGACTGGGAAAAGGTGCAGGACCAACTGCTTGAGGCCGGCTTGCGCGGTCTTGGCGGTGCTGGGTTCCCGTCGGGCAAGAAATGGGGCTTTGTGCGCGGCAATGCTGGACCCCGCTATATGGCGGTGAACGGGGACGAAGGCGAACCGGGCACATTCAAGGACCGCTGGTATCTGGAACGCGTACCGCATCATTTCCTTGAGGGGATGTTGATCGCCGCATGGGCTGTCGAGGCCGAGAAGGTATTCCTGTATATGCGCGACGAATATCCGCAGGTGCTGGCGCTGCTGCGCACGGAAATCGCAGCACTCGAGGACGCAGGCATTGTTGAGCCGGGCTATATCGATCTGCGTCGCGGCGCAGGGGCCTATATCTGCGGCGAAGAATCCGCGATGATCGAAAGCATCGAAGGCAAGCGCGGCATGCCGCGGCACCGCCCGCCGTATGTGGCGCAGGTCGGCATCTTTGGCCGTCCGACATTGGTGCATAACGTCGAAACATTGCATTGGGTCGCACGGGTCTGCCGCGAAGGGCCGCAGGTTCTGAACAGCACGGTCAAGAATGACCGCAAAGGTCTGCGCAGTTATTCCGTATCGGGGCGCGTTGCCAAGCCGGGCATGTACCTGCTGCCCGCCGGATCAACGATCACCGATATCATCGAAGCCGCAGGCGGCATGGCTGACGGTCATGTGTTCAAGGCCTATCAGCCCGGTGGGCCGTCTTCGGGGCTGTTGCCTGCGTCGATGTCGGATGTCGCGTTGGATTTTGACACGCTGCAACCGCATGGATCGTTCATCGGGTCGGCGGCTGTTGTCGTCCTGTCCGAAGACGACAGCGCCAAGGCGGCCGCCCTGAACATGCTGCGATTCTTCGAGGATGAAAGCTGTGGTCAGTGCACGCCTTGCCGAGTGGGCTGTGAAAAGGCGGTCAAGCTGATGCAGGCGGATACATGGGACCAACCCCTGTTGGAGGAATTGTCCCAAGCCATGGTCGACGCGTCGATCTGCGGGTTGGGGCAGGCGGCCCCGAACCCGATCCGGCTGGTCATGAAACATTTCCCCAACGAGGTGTAGCGCCGTCAAGGGCGCTGGGCACCCTAGAAACCATGTTAGAAATCAGGCCGCCTTGCATTAGGCGGCCTTTTTTGTGCGTGCTGCTAACTGGGTGGGCATTAGCTGGCATGAGAGGGGGCGGGCGCGTCCCGTTTTTTCAATGCTGCAGCCCCAGATCAGGGGCCAAAGTGATGACCTAGTGGGACACCATTTGGAAACGCAGGGCCTTGGGTATGCCAATTAATGGTGTGACCCTTTCATCTGGCCGAATGAGCCTATAGATCATAGGCAACAGACCATAGAAAACGCCTGATAATTTTTTTCCGGAGAGCACGCTTGGCCTTTTTCAAAAAGCTGAAAACCAAATTGTTCAAATCCTCGTCCAAGATCGACGCGGGGCTGGAGGCGATTGTCGAAGACGGCGGGGCAGTGCAAACGCCCGAAACCATCGACGAGGCCCCCGTTGATCAGGTCATGGAGACGCCTCAAGCGGCAGTAGAAGCTTTGCCCGAGGCGGTGGATGATGAACCCGCACCCAAGCCCGCCGATGAGGTAGATGCGCCTGAACCTGTTTCCATTCGCGAAACAATCCAGCCGATTGTCGCTGATTTGGAAACGGCAAGCCCGGCCAAAGCGGCCCCTGCCAAACCCTCTCTTATGGGCCGTTTGTTGGGCCGCGAGACCTCTGCTCCCGTGGTGCGCCGCGTGCTGGATGACGAAATGCTTGAGCAGCTCGAAGAGCTGTTGATCTCGACCGATATGGGGGTGGACACGGCGCTGCGGGTGACGGCGAACATGGCCGAAGGGCGCTTTGGCAAGCGTTTGTCGGTTGATGAAATCAAACGTCTGTTGGCTGCCGAAATTGCGCGGATCATGGACCCGATCGCCAAGCCGCTGCCGCTATATTCCAAAACGCCGCAGGTGGTGCTGGTTGTGGGCGTGAACGGGTCGGGCAAGACGACAACAATCGGCAAGCTTGCCAGCCAGTTCAAGGCTGCGGGCAAGCATGTGGTGATTGCAGCAGGCGATACTTTCCGCGCTGCCGCCGTGGAACAGTTGCAGGTCTGGGGCGACCGCGCGGGCGTGCCTGTGCTGACGGCCGCCCAAGGGTCGGACCCTGCCAGCCTTGCCTTTGAAGCGATGGGACAAGCCGAACGCGATGGCGCGGATTTGCTGCTGATCGACACGGCGGGGCGCTTGCAAAACCGTGGTGATCTCATGGAGGAGCTGGCCAAGATCGTGCGCGTGATCCGCAAGAAAGACCCGTCGGCCCCGCATAATACATTGTTGGTGCTGGATGCGACGACGGGTCAGAACGCGCTGAATCAGGTAAAGGTATTTCAAGAAATTTCCGATGTCTCGGGTCTTGTGATGACCAAACTTGACGGCACGGCCAAGGGCGGTGTGCTGGTGGCTTTGGCAGATAAATTCGGCTTGCCGATCCACGCGATTGGCGTGGGCGAACAGATTGACGACCTGCAACCGTTTGACCCGCAGGAATTTGCGGATGCGTTGATGGGGTTGGACCCACAGTGACGAATTTACGGCGGGGCACGCGCCCGTGACGGACTGGATTACCCAGATTGAAGGCACCGAGGCAGGGCATCAGGCGGCCTTGTATCTGGCGTTGCTGGCGGCGTTCTTGCATGCGGTGTTTGGTGCGTTGCAAAAGGGGCGACATGACCCGTGGCTGACACGCGGTGCGATTGATTTCTCCTATGGTATGATGGCCGCACCCTTTGCATTATTTGTGGTGCCTTGGCCCGAACCACATATGTGGGCGATTTTTGCCGGTGTTTTTGTGATCCACGTTGTCTACAAGCTGTTGCAGGCTTGGGCCTATACCAAGGGGGCCTATACCGTCGTCTATCCCGTGGTGCGCGGCACCGGCCCTTTGTTCACCGTGATCGGGGCGTATCTGATTTTCAACGAAAGCTTTACGTTGATCCAGTGGATGGGCGTGGGGGTGCTGATGGCAGGCATCTTTGGGCTGGCGCTGTATAACATGGTCTATCTGGTGTCCGAACGCGATACGCTGAACGCGGCGCTGGCCCTTGCGGTGATGACGGGGCTGTTCGTGGCGCTGTACACCACCTTTGACGCCTACGGCATTCGCGCAACCGAAGATCCCTTTACCTTTCTGGCATGGTTTTTCATGATCGACGGGCTGGTGATGCCTGTGATCGCAACGCGGCGTTACCTTAAAATGCCCAACCCGCCAGCGCTTGGTCCGCTGATGACACGCGGTGTCGCGGGCGGCTTTGTGGCGTTCTTCAGCTTTGGGTCCATCATGCTGGCCACCCGGCTGGACAAGGTCGGCGAAGCGGCGGTGCTGCGCGAAACCTCGACCGTTTTTGCGGCCTTGATCGGCTGGCTGGTGCTGAAGGAAACCGTAGGCCCGCGCCGGATTGCGCTGATGGCATTGATTGCTGTGGGCGCTGTAATAGTTGAAATGGGCGGCTAAAGGAGTTCCCAATGACCGAAAAACGCGAAATCCATCCGCTCGTCAAATCCACGCTCGATTTCGGGCCTGTGCTGCTATTTTTTGTGGCGTATATGTACTTTAAGGACGATGTTTTTACCATCGGCGGCACTGAATACAGCGGCTTCATCATTATCACGGCGGCTTTTGTACCCTTGCTGATCGCATCAACGGCGACGCTTTGGCTGTTGACGGGCAAACTAAGCCGGATGCAGGTGGCAACGGTGATCTTGGTGACGGTGTTTGGCGGGCTGTCGGTCTGGCTGAATGATGAACGTTTCTTCAAGATGAAGCCGACGGTGATTTATCTTTTGTTCGGTGTGATCCTCGCGGTTGGCTTGGTGCGCGGGCAATCTTACCTCAAGTTTCTGATGGAAGAGATGATGCCCCTGCAGGAAGCGGGCTGGATGATCCTGACCAAGCGGCTGATGCTTTGCTTTTTCGGGCTGGCATTGGCCAATGAAGTCATCTGGCGGTTTGCCAGCACCGAAACGTGGGTCTATTTCAAGACCTTCGGTCTGACAGCCGCCGTGTTCATCTTTTTCATGGCACAAAGCAAGGTTTTCCAAATCTATGCGCTGGAAAAAGACTAACCCAGAGGTGTCAAACCTGTTCCAATCCGGCATCCATGATGTCCGGGTCCTAAGGGGCTTGGACGTCGATAGGGGCCACAGAACGCGCGACCTTTTGGGCCATATCCACAGACAACGTCGCATTCAGCGCCATTTTGAAGCGGCTCGATTTTTGGGACAAACGCCGCAGGTCGGCGCTGGACCATTCCAGCACCTCCGCCCCTTGGGATAGCTCCGTGGTGGCCGAGGCGCGCTGATCCGTCAGATACGCGATCTCACCGACGAAAACACCGGCGGCTATCACAAAGCTGTCGTTGTTTTTGGTGACGCAGGCATCACCGGACAGGGTGTAGAACAGCCGCGTCATCGGCGCACCTTGGGTTGTCAGCTTGGTCTGTGTATCCAGCCTGTAACGTTTCGCATGGCGCATCAGTGTGCGGAAATCGCCGGGGGGCAGGCCGGGAAAACGGTCGTAAATGTCGCTGTGGGCGCGCGGAATGGCCAGCCGCGAGTTGCGCGCCAGCAATCCGAACAACCCGAACATATTGGCGCAGCCGATCATTGCGCTGATATAGATGGCTTCCCACAGGGGCTGATCTGCAACATACGCGTAATAGACGATGTAAAAGGCGGTCCCGCACATGAGAAGCAACCGCAAGATAATCTGATTTATGATCAGCAAGCCCACCACATAGCAGGCACCCGCAGCATAGACCAAAAAAGTGACGCTTTGCAGGGCCTCAGGCACAAACAGCCTGCGGGTTCGGGCGCAGACCCGGCATCATTTGGTTTTGAACAATGTCGATTGTGCCCCCTTGTCGCTGCGGAAATCCGCGCGCTTTTCGGCATAAAGTGCGCGACCTGCTTGAACGCCGGGGCGTGCGCCCATCACATCCAGCCAGCGCGCCATATGGGGTTTGTCATCCAGCGTTTGCTGTTGGCCTTCCCACAGCGATGCCCACCCCCAGATCGCAAAATCTGCAATGGTGATATCGGGGCCTGCCACGAATTCGTGCAGCGCCAATTGCCTGTCCAGCACGCCGTAAAGACGCGCGGTTTCCGATCTGTAGCGGTCTTTGGCATAGGGCAGATCATTGGGCGGGTCCATGGCGGGGGCATATTTCAGGAAATGATGCGCTTGGCCCGCCATAGGTCCCAGCCCACCCATTTGCCACATCAACCATTCCTCGACTGCGATCTGTTCTCGCGCGGTCTTGCCGCCGAACTGTCCGGTCTTGCGGGCAAGGTAAAGCAAGATCGCACCGGATTCAAAGATCGACACCGGCGCGCCATCCGGCCCGTCCGGATCCACAATCGCGGGCATCCGGTTGTTCGGCGCAATCTTGAGAAACTCGGGCGCGAATTGTTCACCTGCGCCGATGTTGATCAGATGCGTGGTATAGGGCAGGCCCATTTCTTCGAGAGCAATCGAGATTTTCCAGCCGTTGGGCGTGGGCCAATAATAAAGATCGATGGGCTGGGTCATTTGGGCAGGCTCCTAAGCTGGAAGTCGGCCCATGATGCGTGTTTTTGTCAATCCCGCAAGGGGGAGTCTTGACCAGCGCGGGCTTGGCCTTGCGGGAAGCAAGCTTGCCACGCGGGGCAGGGACAGTAAATCGGGGTGCGCCAGCAGCTGCGCGTAAAACGCAAGCGCGCCGGGGCGGGTGTAGCCGGACCAGTGGCAGATGTGGCTTTGGGGTGGGGCGATCCCGCAGCCCAGCGTGGTAAGGGCTGCCAGCGTGTCAGGGCAATCAAGCTGGATATTCAGCGCATTCGGGGCGGTTATTCCTTGGCCAAGCGCGCGATCCTCTGGCGCATCCTGACCCAACAGCCGTTCAAAGACAAAGTCGAAAAGATCGTTTTCGCGGCTCGTGATGTTGAAAATCTCGGCTGTTTTTCCGGCGGGGCTGCGCAAGGCGCGGGCGGCGTGGCTTTGGAAACTGGCACCGGTGATCAGCACCACCCGGGACACGGCCCCTTTGGCGGATTGAGCCAAGGCAGAAAGCGCGACCTCGGCCCCCATGGAATGGGCGATCAGATGCACGGCGCGGTGCGGCGCGGCCTTGTGCACGGTTGCGATCACCTGTGCCAGTTGCTGGCCCACCTGCTGCGCCGTTTCAAACATCCGCGCCAAAGACCCGCGCGCGGCCCAACCAAAGCAGATGCCCAGACCGGCCCCTGCGGTTACCCCTAACTGCGCTGGCCATCCTGTTGCCGCGTCAAAGATTGACCGGTGCGGGCAATGGCGGGCCGAGCCGGGCTGATATTTATAGCCATGGATCATGATGATGATCGGGCCGCTTGACTGTGCTGCCGATTGCAACACCCGCTGGGCGCATTGCGGTGATTGGTGGAGTTCGATGCGGCCCGTTTCAGGGCTGACGTTCAACCGGATCAGGGCCATGGGGTGCCTTTGTCAACATATTGTGGGGCTTTGTTGGCATAAAGCTATGACCTGCTCATGAAAGCTTTGTTACACCACTGTGACGGTGTTGACGCGGCAGGCGCGCGGGCGTAGCAACAGGGCGTGGTGATTTGTTACCGGATTGCGGGCCACGGGCAGGGCGACCTGCTATAATTCCGCTAAAAGGTCAGGATGAAAGCCCCCTTTCGCTTGACCGCGTCTGGGGTTTTTTTATGCCCGTTATCGTGCGGGCCGGAAGGAAGAATAAGATGAGCAACGATTGGAAACCGCGCACCAAAGCTGTCCACATGGGCACCCGCCGTAGTCAGTATAACGAAGTTTCGGAGGCGATGTTTCTGACGCAAGGCTTTGTCTATGACAGCGCCGAACAGGCCGAGGCTCGTTTCCAATCCTTGACCGACGATGAATTCATCTATGCCCGTTACGGCAACCCCACAGTGCGTATGTTCGAAGACCGGATTGCCGGTATGCTGGGCTACGAGGATTGCTTTGCCTGCACGTCGGGCATGGCCGCAGTTAGTGGCGCGCTGACGGCGTTGCTTAAGGCGGGCGATCATGTGGTGGCGGCCCGCGCGCTGTTCGGCTCATGCCTTTATGTGCTCGAAGACATCCTTGTGCGGTTCGGGGTCGAGGTTACTTTGATCGACGGCACGGACAACGCTGCATGGGATGCTGCCATTCGCCCCGACACGCGGATGGTGTTCTTTGAAAGCATATCGAATCCCACGCTAGAAGTCGTCGACATGCGCCATGTCGTCAAAGCTGCCCATGCCGTGGGCGCGCTGGTGTTGGTGGATGACGCGATGGCCACGCCGGTGTTTTCCTATGCCCGCGCCTGTGGTGCGGATATCGCTATTATTTCCACGACCAAGCATGTTGACGGGCAGGGGCGCCTGTTGGGTGGTGCGATTTGCGGGTCCAAAGACCTGATCCGCGGCCCCATCGAAGCCTACATGAAACACACTGGCGGCGCGATGAACCCGTTTACCGCGTGGACGCACCTAAAAGCGCTTGAGACAATTGATCTGCGCGTGCGCGCACAGGCTGAGGCAGCTTTGCAGCTGGCCCAAGCCCTTGATGGTCATCCGATGCTAAGCGCCGTCCGCTATCCCACCCATGCTGCACATCCGCAGCAACAGCTTGCTTTGGGGCAGGCCCCGTCGGGGGGGACCGTGCTCGCGATCGAGGTGAAAGGTGGCAAAGAGGCTTGTTTCAAGTTCTTGAACGCGCTTGAGATTGTGAGCATTTCCAACAACTTCGCCGATGCAAAATCCATCGCTACCCATCCGGCAACCACCACGCACCAGCGATTGCCACAGGAGCAGAAAGACACCCTTGGTATCTCGGCCGGTCTTGTGCGTCTGTCCGCCGGTCTTGAGGACGTGAGTGATTTGATTGCCGATCTCAAGCAAGCTCTGGACCGCGCCGGATAAGTTTTTCGGCATTTTAAGCGATATTCCGTTCAGAATGTTGGAAACGTTCTGAACGGTGACCTATATATGGTATAGCTTGCCAAGGGGGGCCTTATCATGAACGTCATCGCAGCTGTGACTGCCGTACCGGACCGCGACGCGGCCGTCGCTGCATTGGATACATTGCGCGCTTGGGCGGCGGATGCCAGCCAGACCGAAATTGACGCGCTGGATCCGTCTTTGGCGCGGTTGCTGAAAAATGTGGATGACTATCCTGACTTCAGCCGGGTTTACCCCGAGGATTTCGCCGTCGGTGATAATTACAAGGCGACGTTGCCTGACCTGCAAAACGGGCCATCAAGCCTGATCAGAGGCGCGATGCAGCAAATCCAGCACGTTGGAATTTCTAACTTTCGCCTGCCTGTGCAGTTTCATACCCGTGACAATGGCGATCTGACGCTTGAAACCTCGGTGACCGGATCGGTCAGCCTTGAGGCGGACAAGAAGGGCATCAACATGTCCCGGATCATGCGCAGCTTTTACAAGCATGGCGATGCGACTTTCAGTTTTGAGGTGATGGAAGCCGCGTTGGACGATTACAAGGCCGATCTGGAAAGCTATGACGCGCGCATCCAGATGCGTTTTTCCTTCCCGATGAAGATCCAAAGCCTGCGGTCCGGTCTTTCCGGCTATCAATATTATGACATCGCGCTGGAACTCGTCGAGATGGGCGGCGTGCGTAAAAAGATCATGCATCTGGACTATGTCTATTCGTCTACGTGTCCGTGTTCTTTGGAATTGTCCGAACACGCCCGCGCCACGCGGGGGCAATTGGCGACACCGCATTCGCAGCGGTCGGTCGCGCGGATTTCGGTCGATGTGAATTACGATGCGGATTGTCTGTGGTTCGAAGACCTGATCGAGGCGGCCCGCCGTGCCGTCCCAACCGAGACTCAGGTCATGGTGAAACGCGAGGATGAACAGGCATTCGCCGAATTGAACGCGGCCAACCCGATCTTTGTCGAAGACGCGGCGCGGTTGTTTTGCGAACAACTGCAGGCCGACCCGCGCATCGGTGATTTTCGGGTGATCGCCAGCCACCAAGAAAGCCTGCACAGTCATGATGCGATCAGCATTCTGACCGAAGGCGATACATTCGCCGCGCAAAGCATTGACCCCAAGCTGTTCAGCACTTTGTTCCACGTCGGCTGACCAAACGGCGTATTTGGAGTTATCTTTGGCATAGAGTTTCGAAGCCGCACGTATTTTGTGCGGCTTTTTTCACGGGTTGTCTGTTTTTTGAAACGAGTTGCGCCGCGATGCAGCGAAACCGGGATGCTGCCATGCAGAAACGGCAATTCTCATTTCTACTGAATAGGTTATGGTCATAGCCAAGGGAGCCACCGGCACCAAAGCCAGAAATTTTGAGGTAACACATGGCCTATATCAACACATCCGCGCACACCGGCTTTGACGGGCTGAAGTCCGTTTTGTCATCCATTGGCGCATTCTTTGTCTCAGTGGGCAGCACCATTACGCTGGCCAGCACAATGAACGGCCGCGTTGAACACTTGCGCCGCTTGGAAGCAAAAACAGACGCAGAATTGGCCGCGATGAACCTGACACGCGAGGACCTTGTTCACCACGTGTTTCGTGATCTCTACTATATGTAGGATGCTTAGCATCGGTTTGAATAAACGGCCCGACTGACCACAGTCCGGGCCGTTTTTCGTTTCACACCAGCCTGATCCTTGACACCGACGCGTTGCCGCGCCAACCCTGCGCCTATGTTGGACATGCGCCCCGTTGGATATGTAATCGGCCTGTTGGTTGCGGTGCTTGGCATTGCGATGGTCGCGCCGATGCTGATGGATATCGCCGAAGGTCGTGGCCACTGGCCAGTCTTTGTCGAATCCGGGCTGATCACTTTCTTTGGCGGCAGCTTGATAGCGCTTGCCTGTGCCAATGGGGTCAAAGAGGGTCTGACCATTCAGCAAACCTTTTTGCTGACCACGGGCGTTTGGCTGATGCTGCCGCTGTTCGGCGCGCTGCCCTTTATGCTGGGGGCTACCGAGGCGCGCTTTGTCGATGCGGTTTTCGAGGCCATGTCGGGGCTGACCACGACAGGATCTACGGTTTTTACCGGGCTTGATACCCTGCCCAAGGGGCTGCTGTTGTGGCGCGGTATTCTGCAATGGCTCGGCGGCATTGGTATCATTGTGGTCGCAATGGTGTTTCTGCCCGAACTGCGCGTCGGCGGGATGCAGATTTTCAAATCAGAAGCTTTCGATACCTTTGGCAAAATCCTGCCACGTGCAGGCCAGATTGCGACCCAGATATCCGGCATCTACCTCTTTCTGACTTTTGCCTGCATCTTGACCTATCTCGCCTTGGGTATGGATATGTTCGATGCAACGGTTCATGCGCTGACCACCGTTTCGACGGGTGGGTTTTCGAACTATGACGCCTCTTTCGGGCGGTTTTCCGGCAATGCAGAATATGCGGCATCATTTTTCATGTTCCTCGCTGCATTGCCCTTTGTGCGCTATGTGCAGCTTGTAAACGGGCAGCCTTTGGCGCTGCACCGCGACCCGCAAGTGCGCGGGTTTTTTCTGACCGTAGCCGTTCTGGTTGGCGTGGTCTTTGTGGCGATACAGGGCATCTTTCCGCACCATTGGGAACAGTCGTTGCGCGAATCCCTGTTCAACATCACCTCGATCATTTCGGGGACAGGCTATGCGTCGGTGGACTATATGACATGGGGCTCCTTCCCTGTGGCGCTGTTTTTCTTTACCGGTTTGATTGGCGGTTGTGCGGGATCTACAGCCTGTTCAATCAAGATTTTCCGCTATCAGCTTTTGTTCGCCTCCGTACGCGCGCAGTTGCAGCGGATCCGGTCGCCCCACGGCATCTTTACACCGCGGTATGACGGGCGGCCGATCAACGGCGATGTCATGATCTCGGTTATGTCCTTTTTCATGTTCTTCACGCTGACGTTCGGGCTGGTGGCCGTCGCACTTAGCATGACGGGGCTGGATTTTGTGACCTCTGTGTCCGGGGCAGGGGCGGCGCTGGCCAATATCGGTCCCGGGTTGGGGGACATCATCGGGCCTGCGGGAAATTTCAGTACGCTAAACGATACGGCCAAATGGATTTTGACGGCAGCGATGCTGATCGGGCGGCTTGAACTAATGGCTGTCTACGTAATCCTCACCTTTAAATTCTGGAGAGCCTGATGTCAGATGCTCAAACCCGTCCCTTGGGCGCGCAAATTTCACACATGTTGAAGGATCGCGGGGTCGAGGTTATTTTTGGCATTCCAGGGGTGCATAATCAGGAAATGTACCGCGGTATCGAAGAAGCTGGCCTGACACATGTGTTGGCCCGCCATGAACAGGGGGCTGGTTTCATGGCTGATGGCTATGCGCGCGCCACGGGCAAACCGGGGGTGGCCTATGTGATCACCGGGCCAGGCCTTTGCAATATCATGACGCCGATGGGGCAGGCCTATAGCGATTCTGTACCGATGCTGGTGATTTCAAGCTGTCTCGACGAGACCGCAGCACGCAAGGGGCAGTTGCATCAGATGAAAGACCAACGCGCGGCGGCTGAAACTGTCTGCGATTGGTCGTTCGAGGCCAAGACCGCAGATGCGGCTTACGCGCTGATTGATCGCGCCTTGGGTGAATTCAAGCTTCAGCGGCCGCGCTCCAAGCACTTGCAAGTGCCGATAGCTGTTCTAGAGGCCGAGGCCGGGATTTTCCCCAAGGCCCCTGAGGTAACGCCGCGTCCGACGCAGCAACGTGGCGGCGATATCGCGCATGTGCACGCCATGTTGCAAAAAGCCTCGCGGCCATTGTTCGTTTTCGGTGGGGGTGTTTCCGATGCGCAGGCCGTGGGTCGGCTTTTGAGCGCATCTAAAGCGGCATCCTTTACCACATATGCCGGACGCGGTGTGGTGGCACCGGATGCGCCTTTGCACTTTGGTTCAACGCTGGCGCGGCCCGGCAGCGCAGATGTGATCGCGACCGCCGATCTGGTGATTGCCATCGGTACGGAACTGGCTGAGGTTGATATTTGGCGCGCGCATTTGGGCCATCAATGCCCGTTCGTGCGTGTCGATATCGACCCCGCCGTTCTGACGGATGGGCAAGGCGCATCGGTTCAGGTGCTTTACGACGCAGATGCATTTATCAATGATCTGTGCGAGATGGATGTGGCGCGGCCCGCCCGCGACTGGACCCCACAAGAGGTCGTGTCCGCCCGTGCGCGCTGGCGCGCAGAGATCGAGGCAGAGCGTCCAGGCATCC
>NZ_JBFEKM010000086.1:0-17356 GCF_041552635.1 Sulfitobacter sp.
AATCACTATCCTTTGCAGATGCGTGCCCAACCCGATAAAGGACGACCCCGTCCGGCTGGGCTTGGCCCGCGTTGTGCCGCGCCACATCAAGGCACCGCCCCAATGGATCGGTGGCTGATTGGGGTGCACCATTCAGATCCGGAAGGCCTTTCATTTTTCAATCGCAGAGCGATGTGAAAGAAGACGTTAGTCTTCTTTACGCTTTACCGGTGCCCAAAGACGCTTGTTGGTGAGGTACAAAAGTACCGACAAAAGGGTCAGGAAAACAACGCCGGCAAAACCAGCCTGCTTGCGCGCCATCAATTTTGGCTCGGCTGTCCACATCAAGAACGCAGACACATCCATCGCTTCGCTTTCGATGGTGGCCTCGTGACCATCATCGAATTCGACATCATCACCGTAGAGCGGCTGCGCCATTGCGATCCAGCTGCCCTCGATTGTGACGTGCCCGTGCTCATCTTTACATTCCTCGGGAATACCACCGTTTGGAAACGCTTTGTTATACGACCCTGGGAAATCTTCAGGGGCGCATTCAGGTGCTTCCTCATACCCGGTCAGCAAAGACGCGATATACTCGGGGCCACCCATGCCCTTGAAGAACTGGTTGATGCCAAGGCCATAGGGGCCGTGGAAACCAGCACGCTTCTTCGCCATCAGGCTAAGGTCAGGTGCAGTTTCAAGCGCAGAGCCCGGAAAGTGGTCAACCGGCGTTGCCGGACGGAAATCGTCCAAGCTGGCATCGAACACCTCAAAGTTAGCCGCATATGCGCGCACCTGATCTTCAGGAAGCTGTGGACCACCATCGTCTGACAATGTCCGGATCGGAACATACGTCAGACCGTGGCAGGCCGAACAGACCTGAGTATAAACCTTCAGGCCACGCTGCAGCTGGTTGACGTCGAAGGCCCCAAAAGGCCCTTCGAAAGAGAAGTCATAGTTTTCGACATGTGCTTCTGCACCAGCCGCAAAAGCAGCGGAGCTTGTAAGGCCCATGGCGACAACAGCCGAGATGATTGTTTTCTTGATCATTGTCATGGTCCTTATTCAGCCGGCGTTACAAGCGTCTTGGTACCGCCCGTTTTCGCAGCTTTATTCTTGGCGAAATCAGCTTCGATGGTATCGGGCTGTGCCATTGGTTTTTCGATCACACCCAACAGTGGTAGGATCACCAAAAAGTAGCCGAACCAATAGGCTGATGCGATCAGCGACAAGCTGGCATAGGGTTCTTCCGCAGGCATCGCACCCAGCCACATCAGGGCAAAGAAGTCGATAACCAGCAGCGCGAACCACCACTTGAACATGGGACGATACCGGCCCGACCGAACAGACGATGTATCAAGCCATGGCACCAGCGCCATAACAGCGATCGCACCGAACATCGCCAGAACACCAAAGAACTTGGCGTCGATGATGCCACCGGTCACGAAAGACGCGATCTGCACGACCCATACTTCGGCGGTGAAGGCACGCAGGATCGCGTAGAAGGGCAAGAAGTACCATTCAGGAACGATGTGCGCAGGTGTCGAAAGCGGGTTCGCCTCGATGTAGTTGTCGGGGTGGCCCAGATAGTTCGGCATAAAGCCTACGATAGCAAAGAATACCGCCAGAATAACCGCCAGCGCGAACAAGTCCTTGATCACGAAGTAGGGCCAGAACGGCAGTGTGTCTTTTTGCGCTTCTTCTTTGGAACCGCGACGCACCTCGACACCTGTCGGGTTGTTGTTGCCCGTGGTGTGGAACGCCCAGATATGCACGATCACGAGGCCGGCAATCACGAAGGGCAGAAGGTAGTGCAAGCTGAAGAAACGGTTCAGCGTGGCGTTATCCACCGCAGGACCACCCAGCAGAAGCGTCTGCAAGCTGTCACCAATGAACGGGATCGCACCGAACAGACCGGTAATAACTGTCGCACCCCAGAAGGACATCTGACCCCAAGGCAAAACATAACCCATAAAGCCGGTTGCCATCATCAGCAGATAGATCAACATACCGATGATCCATGTGATCTCGCGGGGTGCCTTGTAGGACCCGTAGTAAAGACCGCGGAAGATGTGGGCATAAACTGCCACAAAGAACAACGAAGCGCCGTTCATGTGCATATAGCGCAGCATATAGCCACCGTTTACGTTGCGCATGATGTGTTCAACAGACGCGAAAGCCTGATCAACATGGGGCGTGTAGTGCATCGCCAAAACGATACCGGTGATGATTTGCAGCGCCAGACAGAACGTCAGAACGATGCCCCAGATCCACATCCAGTTCAGGTTCTTTGGTGTCGGGATCATCAATGTGTCGTACAAAAGTCCGACAACTGGCAAACGGGTGTGAAGCCACTTTTGCCCGTCTGTTTTCGGCTCGTAATGGTCGTGAGGAATTCCAGCCATTCTAGTTCTCCCTTAACCCAGTTTAATCGTGGTTTCGTCCACGAATTCAGCAAGCGGCACCGGCAGGTTGCGCGGCGCTGGACCTTTGCGGATGCGACCCGCAGTATCGTAGTGCGACCCGTGGCAAGGGCAGAACCAACCGCCAAAATCACCAGCATCGCCCAAAGGCACGCAGCCAAGATGCGTACAAACACCCATCATGACCAACCATTCTTCCTGGCCGACCATGGCACGGTTTTCATCCGTTGCGGGTGCGCCCGCTGCGATGTTGGCGTTTTCTGCACCTTGATCCGGGAGCGCAGAAATCTCAACAGCACGGGCTTCTTCGATCTCTGCTTCTGTGCGGCGGCGAATGAACACCGGCTTGCCCAGCCATTTAACGGTCAACTGCGTACCAGGTTCTACGGATGAAACATCGACGCGAATCGACGAAAGCGCTTTGACATCTGCTGACGGGTTCATCTGATTGACCAAGGGCCAGACAGCCGCGCCGACGGCGACCGCACCTGTACCTGCTGTGGCGTAATAGAGGAAATCCCTCCGGGTGCCTGCGTGATCTTCTGCTTGGGACACGGGTTAACTCCAAATCAAGGGCCGAGGCGGCCAAGAAAATTTCGGGTGGCGTCGAAACGCAACCATAATTCTGTCGGTATCTAGCGGGATGGACGGCGCGCGTCCAGATACGTTTCCGCGCAAACCGTCGCAGGGTGGCATTGAGAACACGTTAAAGCCCACCTTTTCCTCAGTCTATGCCGTGGGCGGTGCGGTCGCCTGCATCGAATCACGCGAATCAAAGCTGCGGGCCCAATTGGCCAAGGCGTCATTTCCCTTGCGCCAGTTCCGGGCATCATGGCGGAAATCAAGATAGCCAAGTGCGCAACCAACGGCGACCTGCCCCATATCAAGCGGTCCTGAAAGCTGGCTGACCCAACGGGTGTTCAGCGCGGCGCAGGCACGTTCAATCTTGCCCCACTGGCCTTCGATCCATTCTGGCATCTGCTTGTCTTCGGGGCGCATCCGCAACTCATAAACCATCGCCAAAGCAGCATCGAGAATACCATCCGCCGTCGCCTCGAGCGTCAAGGTATCCCAGCGACGCGCCCCTGTTGGATATAGCTTTCCGCCAGCGCGATCATCCAGATAGGCACAAATAACACGGCTGTCATATAGTGTCGGACCTTCGGCGCGCTCCAGCGCGGGTACTTTGGTCAAAGGGTTCTTGGACAGCAGCGCCGCGTCAGGCGTCAACGGCGTGGTGTTCATCGCCTCAAGCGTCACATCGTCGATCTGGCCTGTCTCGTGCAGCAGCACCATAACTTTGCGAACGTAGGGCGATGTCGGGGAATAATATAGCTTCATGACTGTCTCCTCCAAGAGTTGGCCCAACTATTGCGACCAAACCCGCCCTGTGCAATCGCTTGTTTGGTCAACTGCCTATGCTATCGCGCATCAGCGCCGCGATGATATCGGTGTCGGACCCGAAACCGTGGGCTGCGACCCCTTGTGATGACGCAAGGCGGCCGGCATCGGTTTTATTCTGGCTTAGCTTCCATGTTCCATCAACGCCGGTGACTTTCATCCGGCAAGGCACGATCATGCGCATCAGCTTCTCCATCGTCTCGGGCTGCATTTTTGCCGTGGTCCATGGGGCCTTGGGCAAAAGCCGCCCCTCATAGGCGGCGGATTGACGATCCAGCAGATCCAACAGCTCTTCCGGCGGGCGCAGTTCCAGCGTGCCTGTCAAATGTACCGCAACGTAATTCCACGTTGGAACCTGATCCTCCACGCCGTACCAATCGGGCGAAATATAGGTATCGCCCCCGCTGACCGCGATCTTCACCTCCAAGGGTTCGACAAGCGCACGCGCAATCGGATTCGACCGCACAAGGTGCAATTCGGCCATATCCCCAGCGTCATTCAGCAAAAAAGGCACGTGGCTTAACAATGGCCCCGACATCGGCACATTGGCCGCAAGCACACCAAAGCCACGCTCGCGGGCAAAGGCAAGATTCCGATCTGCATCGGCATCATGATAGATCGGATTGGGGTGCATTGCCTTTGGCCTTTCATAAACAGTCGTTTTTCACCTTGCAGACGCCCGCCCGCCTTGGCAACGTGCAAACATTCTCAGGGCGGGGTGTAATTCCCCACCGGCGGTATGTGGTCTTGCGCCACGAGCCCGCGAGCGCAACGGTCCTATCGGGGCAGTTGGTCAGCAGATCTGGTGAGATGCCAGAGCCGACGGTCATAGTCCGGATGAAAGAGAATGCGTTTGTTGCGGTCCCCGTCTGGGGCCGTTCGCAGCCGTGATCGCCTTGGGTGACTTGTGTCGCTGACGAAATAAAGGAGATCACTATGACACACACCCGCTATGCTTTTATCAAAGCCCGTTGGCATGCCGATATCGTGGATCGTGCCTATGACGGGTTTTCCGAAACCATCCCCGCCAGCCAGATCGACGTGGTCGATGTGCCCGGCGCGTTCGAAATGCCATTGATGGCACAAACACTTGCAAAGTCAGGCAAATACGATGCGATCATCTGCGCCGCATTTGTTGTGGATGGCGGCATCTACCGTCACGATTTTGTCGCTGCCGCTGTTGTTGATGGCCTGATGCGCGTGGGTCTCGACACCGGCGTGCCCGTGCTGTCGGTATCCCTGACACCACATCATTATCAGGAAACCGATCACCACAACGCAATCTACCGCGCACATTTTGTGGAAAAGGGCCGCGAAGCCGCATCAGCGGCCTTGGGTGTCGTCGCCGCGCGTCAATTGCTGGACGCTTGAAAAAGCGCGGGCCTGCGCGTCAGGCCCGCTGCGCCGCAAGGCTGGCAATGCCCAGCACATCCAGAACTTTGGCTTCGATCTGTTCGGCGTTCATGCCGGCGACAGCATACATATCCGCAGGGCTGGCCTGATCGATAAAGATGTCTGGCAACACCATCGACCGATATTTCAGGCCCGCATCAAACACACCTTCTTCGGCCAGCAGTTGCGCCACATGGCTGCCGAAACCGCCGACTGCGCCTTCCTCAATCGTGATCAGCGCCTCGTGATCGGCGGCCAGCGCCAAGATCATGTCGCGGTCCAACGGCTTGGCAAAACGTGCATCGGCAATCGTCGGCGTGATCCCCTTGGCACGCAGCGCTTCGGCGGCTTTTTCGACCTCTGCCAGACGGGTCCCGAATGACAGCAGCGCGACACGTTTGCCCTCGGCGATGATCCGGCCTTTGCCGATTTCCAACGGCACACCGCGTTCTGGCATGTCGACGCCATTGCCCTCGCCTCGGGGAAAGCGAAACGCAATCGGTCCGTCATCATGGGCTGCGGCAGTGGCGACCATATGCACCAACTCAGCCTCGTCTGCGGCAGCCATCACGACCATCCCCGGCAGGTTGGCCAAAAACGCGACATCGAATGCACCAGCATGGGTTGCACCATCGGCACCAACCAACCCTGCGCGGTCAATCGCGAAACGCACTGGCAAGCGCTGGATCGCAACGTCATGCACAACCTGATCATAGCCGCGCTGAAGAAACGTAGAATACATCGTACAAAACGGCTTCATCCCGCCAGCGGCCAGCGCGGCCGAAAATGTCACGCCGTGCTGTTCGGCGATGCCTACGTCAAAGCACCGGCTGGGATAACGTTCCGCAAACAGGTTCAGCCCAGTGCCATCCGGCATTGCTGCGGTCACTGCGCAAATTTTGTCGTCGCGCGACGCCTCGGCAATCAGGCTATCCGCAAACACCCGCGTATAGCTGGGCGCGTTGGATGGTGCCTTTTTCTGCTCGCCCGTCAACACATTAAACTTGGCGGTGGCATGACCCTTGTCGCGAGCCGCCTCGGCAGGGCCATAACCCTTGCCCTTTTTGGTGATCACATGGATCAGGGTCGGCCCCGTTGCCCGCGCCTTGACCGTACGCAAAACCGGCAGCAATTGATTCAAATCATGGCCATCAATCGGCCCGATATATGAAAAGCCCAACTGCTCAAACAAGGTCCCGCCGACGGTCATGCCCTTCAGCATGTCCTTGGCACGCCTTGCCCCTTCACGGAACGGGCCGGGCAACATGCTGACTGCCCCTTTGGCCGCCGCCTTAAATTCCTGAAACGGTTCTTCGGCGTACAGACGGCTTAGATAGGCCGACATCGCGCCCACAGGCGGGGCGATCGACATCTCGTTATCGTTCAGAATTACGATCATCCGCTTTTTCAGATGACCCGCGTTGTTCATCGCCTCATAGGCCATACCGGCAGACATCGACCCGTCGCCAATCACAGCAATCGCATCACCAAGACCTTCAGGCACCACACCACCCAGATCGCGCGCCACAGCAAAGCCCAAAGCAGCGCTGATCGAGGTCGAACTATGTGCCGCACCAAATGGATCATACGGGGATTCACTGCGCTTGGTAAAACCGCTCAACCCGTCCTTCATGCGCAAGGTGCGAATGCGGTCGCGCCGTTCGGTCAGGATTTTATGCGGATAACACTGGTGCCCTACATCCCAGATCACCTTGTCGCGCGGCGTGTCGAAAACAGCATGAAGTGCTACGGTCAATTCAACCACACCCAGGCCAGCGCCGAGATGCCCACCGGTCTCGGACACGGCAGAAATGGTCTCGGCCCGCAGCTCTTGGGACAGCTTGATCAGCTCTCCATCGGAAAATCGTTTCAGGTCCGCCGGTCGGTCCACTTGGTCAAGCAAAGGTGTTACAGGTCGATCAGTCATCTCGGGCCTCCGCCGGCTCAGCTTTTGCGCGCAATAACGAAACGCGCAGCATCCCGCAAGGTTTCCGCATCATCACCATAAACTGCCAATGCGTCACAAGCAGCCTCGATCAACTCATGTGCGCGCCGCTTTGCAGGCTCTAGTCCCAGCAAAGATACAAAGGTTGCTTTGCCCGCACCCGCGTCTTTTCCCACGGCTTTGCCCACGGTTTCGGCATCGCCCTCGACATCAAGAATATCATCGGCAATCTGAAACGCCAAACCCAAATTGCGCGCATAGCGCTGCAAGGGACCCGCATCATCGCCCGCCATAGCCGGCCCGGCACTCGCGGCCCATTCGATCAAGGCACCGGTTTTACCGGCTTGCAATTCCGTGATCTGATTGAGGGTCAGCGGAACGGCAGCAGTTTCCGCAGCAATATCCAAGGCCTGCCCCCCGACCATTCCGCGTGCGCCCGAAGCCCGTGCCAAACCGGCAACAAGTGCAATGCGCCCGGCATCCGAACACCCGGTCTGCGCCGCCAACTCAAACGCCAACGCCTGCAAAGCATCGCCAGCCAAGACCGCCGTCACCTCGTCCCACTTGATATGCACCGTCGGCTGACCACGCCGTAAATCATCGTCGTCCATGCAAGGCATATCGTCATGAACCAGCGAATAGGCATGCAGCGCTTCGATCGCGCCTGCCGCCGGGGCCGCCTGCGCATCCATGACCCCATGCAAACGCGCACTCTCGATCACAAGAAAAGCCCGCAGCCCCTTGCCGCCCTTGACCGCATATCGCATCGCTTCGGCGATATTGCCGTCCAACCCGCCAAGCGCATACATAACCTGACCAATCGCCAGATCAGCAGCGTGGCTCAGGGCCTCTTCAAACGGCCTGCGCACCAGTTCAAGCTCCATTGAGGCGTCAAACCCCGCCAACGGCCGTCACCCCGGTGGGATTACCATCACCATCCAAAGTGATCTGCGCGACCTTCTCTTCGGCTTCCTTCAACTTCGTCTCGCAGCGTTTTTTCAGCTTCGCGCCACGCTCGTACAGCGCAATGCTCTCATCTAACGCCACATCGCCACGCTCAAGCTGGCCCAACACCTTCTCAAGCTCGGCCATCGCCGCCTCAAAGCTCATCTCTTCTACAGCTGTTTCCGTCATCCCGGCCCCACCTCAACATTGAAATTCAAGAAACCATAGCCCGTCACGGCGACCTCTTCCAGTGACGCACACCATCTTCTCTGGCTCATAAATATCCCACGGGGGTATGGGGGTGTGAAACCCCCATTCAACAGCAGCCAAAAATCAATCCGGTGCCAACATATAGCCGGCACCGCGCACCGTCTGCAGATAGCGCGGCTGTTTGGGGTTATCCTCGATCTTGCGGCGCAACCGGGTAATCTGAACGTCAACGGCGCGCTCTTGCGCCTGCCCGCGATCACGGCCCAGCTCTTCCACCAGCATGGCCCGACTCAACGCCGCTCCTGGCTGCGCTGCAAAAATTCGCATCAACTGAACTTCCGTTGCGGTAAGTCGCACCAGTTCATCGCCCTGCCACAACTCTCCGCGTTCGATATCATAGCGGATAGGACCCATCGACAGCACCTTGGGTGCCGCATCTGCCACACTCGTATCCGGCATACGCCGCAAAATAGCGTTGATCCGCAGCAACAGTTCCTTGGGCTCGAACGGTTTCGCCAGATAATCATCGGCCCCCGCCTCAAGCCCTTCGATCCGGTTGTCCGTCTCGCCCTTGGCGGTCAACAGCAGGATCGGCGTTTGCATCTTTTCGCGCAGATGGCGTGTCAGGCTTAATCCGTCTTCGCCGGGCATCATTACGTCCAGCACGATCAGATCAAAATCCAACCCTGCCAGAATGCGCCGCGCATGGGCAGCGTCCCGTGCGGCGGTGACCAAAAACCCGTGCCGCATCAAAAACTTCTGGAGCAATGTCCGAATGCGCTCGTCATCATCGACGATCAGCAGGTGCGCGTCCATATCACTCACGCGCCATTCTCCTTAAGCTTTGCATAGCTGTGCCGCATCTCGGGGTCCATCATCGCCTCAAGCACGGTTCTAAATCCGGCGACCGCCTCTGGTCCTGCATCACGAAAGGCACCACGCATCCGCACCCGTTGCGCATCAGATAGCTTTTGCTCAAGGGCGCGCCCTGCTTCGGTCAAATACAAATGCCGTTCCCGCTTGTCTGTTTTCCCCACTTGGCTTTTGACAAGACCATCCGCGATCAAAGTGCGCAACACACGATTTAGGGACTGTTTTGTAACACCCAGCAGACCTAGCAAATTATTTACGGTCGTGCCCGGTGCCCGGTTGATAAAGTGGATTGCGCGGTGATGGGCGCGCCCATATGCCATATCGACCAGAATACGGTCCGGATCAGCCGTAAAGCCGCGATACGCGAAAAACATGGCCTCAATTGCCTGGCGCAGTTGTTCATCGGTCAAAAACAGCAGGTTTTCACCTGTATAAGAAGATGCGCCGCGTCCGTCTGCCATGGTTTTCTCCCCTGTCTTCAGGCCGGAGTTTACGTCAGGGTTGTTGACTTTCCAAGGCTCAAAGGCTATCGAGCGGCAAGTTTTGCGTAATAAAATGTCCGTTTCGGATATTATTAGCGCAACATTCGTAAAAATGACGACACATCAAAGGGAGGATACACCATGGACGGCGCATATGATGATCGTGACGGAAAAATTTGGATGGACGGTAAGATGGTCGACTGGCGTGATGCCAATGTCCATATCCTGACCCATGCCATGCACTATGCCTCTTCGGTGTTTGAAGGCGAACGGTGCTATAATGGCAAGATTTTCAAAGGCCGCGAGCATTCCGAACGTTTGCGCAAATCCGCGCAATATCTCGACTTTGAAATCCCCTATACCGTGGATGAAATCGAAGCTGCGAAATACGAAATGCTACAAGCTAACGGCTGGACGGATGCCTATGTCCGCGCGGTTGCATGGCGCGGTGCCGGTCCCGACATGGGCGTTTCCGCTGCGCGCAACCCTGTGCGTCTGGCGATTGCCGGTTGGGAATGGGGCAACTACTACGGCGACGCCAAGATGAAAGGTGCCAAGCTCGACATCTCGAAATGGAAGCGCCCCTCGCCCGAAACGATTCCGGTGCACGCCAAGGCTGCGGGTCTTTATATGATCTGCACCACGTCCAAACACGCAGCCGAGGCCAAGGGATGTTCCGATGCCTTGTTTATGGATTATCGCGGCTATGTGGCCGAAGCGACCGGCGCGAACATCTTTTTCGTCAAGGACGGCGAAGTCCACACCCCACTGGCGGATTGCTTCCTGAACGGACTGACACGTCAGACCGTGATCGGGATGCTCAAGGAAAAAGGTCTGACCGTTCACGAGCGCCGCATCATGCCGGAAGAGCTTGAAGGTTTTGAGCAGTGCTGGCTGACCGGTACCGCCGCCGAAGTCACACCGGTTGGTCAAATCGCGGATTACACCTTTGAGGTTGGCGCGCTGACCCGTGAGATTTCAGAAGACTACGAAAAGCTCGTTCGGTCCTGAAATCATACGTAGGGTGGGTGCAACCCACCTAATGCCAAGCATAGCGGCGCGCGTGTCCCCCGCGCCGCTATTCGTTTCAGCTGGCTTTTAGTACAGCGCAACCGGGTTGATCATCGCCTGAACTGTGCCCTTGATCAGCGGCTGCCCCAACACGAACATGAATTCCTTGACGCCATCGCGCACCAATGGGCCGGTGTTCATCGTCTCAAGAATATAGATCCCGTTGTCTTTCAGCAGCGTCACGTGGCCATAGAAAACCTTGTCACCCTCTTTGGCAGGAATCGCCTCAAGCCCCCAAGTGTCCGCACCAACGGCCATCGGGTTCATCGACGCCATATAAACCGCACCCTCGTTGTTCAGGCCCGGTTCGGTTGACCCCCACGCTGTTGGCTCGCTTTCCAGCATCCCATCGGTCCAGCCGGTGTGGAACAAGACGATGTCGCCTTCGTTCACGGTGACCTCTTGCGCCTCCATCGCAGCTTTGATGTCGGCCTCGCCGAAATGCTCTCCAGCGGCCATCGTCTCTTTGCCAAAATGCTTGGCCATATCAATAATCACCGCACGGGCGACCAGCGGTGGCACCGCATGCGTACCCAGTTTCGTCAGACCGCCGATGGCGGAAATCTCCTTCTCGTCCAGACAGTTGTAGTATTGGCCGTTCTCGCCCAAATGCCCCAACCCATCCAGTTGCGATCCGATGCCGATCCACGTTTGGATGATATCGTCATTATAATTGCCCTCGTAACCAAAGCCCGACAGCTTTTGCCCGCCCTGCTGGTTCGGCTGCACAATCTGCAGGCTTAGCGACCTTGGGGGGAATGCGGGCGTATCGGGGCCAATCACGATGCCAAGCGGCATGGATTTCCCCTGCTTGATCAGTTTTGCGGCTTCCAGTGTCCGTTCGGCGCTTACCAAATTGGCCGACCCGATCTGATCTTCGGCCCCCCATTTCGACGGCGTGCAATCCTGCGCAAAAGCGCTGGTTGCAGCAAAGCCTAATGCTAAACTTGCAGCAATAAGTGGTCTAAAAGTCATGTGTTTTTCCCTCCCAGAAATATGAGGTGCGGACCATTCTTTGGCGATGATTCCGCACGGTCTAGGGGTTCAGGTTAACATGATTTCCATCAGGGCGCGTAATTTCGTCCAAAGTAACGCCACGTCACCATGCCTAGCTTGGGGTGCCTTGCGGTGGGCTGCTGGCCTTGGATTTGGACCGGTCCAACCCCAATTGCCGCTCGCGCCAGATGATCAGGACGCCGCCCGTCATCACAAGCCCTGCGCCGATCAAAATGGCAGGCGTTGGGATTTCGCTGAAAACCAGCCAACCGATAAGCGTCGCAAAAATCATCGAAGCATAGTCAAACGGGGCCAACATCGACACCGGTCCAAAACGAAACGACGATGTGATCATGATCTGGGCGACCCCGCCAATCAGACCTGAACATATCAAAAGCAGACTGACCTGAAGCCCCGGCATAACCCACGTCAGCGCGGGCCAATCCACCAGCATTCCCAAAGGCAGCGTCAAAAAGGACAAGACAGTCGCCGTAAGCGAGAAGAAGAAAACGATCGCCGCCGTGCTGTCCGTCTGGACCAAGCGGCGCACATGAACCTGAACCAGCGCCCGCATGATTGACGCCCCCAAGACCATCAGCGCCCCCAAGGTCGCCATCTGCGACACAGCATCCCCACCGATGGTAAAGCGCGGATAAAGCACGATCAAAACGCCAATCAATCCAACAGCAACAGCCGAAAGACGGAACAGACGCACGCGTTCCCCCAGAAAAAGCACCGCAAAGATCACAGTAAACAAAGGCGTTGCATAGCCGATTGCGGTCACCTCGGGTAGGGGCAGCAGGCTAAGCCCGCCAAACGTCAACCCCATCGCGGTGGTGCCGAAAATACCTCTCCAGACATGGCCCATCAAATTCGACGGCTTTAGGCCGTGCCGCAAATCACCCCGCTGCCAAAGCCACAAGATAATCATCGGAAAGGCAAAGAAGGACCGGAAAAATACGGCTTGTCCGGCCGGCACAGTCTCGGTCGCGATCTTGATAACAGCGGCCATCACCGTGAATAGAAAAACGGCCCCCAGTTTAAGGGCAATGGCCCGTCCGGGGCGGTGTTCTGTCATCGTAGCAGCCATTCAGGATGCTTGCGCCCCAGTTTATCAAAGTGCAAGACCTCGCGGACGAAGTGCCGGAATTTTCGAAAGTTCCGGTCCGAAAAATTCGAATTTTTCGGCGAGCTTAGCCAATGACGCCCTGATTTTCACCAACCTGACCCCGGTGCAGCAGCATGTGATCCAGCAAGACACAGGCCATCATTGCCTCTCCCACCGGCACCGCGCGGATGCCGACGCAAGGGTCGTGACGACCCTTGGTGATAATCTCGGTATCCTCGCCAGACTTTGTGATGGTCTTGCGCGTGGTCAGGATGCTTGATGTCGGCTTTACCGCAAAACGCACGACAATATCCTGCCCTGTGCTGATCCCACCTAGGATGCCGCCAGAATGGTTCGACGAATAGACAGGGCCATCCGGCCCCATGCTAATCTCGTCCGCGTTCAGCTCTCCGGTCAGCATCGCGGCGGACATGCCTTCGCCGATTTCGACGCCTTTGACGGCATTAATGCTCATCATTGCGGCGGCCAGATCGGTGTCCAGCTTGCCATAGACAGGCGCACCAAGGCCAGCGGGAACACCCCGCGCTGTTACTTCGATAATTGCACCAACCGATGATCCCGACTTGCGCAAACCGTCCAGATAATCGGCCCAATCGCCAGCCGCTTTGGCATCGGGCACCCAGAACGGGTTCTGTTCGATCTGGTCCCAGTCAAACGCGTCGCGGTTGATCTTGTGCGGGCCCATCTGCACCATATAGCCGGTGATCTGCACATTAGGTGCAATCGCTTTGATCGCCTCGCGGGCCAAACCGCCTGCCGCCACACGCGACGCGGTTTCGCGTGCCGAAGACCGACCGCCACCGCGATAATCGCGGATGCCGTATTTCTGGAAATAAGTGATGTCCGCATGACCGGGGCGGAACTTGTCCTTGATATCACCGTAATCTTTTGACCGCTGATCGGTGTTCTCAATCATCAACTGGATCGGCGTGCCGGTGCTGACCCCTTCGAACACACCCGACAAAATACGCACCTCATCGGCTTCACGCCGCTGGGTGGTGTATTTGTTCTGGCCGGGTTTGCGCTTGTCCATCCACTGCTGGATCATGCTTTCCGTGATCGGTACGCCGGGGGGGCAGCCGTCAACAGTGGCACCCAAAGCTGGCCCGTGGCTTTCGCCCCAAGTTGTCACGCGGAAAAGATGGCCAAAGCTGTTAATCGACATATCGGGTGCTCCTTTGGGCGTGATCCATAACGGGGTGGCCCCCCTGCCTCAAGGGATTTCGCCTTGCAAGCTGCTGACAACCATTCTACCGATAACGCACCTCGGGGGGCCATTGGCTGAGATGTGCATCGCACGGACCCGTTGAACCTGAACCGGTTAACACCGGCGGAGGGAAGGTCTGGACATCACTCCAACGCTTTCTGACGCCGCATTTTGGAGGATGCCATGAAGTATCTTACACTTGCTGCCACTACCTTGCTTGCAACATCGGCCTATGCCGATACGCCTGAACTGGTGGTCTATACCTATGACAGTTTCGTTTCCGATTGGGGCCCTGGCCCGGTCATCGAAAAGGCGTTCGAGGAAACCTGCGCCTGCGATCTGAAGTTTATCGGCATGGGCGACGGTGCCGCATTGCTGGCGCGGCTCAAGCTTGAGGGCGCACGGTCTGACGCCGATCTGGTGCTGGGCCTTGATACCAGCCTGATCGCAGCCGCCAAGGAAACTGGCCTGTTCGCGCCGACCACCGTCACTGCCGACTATGACCTGCCCATCGCATGGACCGACGACATCTTTGCGCCCTACGACTGGGGCTATTTCGCGTTTGTGCACGGCACAGACCTGACACCGCCCACGAATTTCAAAGCGCTGGCAGACAGCGATCTGAAAATCGTGATCCAAGACCCACGGTCCTCGACCCCCGGTTTGGGTTTGCTGATGTGGATCAAAGCCGCTTACGGCGATGACGCCCCCGCAATCTGGGAAGGGCTGGCCGACAATGTCGTGACCGTCACCAAAGGCTGGTCCGAAGCTTACGGTCTGTTCCTTGAGGGCGAGGCCGACATGGTGCTCAGCTATACGACCTCCCCCGCCTATCACCTGATCGCCGAGGAAGACGCGACCAAAACAGCCGCCGCCTTTGACGAAGGCCACTACATGCAGATCGAAGTGGTCGGCAAACTGGCGGCCAGTGATCAGCCCGAACTGGCGGATGCGTTCATGCAGTTCATGGTATCGGACGCTGCGCAAACCGCGCTGCCCACAACCAACTGGATGTACCCTGCGGTGATACCTGCCGACGGCCTGCCCAAAGGGTTCGAAACCTTGATCACCCCCGAAAAAGCGCTGTTGATCCCGAACGAAGACGTCCCCGCCCTTCGCAAAGAGGCGCTGGCCGAATGGCTCTCCGCCCTCTCGCAATAAGCACAAAAACAGGGATCAGCGCTGCCGCTTTGGTGGTGGTGCTGATCTTTGCCGCTTTGGCTGCGGTCGCATCGCGCGCCGAATTCAGCAGCGGTCTGGGACCTGCTGATTGGGCCGCAATACGTTTCACGATTTACCAGGCACTGCTGTCGGCGCTGATATCGACGCTGCTGGCGATTCCGGTCGCGCGGGCCTTGGCACGGCGCAGGTTCTGGGGGCGCAATATTCTGGTGACCCTGCTTGGCGCGCCGTTTATTTTACCTGTGATTGTTGCCGTGATCGGGTTGCTGGCAGTGTTTGGCCGGGCCGGATGGTTGAACGCCGGACTGTCGGCGGTGGGACTACCCAATGTTTCAATCTACGGACTGCATGGGGTCGTGCTGGCCCATGTTTTCTTTAACCTGCCATTGGCAACACGGCTGTTACTGCAAGCATGGCACACCATCCCGTCGGAAAGGTTTCGCCTTGCCGCCCAGCTAAACCTGACGCCGCGCGCCGTTTTTCTTGGGCTTGAATGGCCGATGTTGCGGCAGATCGTGCCGGGGACAGCGGCGTTGATCTTTGTGATTTGTTTGACCAGTTTTGCCGTGGCTTTAACCTTGGGCGGCGGCCCCCGCGCCACAACGATTGAGCTGGCGATCTATCAGGCATTTCAGTTTGACTTTGACCTAAGCCGCGCGGCCGTTCTGTCGCTGGTGCAGCTTGGCCTGGCAGGGACGGCGGCCATCCTCGCGCTTTGGATCATCCCGTCGGTCAGCCTTGGCGGCGGGCGCGACCGCCCCATGCAGCGGTGGGATGCGCGCGGCGGTGGACAGGGCGTTCTTGACGTCTGCGCCATCGGAATCGGTGCTGGTTTTTTACTGCTGCCTTTGATTGCCGTGGTCTGGCGCGGGCTACTTGGGCTGCCAACCACGCCCGCCAGCGTTTGGCAGGCCGCAGCCACATCCATCGGTGTCGCTTTGATCAGCGTGACGCTCCTTTTGGTGCTGGTTTTGCCGTTGGCGGGTTGGATCGCCTCGGCGCGGCGGGGCGGAATTGAAGGGGTGGGCTTGTTCGGCCTTGCCGCATCCCCGCTGATGATCGGCACAGGGTGGTTTATATTGATCAATCCGGTAGCGGACCCATTTGCGCTGGCTTTGCCCGTGACGGCGTTGGTCAATGCGTTGATGGCGCTGCCTTTTGCACTGCGCATACTGGTCCCGCCGCTGCGCGATACGGTTCAGGTCTATGGGCGTCTGTCCCAAACGCTGGCCCTGCAAGGCTGGCCGCTTTGGCGGTGGGTCATCCTGCCGCGCTTGCGTCCGCAAATCGGCTTTGCCGCCGGGCTGACGGGGGCGCTGTCGATGGGTGATCTGGGGGTGATCGCATTGTTCGCCGATCCGGACCGCACCACGTTGCCGTTGCAAATGTACCGCCTGATGGGCAGCTACCAGATGGAGGCCGCATCGGGCGCTGCCCTGATCCTGCTGGTATTGGCATTGGGCATTTTCTGGGCTTTCGACAAAGGAGGACGCTGGCATGCTGACGCTTGAAAACGCCGAAATAACCCAAGACGGCTTCAGCCTAAGCGCTGATCTGTCGATTGCACCCGCCACAAAATACGCCGTCATCGGGCCATCGGGTGCCGGCAAGTCAACCTTATTGGGCGGGCTGTGCGGGTTTATCCCGATCACCAAGGGCAGATTGCTGTGGCAGGGCCGCGACATCACCGACGCTGCCCCCGGCGCACGGCCCATGACGATGCTGTTTCAGGACAACAACCTGTTTCCACATCTCAGCGTCGCGCAAAACGTGGGCCTTGGTCTGCGCCCTGATCTGCGATTGTCGGCGCAGGACAAGGCCAAGGTCGCAACCGCGCTTTCCCGCGTGGGTCTTGATGATCTGGCCGTGCGCAAACCCGGCGCTTTGTCCGGCGGACAGCAAAGCCGCGCAGCCCTTGCCCGCGTTTTGGTTCAGGCCCGTCCCTTGGTGCTGCTCGATGAACCGTTTGCCGCCTTGGGGCCCGCGTTGCGCAACGAAATGCTGGATCTGGTGCATGAACTAGTGACCGAAACCCGCGCCAGCCTGATCATGGTGACCCACGCCCCCGAAGACGTGCGGCGCATCGCGGATCAGGTGATCTTTGTCGCAAACGGTCAGGCC
>NZ_JBFEKM010000087.1:0-17090 GCF_041552635.1 Sulfitobacter sp.
TCAAAGGCACAGGAACGGGCCTTGGGCTGGCGATTGTTCAGGATATTCTGGATGCGTCGAAGGGGTCGATGACCCTGAAACAGGCACGCGGAGGCGGTTTGAAGGTCGTGCTGGATTTGCCGATGCCAAGCGCGGTCGCGCCTGACTGACAGGGGGCTTTCGCGCCCCCATCACCCTTCGTTGATATCGCGTTCCACGATACGTGCGCCGCTGGATTGACGTTTGAAAACGACACGCAACACGATCCACCCCAGCAAGGACAACCCCGCAAACAGGGCCAGCAGCAACGACACGCCAGCACCGGGCAGGACCAGCACCACCGGAACCATCGCCAAAGCGCCAAGGGCGAAGCCTAGAAATATGTTGCCCGGCACCAAAATCTCGACCAACGCCAACACCAGCGCCACCGAGACCCAAACCCACCAAAGGGTCACATAGTCGGTCAGCATCGCCCGCGTCCTTTCAACAGTTTGAATGCATCGCCAAAGGCCTCGAGCGCTTGGGCGGGGACCAGAATTGTCTGGTTACCGCTGCCCTTGCCAAGGGCGTTCAACGCTTCGACCTGTTTCAGTGCAATCTGGTACTGCGCGGCTTCCAATCCATTTTCACCAATCGCAGTTGCCACGACCTGTGTTGCATAGGCCTCGGCGTCGGCCAGCACGCGGCGTGCCTTGGCGGTTTGTTCGGAGGCATAAAGCTCGGCGTCGGCGGCCAGTTCCACCGCACGTTTTTTGCCCTCGGCTTCGGTCACTTGTGCGCGGCGCGCACGTTCGGCATTCAGCTGTTGCATCATCGCGGCACGGGTCGCGGCATCAAGGTTCACATCCAGAATCTCGGCGCGGGTGACTTCGATGCCCCAGTTATCGACGGCATCCTCGACGAGCAGTTTGATGGTGCTGATCAGCGCCGTGCGGTTCGATTGCACCTCGTCCAGATCCATCTTGCCGATCTCGGCACGCACGATCCCGGCCACGGTGGTGGCGATGGCGCTGTCGATATCGCGGATGCGGTACACGGTCTTTTCAGGTTCGATGATCCGGTAAAACACCGATGTGTCGACCTGAACCAGCACGTTGTCACGGGTGATCGCGTCTTGGCTGGCGGTTGGCAATTGCCGCTCGAGGATCGAGATTTTATGTGCAATGCGGTCAATGAACGGCACGATCATGTTGATGCCCGGCCCCATAACCGCCCGCAACCGGCCAAAGCGTTCTACCACATGCTGTTCGGACTGGGGTACGATTTTGACCGCTTTGACGACCAGAATAACCAAGAGCAAAGCCAGCAGGATCAGGGGCAGGTTGGTCTGGAAAATCTCCAGCAGGATGTCTTCGATAAGCACGCGCGTGGTCTCCTTTGAGGGACGTTTTGCGGCAGTTTCCGCCAAATCGGCAAGAAAGCAAAGCGCCATCGTGATTGCGCGCAATTGCACGACATCCTATAGGGCCAGCATGGAAAAATTCTCATTCGATCTTCAGGCCCGCGACGGGGCCGCGCGCACCGGGGTTATCTCGACCCCGCGTGGTGACATTCGCACACCTGCGTTCATGCCTGTGGGCACTGCGGCCACCGTCAAGGCGATGATGCCCGAAAGCGTGGCCGCCACCGGTGCCGACATTTTGCTGGGCAATACCTATCATTTGATGTTGCGCCCCACAGCCGAGCGTATCGACCGGTTGGGCGGCCTGCACAAGTTCATGAATTGGCATAAACCGATCCTGACCGATTCAGGCGGTTTCCAAGTGATGAGCCTAGCTGATTTGCGCAAGCTGACGGAAAAAGGCGTGACTTTCAAAAGCCACATCGACGGGTCCAAGCATGAATTGACCCCCGAACGGTCGATGGAGATACAAAAGCTGCTCGGCTCTGACATCGTCATGTGTTTTGACGAATGCCCAGCACTGCCTGCCGACCGTGACCGGATTGCGGAGTCGATGCGTCTGTCGATGCGGTGGGCCGCGCGCAGCCGCGACGCCTTTGGCGACCGTCCGGGCCATGCGTTGTTCGGCATCCAGCAAGGCGGGTTGGAGCGTGACTTTCGCGAAGAAAGTGCCAAGGCGTTGATCGACGTGGGCTTTGACGGATACGCCGTCGGTGGTCTGGCCGTGGGCGAGGGGCAAGAGGCGATGTTTGGCTGTCTCGACTTTGCGACCGACATGCTGCCAGTGGACCGCCCGCGCTATTTGATGGGCGTTGGCAAACCTGACGATATCGTCGGTGCTGTCGCGCGCGGCATCGACATGATGGATTGTGTTTTGCCGTCGCGATCTGGCCGCACGGGGCAGGCGTTCACCCGCCATGGTGTTGTGAACATCAAGAACGCGCGCCATACGGACGATCCGCGCCCGCTGGACGAAGACTGCACATGCCCCGCCTGTTCAAACTACAGCCGCGCCTATCTGAACCATGTTTTCCGCAGTCAGGAGATGATCAGCGGCATGCTGCTGACTTGGCACAACCTGCATTACTTCCAGGAAATCATGGCCGGTATGCGTGGTGCGATTGCCTCTGGCACGTTTGAGGCATGGGAGGCTGATTTCCATACGCAAAGGGCGCAGGGCGATATAGAACCGCTTTGAAACTTCAAGCGGGCCAATGAAAAATAAACCCGTGAACCAATCCTTGCTGTCAGGCGTCTTGAGCTTAGGTGCTTAAGATAACTTAACAGCTAGGAAAGGACTTTGAGATGTCGGAAAAACTATTCTCTCCCGTGACCGTTGGGGCAATCGAAGCGAAAAATCGTGTGGTGATGGCCCCGTTGACGCGCAACCGTGCGGATAACGACACTGGTGAAGTCGGCGAGTTGCACGTTGAATACTACGCTCAACGCGCCGGTGCCGGCATCATCATCACCGAAGCCGCGCAGATCAGCCCTGAGGGCAAAGGCTATCTGGCGACGCCGGGCATCTACAGCGATGGTCAAGTTGCCGCGTGGAAAAAGGTAACCGATGCTGTGCACAAAGCAGGCGGCAAGATCGTCATCCAGCTGTGGCACGTAGGCCGGATCAGCCACACCTCCCTCCAGCCGGACGGTCAACAGCCGGTCGCACCCTCTGCGATCACGGCGGATGTCAAAACATTCACGGCAGACGGATTTGAGCCCACATCGGAACCGCGCGCTCTTGAGACCGCTGAAATCGCCCGCGTAATTTCTGACTATGTCCATGCCACCAAGATGGCGCGCAAGGCGGGATTTGACGGGGTCGAGGTCCACGGTGCTAACGGCTATCTTTTGGACCAGTTCCTGAAAACCAAGACCAACAAGCGCGATGACCAATACGGCGGTTCGCTGGAAAACCGCGCCCGCCTGTTGCTTGAGGTGATTGAGGCGGTCACAAGCGCATGGGATGGTGCCCATGTCGGTCTGCGTCTGTCGCCGTTTTCGCCTGCCAATGATGTGGATGATGCAAATCCGCAAGAAACCTTTGAATATCTTGTGCCAAAGTTAAACAAATTCGGTTTGGCCTATCTGCACATGGTCGAAGGGGCCACAGGTGGGTCGCGCGACCTGAATGAAGGCGAAAGCATCCAGAAGCTGCGCAAGCTTTTTGACGGTCTTTACATGGCCAACAATGGCTATGACCGTGACCTTGCGATCAAGACCGTCAATGATGGTGCTGCTGATTTGATCGCGTTCGGCAGGCCCTTTATCGCCAACCCAGATCTGGTCACGCGGCTTGAACAGCACACGGCACTGAACAAGGGCGATTCCAGCACGTTTTATGGTGGCGGTGCACGCGGCTATACCGATTACCCCTTTCTAGAAGAAGACGCGGTTGAATAAACGCCAGTTTTTCCGGCCCTTGTGTTCAGGGGCCGGAAATCCCCGAATATCAGGCGAATTTTGGCAGCAATTTAAGCGATCCGTGCTTGTCTGTCGGTTCGGCACGGGTCATTCTAGCGCAAAACCGAAAACAGGGCCCCGGCGCAACGGGTATTGAAACAGGCGGGTAGGGTTCCCAAATACCTACCCAGAACAGGAGATAGCCGAACGGTCGCCTATGACAGGGGCCAGCGTTATCTTGCAGTATAAGGAAAAGAGCATGTTAGAGCCTCTGAACGCATCCTACCCCGTGTTGCCCCTGCGCGACATCGTGGTGTTCCCCCATATGATCGTGCCGCTTTTTGTCGGGCGCGAAAAATCAGTGCGCGCACTGGAAGAAGTCATGGCAGACGACAAGCAGATTTTGCTGTCCAGCCAGATTGATCCCGGTATTGACGATCCCGATTCCGACGGAATCTTTAAGGTCGGCGTCTTGGCCAACGTGCTGCAATTGCTGAAATTGCCAGATGGCACCGTCAAAGTCCTTGTCGAAGGTCAGGCACGGGTGCGCATCACGGAATTCCTTGAAAACGATAGCTTCTTTGAGGCGCGTGCCGAATATCTTACAGAAATGCCCGGCGATGAAACCACCACCCAGGCGCTGTTGAAAACCGTGACAGAAGAGTTCGAGCGCTATTCCAAAGTCAAGAAAAACGTTCCCGAAGAGGCGCTGACTGCGGTTCTTGAGGCGACCGAGCCTGCGCGTTTGGCGGATCTGGTCGCGGGCCATTTGGGCATCGAAGTCGAACAGAAGCAGGATCTTTTGGAAACGCTGGCTGTGTCTGAACGGCTGGAAAAGGTTTATGGTCTGATGCAGGGCGAAATGTCTGTCTTGCAGGTCGAGAAAAAGATCAAGACCCGCGTCAAATCGCAAATGGAGAAAACCCAGCGCGAATATTATCTGAATGAACAGATGAAGGCCATTCAGACTGAACTTGGCGATGGCGAAGACGGCAAGAACGAAATTGCCGAACTTGAAGCACGGATTGCTGAAACCAAGTTGAGCAAAGAGGCCAAAGAAAAGGTCGATGCCGAACTGAAGAAGCTGAAAAACATGTCCCCCATGTCAGCCGAAGCCACAGTCGTGCGCAACTACCTTGACTGGATTCTTTCGATCCCGTGGAATGTGAAATCACGCACCAAAAAGGACCTTGTTAAGGCCCAAAAGGTGCTGGATGACGACCACTATGGCCTTGAAAAGGTTAAAGAACGCATTGTTGAATACCTTGCCGTGCAGCAGCGGTCCTCCAAGTTGAAAGGCCCGATCATGTGCCTTGTTGGCCCTCCGGGGGTTGGTAAAACATCGCTTGGTAAATCTGTGGCCAAGGCGACAGGGCGCGAATTCATCCGCATCAGCCTTGGTGGCGTACGTGACGAATCCGAAATCCGCGGCCATCGCCGAACCTATATCGGATCCATGCCCGGTAAGATCATTCAGGCGTTGAAAAAGGCCAAGACGAATAACCCGCTGATCTTGCTCGATGAAATCGACAAGATGGGGCAGGATTTCCGCGGCGATCCCGCGTCGGCCATGCTCGAGGTGCTTGATCCGGAACAGAACGCCACATTTGTGGACCACTATCTGGAGGTCGAATACGACCTGTCCAACGTGATGTTTCTGACCACGTCCAACAGCTATAACATGCCGGGTCCGCTTTTGGACCGGATGGAGATCATTCCGCTGTCGGGCTATACCGAGGACGAAAAGCGCGAGATTGCAAAACAGCATCTTGTGGCCAAGCAGATCAAGAACCACGGCTTGAAGGAAAAGGAATTTTCCATTGAAGACAGTGCCTTGACCAGCATGATCCGCTATTACACCCGTGAAGCGGGGGTTCGGAACCTTGAACGCGAGATCGCCAAGGTGGCGCGTAAATCGCTGACCAAGATCATCAAGAAAGAGGTCGATAGCATCACTGTGACGGGCGACAACATCGAGGATTTCCTTGGCGTTAAGAAGTACCGTTATGGTTTGGCCGAACTCGAGGATCAGGTTGGTGTCGTGACGGGGCTGGCCTATACATCGGTGGGCGGCGAATTGCTGCAAATCGAAGCGCTGCGCCTGCCGGGTAAGGGCCGGATGAAGACAACCGGCAAGCTGGGCGATGTGATGAAGGAATCCATTGATGCGGCCAGCAGCTATGTCCGCTCTATCAGCCCGCAAATCGGGGTGAAGCCACCCAAGTTCGATTCGATCGATATCCACGTGCACGTACCGGATGGTGCGACGCCCAAGGATGGTCCATCAGCCGGTTTGGCGATGGTGACGTCGATTGTTTCGGTACTTACGCAAATTCCGGTGCGGCGTGACATTGCCATGACTGGCGAAGTGTCGTTGCGCGGGAATGCGATGCCAATCGGCGGCTTGAAGGAAAAGCTGTTGGCGGCCCTGCGCGGTGGAATCACGACGGTCTTGATCCCGGAAGAAAATGAAAAGGATCTGCCGGATATTCCCGACAACGTGAAGGAAGGATTGAAGATCATCCCGGTCAAGCACGTGTCCGAAGTTCTCAAGCACGCGCTAGTGCGTCAGCCAGAGGCGATCGAATGGGACCAGGATGCCGAGGATGCAGCCGCAGCGGCTGCTTTGGCCAAGAAATCATCCGGCGGGGACAATGCCACTGCGCATTGACCTGATGTTGTGAAACAATCGGAAGGCCACCCGGTACAAGGGTGGCCTTTTGCGTTTATTATGGCCGTTTTACACCAGATATTGTGTCAAAAAGTGCGTGTTCTGCAAGGATTGCTGGATTATTGGCAAGTTTTGGGCTATCAAAAATTAATGAAAAATCACAAGGCAGCATAGAGTTCCATGAGCAGCACAATCAAAAACACCAAGTCGAAGCCCGCCTCTAGCATGGCCACTGGCGCATCAACCAGCCAAACGAGCAAGGTGCAAACGCCCAAGCCCGCGACCGCAACCCCAGCCGCTGTTGTTGATGGGCCACGCCCTGTTATCGTCGGACCTGTGATGCGCAAGAAAGAGCTGATTGATCTGGTTGTCGAACGCTCGGCCATCAAAAAGAAAGACGCCAAGCCCGTCGTCGAAGCAATGCTTGCCGTTCTGGGCGAGGCCTTGGCTGACAATCGCGAATTGAATTTGCTTCCGATGGGCAAGTTCAAAGTAGTGAACGAAAAAGATCTTGGTAACGGCAAGATGATGCGGGTGAAAGTGCGCCAAGTCACTCCATCAGACAAACTCGAAACCGCCGGTGCGGATACCGACGAATCCGACGTTTAGGCACGGCGCGCCATGACGTTACAAGAGGCCCTTTGAATTCAAAGGGCCTTTTTGGTTTCGGCGTAGGTGTGCGTAAGTCCCGCCCTATACCACAGAGCATTAAGAGTACGTGTTGTATCGAGCCCTATTGAATATTGTCGCAAGCCAAATCAGGTGGCACTAGATTGTGCAGTCAGGAGAGTGTGAGTGTTCGATGTCCGCTGACATGGACATTTGGGGTGTTCCTGCCCGGAAAGTGGTCGAGCAAGGCGAACGGCAGGCAGATATCGGGCAAGACCCCGTGGCATCAGTCATGACCCCTAGCGAGCCGATTGAAGCGTCCAATTCCGAATGCATATGTAAGAGCTTCATGTTGGTGAAACGACGCTTGGGTGCAGACTGCGTCTTGATGGTCTTGAATTGCGCACTGTGGTTCCACTTTTGACTCTCAACACCCCATATCGTGCCACGACGCATCGGCCTACCGTTGCTTAAGAAGCGGGCCGCTGCTGCCCTGACGTATCTGGAACCCGTGATCGACGTTGATATTGCCTTGAATGGTCGAGAGAGTATCGAAAGCGCAAACCACATCGGCTGAAGCGACTTGTCCAAGACAGACCAACAGCCCGGCCATGACCCTCTTTCTTCCGACCAACATCTTGCGGGCACCCCCTCAAGGGTGTTGGCTTTGCAAGAATGTCGTCAGTCTGAAGGTGGGTGTAGCGCATTAGCATTCGCAGATCACGATGGCCGCTGATCATCTGCAATAGACGTTGCCCTCAGCCGCTACATGCGATGTTGATAGCGTGCTGTATCCAACCGAGTTCACGCACCACTATCGCAGGCTTCACCTCCTGCAACCTCCGAATACGATGTGCCACGAAGTTCGCCGTTGTCAGCTTGTCGATCCGCTATTGGGAAAGTGTTGGGCAAGTCCGCAAGAAGCCTCTGATCGCGTATCGTTCATTATCAACGCATCTTTTGAGGCTGGTAACAGTATCACGGTATCGCACAAGCACATTGCCAAGGGGTATCCTCTCGGAAGCCAGCATTGGTGCATCCCTCGGATGTCCTCGCTCTGCCTTTAATTCCATCCTGCGTGCCCAGTTCACCGCATCGGCACGCCGTGTGAACGATGGGACTGCGATCTCGTATCCTTGCTCACTATCGCTTGCCATTTTCCGCTCGATCTTTTGTTCACTGTAGCCATTATCTGCGTCTCCATAAGTTGGAGGCATCTTCAGGTTTTAAGTGCAGCGGACAGCAATGCAGGCGGCGCATAGTAGTCTGCGCCATTCCCGTAACTACTAGATAACATATGAGTATTTATGGTGGGTCGTGAGAGGCTCGAACTCCCGACATCTTCGGTGTAAACGAAGCGCTCTACCAACTGAGCTAACGACCCGTGAGCGATCTACTACCCTAAGGTTCGGAGGGGTTTCAACCCCATTTTTGCCGTCAAATGCAGTTTTCCGAATTATTTTTTCAACGAGCGGTTTTTGGGTCCGTTTGCATCGGTTGCTGGGCGTTTTCCGCTATCATTGGAACTGATCCTCATGCTGGTTTGTTTGTTGCCTAGACCGCTCTCGACAGCTAATAGGAGGCTTGGTTTTTTTACGCCTTCTCCCCGATCTTTGAACCGCCATTGGATGGCACAGCAGGTCCCAACACCGGCCCCGCCAAGACTGACCCCGTAAATCCAGCCCGCCATCACCGGCACCATGAAAGATATTCTATGATCCTCGATATTGACGTCCAGCTTGAATATCAGATGTCCGGTCCGACGGATATGATCTTGCAAATACAGGCCCCTGATTTCGCCGACCAGCGTGTCGTGTCAGAAAGCTTTGCGTTAAGCGAAACACAACATCGGGCGACCATTGCAGGCGAGGCGGGGATGGGCGAACGGGTCTTGATCCGCACAAATGGCAATCTTAGGTGTGATTACAAAGCGCGGTTTGACGTCGACAGGCCAGCCTTGCGGATCGAAGAATTCAAAAGCGTGCCGCCGCATAAATTGCCCAGCGACGCCGTGCGTTATCTGATGCCGTCGCGCTATTGCCCGTCGGATCAGCTGCAAAGCTTTGTGGCGGCTGAATATGGCAACCTCAGCGGTGGATACTTGATCGCGACATTGCGCGACTGGATTTATGAGCGGTTCCAATATGTTCCCGGTTCCAGCAACGGGCAGACGACAGCGCTTGATACCTTTGTCCAGCGCCAAGGGGTGTGCCGCGATTTTGCCCATGTGATGATTGCTTTGGCGCGCGCGGCGGCAATCCCTGCGCGGTTTGTCAGCGTCTATGCGCCTTATGTGACCCCCCAGGATTTCCACGCCGTGGCCGAGGTGTTTTTGGATGGCACATGGCATCTGGTTGATGCAACAGGCATGGCTGCGGCCAACCAGATTGTGCGCATTGGTGTGGGCCTTGATGCCGCCGAGGTCCCGTTTCTAAGCAGCTTTGGGCCGGCGATGTTGCTGTCGCAGTCGGTAGACGTTCGGGTGGTCTAGGCGGTTGGCGATAGACAGGCGGGTCGGACCTAGTTATCCAGTCAGGGCAACTGTTTGGGCCGCGATGTTCATCTGAACGGGTTTGGCCCGACGCCGTTCCGGAACTTCGAAAGGATACGCCCATGGCCCTACAAATCGACATATCACGCTTTAAGAACCTTGCGATTGAAACCCATGACGACGGGGTTTGGGTTGTGACACTGAACCGTCCTAACAAACGCAACGCGTTGGACATCGACACCATCGAAGAGCTGGTTGATTTCTTTTCCGCCGCACCCCGTGCAGGGGTGCGGGCTGTGGTGCTGGCCGGGGCGGGCGACCATTTTTGCGCCGGGCTTGACCTGATCGAACACCACGATCAAGACCGCAGCCCTGCTGATTTCATGCATGTCTGCTTGCGGTGGCACGAGGCGTTCAACAAGATGGAATATGGCGGTGTGCCGGTCATCGCTGCGCTGCAGGGCGCTGTTGTCGGAGGCGGGCTTGAACTGGCAAGTGCGGCGCATATTCGCGTTATGGATCACAGCGCCTATTTTGCTTTGCCCGAAGGGCAGCGCGGCTTGTTCACCGGCGGCGGGGCCACGATCCGGGTCACCGATCTGGTGGGCAAATCACGGATGATCGACATGATGCTGACCGGCCGCGTGTACCAAGGCCAAGAGGCCGTTGACCTGGGGCTGGCGCAATATATCGTCGATGGCTCCAGCTTTGACACCGCCTTGGAACTGGCGCGCAAGACGGCGCAGAACCTGCCGCTGTCGAATTTCGCGATCTGTAGTGCGGTCAGCCACATGCAGAATATGTCCGCCATGGATGCCGCCTATGCCGAAGCCGTGGTTGCCGGTGTGGTGAACACCCAACCGGACGCACGCGCGCGGCTTGCGGCCTTTGCCGACAAGAGCGGCGCACGGGTGCGGCCTAACTCTTAGGGTCTTGGGTCAAGTCGGGCGGGGCGTCGTCATCATCCAGCAGCAAACGGGCGGCGCTGCCTTCGGCATCGTCATATTGCCCGCTGCGCAGGGTCCACAGAAAGCCACACAGCCCCAAGCCGCCTAGGATAATCGACACCGGGATCAGGATCAGCAAGACATTCATCGGATGACCCTGATCCGCATCGCATTGGCCAAAACGGTCAGCGACGACACAGACATGGCAATCGCTGCGATCAGGGGCGACGCATAGCCCAACAGGGCCACGGGCACCGCGATGGCGTTATACCCCGCAGCGATTGCAAAGTTTTGCCGCGACAGCCGCGTGGTCGCGCGGGCAATCTTGAGCAGCAGCGGGAATTCTGCCAGCGTTTCGCGCAGCAACACGATATCGGCGGCACTGCGCGACGCATCCAGCGCCGAAGCAGGGGCGACCGATGCATGTGCCGCTGCCAGCGACGCGGTGTCGTTCAACCCGTCACCCACCATCAAAACGCGGTGCCCGGCCTGTTGCATGCCGGTGAGATAGGCGTGCTTCTGGGTGGCGCTGACGTTGAACTGGATGTCCTTGATCCCGATTTGCGCGGCCAGATCCTGCACCGGTTTTTCGCTGTCGCCGCTCAGAATTTGGGGGGCTATGCCCATGCTGCGCAGCCCCTCAAGGGCGGTTTGAACGCCGGGGCGCGGGATGTCTGTCAAGGGCAGTGGGATCGCAGGGTCATCGCCAATCTTCAGGCCCAATCCGTCAAATCCAGCCCCAAGCCATGATCCACGCCCCATCCGGACGGCTTGCCCCTTCAGGCGGGCCTGCATCCCGAACCCAGGGATTTCGTTTATTTCGGTCAGCGCTGCTGGCTGCACAGGCGGCAGCACGGCCAGAAGGCCGCGCGATACCGGATGGTCTGAGGATTGCGCCAACCTGCGCGCCACACCGGCCTGTTGGTCGCTCAGGGATGTGATCTTTCCGGTGCTGCTTGACAGGGTTAGCGTGCCGGTCTTGTCAAAGACGGCTACGTCTATTTCGGCCAACCGTTCTAGTGCTGTGCCAGATTTGACCAGAAACCCCATCCCATAAAGCCGCGCAATCGCCGCCGTGGCCACCGCAGGCACTGCCAGCCCCAATGCGCAGGGGCAGGTGATGATCAGGACCGCCACGGCGATGTTCAGCGCAAAGCGGATATCGCCGCTGATCCAGACCCAGACCACAAAGGCCAGCAGGGCCAGCAGGTGCACCGCAGGCGCATAAATCCGCGCGGCACGGTCGGCCAGATTGGTATAGCTGTTGCGGCTGTTTTCGGCCATTTCGACCAAGTTCGCGACGCGGCGCAGGGTCGTATCTTCGCCCACGGCGGTCGCTGTCATCTCGAAAGGGGCACCTTGGTTGATCTCTCCGGCTTGGACCGGGTCGCCTTTGGTCAAAGTCTGCGCAGAGGATTCGCCGGTCAGGAACGACCGGTCTGACAATGCCGATGGGCTGTTCAGCGTGCCGTCAACCGGCACACGAACGCCAGTAGGGATCACCAGCCGGTCGCCCACGCGCAGGGCGCTGACGGCGACCTTGGTGGCTTGACCTGCGTCAATGCGCTGTGCGGTTTGCACCTCGAGGGCGGCAAGTTCCTTGGCGGCCGATCTGGCCGAGCTTCGGCTTCGGTGATCGAGGTAGCGACCGATCAACAGGAAAAATGTCAACGACAGGGCGGCGTCGAAATAGGCATGTGCGCCGCCGTTCAGGACCTCGAACAGGGACATGCCCGCAGCCAGCAGAATGGCAAGCGAGATCGGCACATCCATGTTCAGCGCACCGACCCGCAGGGCCGACCATGCATTGGCAAAGAACGGCTGGCCACAAAACAGTACGGCAGGCAGGCTGATCAGTGCGGAAATCAGGTGAAACAGATCACGCGTGGCATCCGACGCCCCCGACCAAACTGCAACCGAGAACAACATGACATTCATCATTGCAAAGCCTGCGATGGCCAGTCGGATCAAAAGACCGCGGCCGACAGGGTCTTGGCCAGCTTCAAGCAAGGTCAGATCAAGGGGATAGGCGTCATAACCCGCGCCCTTGAGGACTTTGATGATGCTGTCATCCGACACATCGGGTCCGTGCACCGATACCCGTTTGAGCGACAGGTTTACGCGTGCGCTGTCAACGCCGGGCAGGGCGGATAGCGCGCGTTCGACCTTGCCGATGCAGGCGGCGCAATGGAGCGAGGGGATCGAAAGAACCGCATCCGGCGGGCGGGCATTGCGCGCAGTTTCCTGCGCCAAAGGTGCGACAGCGCAGGCGGGGCAGGCGGCGACATGGGTCATCTTGTGATATGCACCACGATGCGCTGCTGAAACAATACGCCGTTCGCAGCACGCAGTTTTACGCGCAGGTTCCAGTTGCCGGGGCCAGCGTTGACCGGTGCCACAAGCGCGTTGCCGTCGAAGGTAAAATCTGGTGTCTGATCGGCAACCACGCTGGTTGCGCGGCCGAATGTGGCCTCTTCGACCTGGGGCGCAATCCCGGTGCCGTCTTGCAAGATCACCAACTTTAACAGGTCGTGATCCACATCCGCGGACACGACCCAACCTAACGCCTCTTGGGCGTCGCGGTCTGCGTCAAAGGATTGCGAGGCGACGTAGGAATTCTTGACCTCAAGCCCCGGAAACGTACGGACGGCCTGAAAGGCCAGCGTCAGATTAACCGCGATGATCACCCCGAACGCCGCCACAAAGCCGCCGAACACATGCCATCCTGTCAGTTCACGTTGCATCTAATTTCCCTTTCCGTTGAAGGTGGTCGCCTTTGAGGCGCGTGTCTGAGCCTCGCTATCTTCGACCCAGATCCGCAAAGGTGTCGCCGCCGCGTTGGCCGCAGGATCCTGCGCCCGAGCGGTTACATAGACACGTTGTAGCAGGGTCGTGTCCGCCGGTATGCGCAGTATCAACTGGTCTGTCCCCTCAAGCCCGATGCGCAAAAGCTCATCGCTGCTGAGGCTCAGACGGAACTGCCGGTCTTCGCCAGACTTGTTGCGCAGGCGCACGTCATAGATGTTGCGGATCGAGCCATCCGATTGGGTCACATAGGTCGGGTTGCGGACCGGGCTGACGGTCAATTCGATGTCCGACCGGATAAACAGCGCATAAACCAGCCCTACGCCGATCAGCGACCATATCGCTGTGTAAAGGATCGTCCGGGGCCGCAAGATATGACGCCAGATCGGTTTCGGCTTGGCACCGGCACGCTCTGCGGCCTCGTCGGACAGGGCCATATAGTCGATCAGACCGCGCGGCTTGCCGATCTTTGCCATCACGTCGTCACAGGCGTCGATGCACAGCGCACAGGTGATGCACTCCATCTGTTGGCCGTCGCGAATGTCGATGCCAGCGGGGCAGACATTGACGCAGGCCATGCAGTCGATGCAATCGCCCGTGGTGCCGTCATGTTTCTTGCCGCGCGGCTCTCCGCGCCACTCGCGGTAGGCGACGGTGATGGTGTCGGGGTCCATCATCGCGGCCTGAATGCGGGGCCACGGACACATGTAATTGCAGACCTGTTCGCGCAGGAACCCCCCAAAAACAAAAGTCGTCGCCGTCAGGATCGCGATGGTGATGTAGGCGGCGGGGTGGGCGGTCAGGCCGACCAGATCACGCGCCAGCGTCGGTGCATCGGTAAAGTAGAACACCCACGCCCCGCCTGTGGCCACGGCGATGACCAACCACACGGCCCATTTTGTCAGGCGAAGCCGCCATTTTTGCACGCTCCATTTCGCGTGGTGCAAGCGGACGCGCGCGTTGCGGTCGCCTTCGATCCAGCGCTCCACCAGAATGAAAAGGTCAGTCCAGACCGTCTGGGGGCAGGTATAGCCGCACCAGACGCGGCCAAGCGCCGAGGTGAACAGAAACAACCCCAGCCCCGCCATGATCAGCAGGCCTGCGACGAAATAGAATTCATGGGGCCAGATCTCGATCCAGAAGAAATAGAAGCGGCGGCTGGCCAGATCCACCAACACCGCCTGATCGGGCAGGCTGGGGCCACGGTCCCACCGGATCCACGGGGTGATGTAATAAATGCCAAGGGTGACGATCATAATCGCCCATTTGAAACGGCGAAAAAACCCCGTGACGCGGCGGGGGAAAATCGGCTCACGTGGGGCATATAGGGAGGGTGGCGTGGTTTGGTCAGTCATCAGATAAATCCTTTTCGCCCCCTGACCTTAGCCGGGTCAGGGGGCGCAAACCTTGATCTTGATCAAGGTTTTTCAAATCGTCGATTTATTCACCGCCACCCAGCCCGTGAACATAGGCGGAAACGGCACGTACGTCGGCTTCGGTCAGGCGTGGACCCCAAGCGGGCATCACACCGAAACGGGCATTGATGACTGTGTCGGTCAGGGTCGCGCGGTCACCGCCATAAAGCCAGATCGCATCCGCCAGATTGGGCGCACCCTGGGCACGGTCGCCCAAACCGGTTTCACCGTGACAGGCCGCGCAATTATCGGCAAAGACAGTTGCGCCCGTCGCGGCCAGTTCGGCGTCATAGTCGGCATTGGACAGGGACACGACATGTTCCACCACCGCGGCGATTTCCGGCTTTTCCAGCATGTCGCCAAAGGCGGGCATCTGAGAATAGCGCGCATCGCCGTCCTGATCGTTGCGGATGCCATGGCGCACGGTATATTCGATATCGGCCATTTCACCGCCCCAAAGCCAGTCATCATCCAGAAGGTTCGGATACCCCTTGGCCCCGGCAGCGCCCGACCCGTGGCATTGCGAACAATTTGCCCGGAACACCGCACCGCCGCGCGCGGTGGCATAGCGGTTCAGGTCGGGATCGGTGGGCAATGCGTCCATGTCGGTCGCCAGCAACGCAGTGACCAGATCGGCATTTTTGCCCTCGTGAGCCTTGATGTCGGCGGCCACATTCGCACGGGTCGACCAACCCAGCAGCCCTTTGGTCGCACCTGAAACCATCGGCCATGCAGGGTAAGCGATCGAATAGAGGATCGCCCAGATGATGCAAAGATACAGCGTCCACAGCCACCAACGTGGCAGCGGGGTGTTCAGCTCTTCGATGCCGTCCCAGCTGTGACCGGTGGTGGATTGACCGGTGATGTCGTCCTTTTTACCTTTAGACATGGTCATCGCCTTTCGCTGGAATGGTTTTTGGCTTGGTGTCGTCGCCCAAAGGGATGTGGGCGACGGATTTGTAAACTTCGCCACTGCCGGGCCGGTAGGCCCACAGGATCACGCCCGCAAAGAAGATGAACATGGCGAGCAGAACCCAGCTGTCGGCAAGTTCGCGCAAGAGGGAATAGGTATTCATATCGTGCCTCCTCAGCGGCTGGCATCTGGGGTGAAGGTCGAGAAATCAACCATGGTTCCAAGGATTTGGAGATAGGCGATCAGCGCGTCCATTTCGGTCACGCCGGGTTGGCCGTCGAAGTTCGATACGGCCGCACCGGGGTAGCGTTCAAGCATCCCGTCGTAATCCGCATCCGGATCGGCCTGAACGCGAAAATCTGACTCGGCCGCTTCGATCTGTTCGTCGGTATAGGGGACGCCGACAAAACGGTGGGTTTTCATCAGCGCTTGCGTGTGGGTCGGCTTGATTGGCGTTTCCTTGAGGAACGCGTATTTCGGCATGATCGATTCCGGCACCACGGATTGCGGATCGCTTAGGTGATCCACATGCCACGCATCGGAATAGCGCCCCCCCACGCGGGCCACGTCGGGACCGGTGCGTTTGGAGCCCCATTGGAACGGATGGTCATACATCGATTCCGCAGCCAGCGAATAGTGGCCATAGCGCTCCACCTCGTCGCGCATGGGGCGGATCATCTGGCTGTGGCAGACATAGCAGCCTTCGCGCACATAGATGTCGCGCCCGGTCAGCTCGAGCGGGGAATAGGGCCGCACGCCTTCGACTTCTTCGATGGTGTTTTCCAGCCAGAACAGGGGGGCAATTTCCACGATGCCCCCCACAGTGACCACAAGCAGCGATGCAACCAGCAGCAAGGTGGGGCTTTTCTCAAGGATGGCGTGTTTGTCGATAAAGGCCATTGTTTCAGCTCCTTATTCTGCGGGTGTTGCGTTTGAGGGCAGCGCTGTGGTCACCGGTTTCGCGCCGCGAATGGTCATCCACATGTTCCAGACCATGATCAGCCCACCAGTGAGGTAGAGAACCCCGCCCATGCCGCGCACCACATACATCGGGAACTTGGCGGCGACGGTGTCGGCAAAGGAGTTGACCAAGAAGCCCTGATCATCGACCTCGCGCCACATCAGACCTTCCATGATGCCGGTGACCCACATCGAGGCGGCGTAGAGAACGATGCCGATGGTGGCCAACCAGAAGTGCCAGTTGATCGCGGACATCGAATGCATCTTTTCACGACCCCATAGTTTCGGCGTCAGGAAGTACAGCGCGCCAAAGGTGATCATGCCGTTCCAGCCAAGTGCGCCGGAATGCACGTGCCCGATGGTCCAGTCGGTGTAATGCGACAGCGAATTGACCGCGCGGATCGACATCATCGGACCCTCGAAGGTGGACATGCCGTAGAAGCCAAGCGAGATCACGAACATCCGCAAGACCGGATCGGTGCGCAGCTTGTCCCA